>NZ_JAYKKJ010000004.1:0-405537 GCF_035969385.1 Marivivens marinus | reverse complement strand
GAAAGCATCGTTCCGATGGACCAGAGGCCCACGATGCACTAACAATCAAACCGGACCACCCGATGGGGGCACGCCAGGACAACCACTTCGCCGGCCGGGGTGTAGACCGCACCAATCATATGAGTGGCTTCGCCGCTGCCCACAATTCCATCCATCTGGGAGGTCCATGCGAGGAACAGGTTGCCGTTCTCGAGCTGGACCATCATGGTTTGGCTGCCAACTCCAACATCGAATTCGTTCACCAAAACACCGTCAAGATCGAAGATCGTGACATGGGAGGCGGTTTGTGTGGTTTTGGTCCAAAAGACCGCAATATTACCGTCATCCAATTGGACGAAGTTGGATTCGCCCCACGGACCGAAAAGGAACGAACTGCCGTCTTCTTCTATGGCCGGGACCATTGTCGCCGTGCCAACCTTGTTTCCGTCAGCATCAAAACGTTGAAAATACGTGACCCTCAACTCCCCCCAGAAGACGATGTAACCCCCATCATCCAGAGTGAGCATTTTCGGCTTGAACTGATGTCCGACCGTGTTTTCATTTACCAGCGTCTCGCCGCCAACGGGGGCACCAGCCGCATCAAATGTCTGGCAATAGATGCCGTACTGAAGGGTAAATTGGGAATCATAAGGGTCGGTGATGGAAAAATCATCCTGTGCGAAGGATTGCCACGCGACGACAAACCCACCTCCGGGCAAGGCCGTCACCTGCGGCATGATCTGATCGCTGATCAAGTAGCTGTTGACGACGAAAGGGGTCCCAACCGGCGCCCCGGTTTCATCCAAGAACTGGGCAAAGATGTCATAGCCCTCTGCCGCACTTCCGGTTCCGGCCCAGACCACGATCGTGCGTCCATCTGCTAGCGGCGCATGGTGTACCATCCTGTGGTCGCCATCGTAGAAAGGGGAAAGAAGAACAGGGGCGGACGACGGGGCAAGCATCGGATTCGTCATACTCATATCCTTGGGCTAAAATAACGCTATGATTGTGAATTATTCCTCAGACAATTCCAATAGCGTGCAATGCGCCGCTGAGTTCTTTTGGCGGGCAGGATCACGGACCGAAATCAAGGTCACAGACCGGTTTCCAATCGGAATGCCGCCCAATCTTCGGGGGTGTCCAGATCACGGCGGGCCCGTTGGCCGGGCAGGGCGACCAGATGCACCCGGTTGGCATGGGCAGCGATGATCGGGGCGCCGCCGGTATCGCCTGAAAGATCGGCGAAGTCGGGGCGCAGCGCGGCATCGAACAGGATCGGATGACCGGGCTTCCCCTCCTCGGTCGCGCCGCGCCAGATCAGGGCGTCGGGTGCTGTGCCGGGCGCGTCCAGAACGGCGCGCAGGTCTTCGGGGGCCAATTCCGCCAGATCGGGCAGCAGCACGAGGAACCGGTCACAATCGGGCAGGGCACGCACCCCGCGCCGGAGCGAAATCGACATCCCCTGCGCCGCATCCGGAACCGGAACGATTGCCACCGGAAGCCCCTGCAGAACAGCGGCCCGCGGATCATTCGGGCCGGGGAGCGCCACCATAACCCGCCCGCCCGTGGTCATGGCTGACAGGACCTGCCGCCGCAACAACGGGACGCCGCCAACCGGCTGCAACAGTTTGTCCGCCCCGCGCATGCGCGACGACCGCCCGGCGGCAAGGATCAGGACCGGTGTTTCCATGCCCCTCTCCCTACCGGCGAATCGCCGCGCCGCAAAGCCGCTCTAGCCGCGAAGCCGCTCTCCCTCGGGGTCGAACATCGGGGTGCTGATCGCGCGGGCCTTCCGGCGCGACCCAAGGATTTCGATCTCGACCTCCAGATCGGGCGACGCGGCGTCGCGCGGCACCAGCGCATAAGCGATGGATTTGCCCGCGTGATGCGAATAGCCGCCCGAGGTGCAGTACCCTTTCACCTCGCCGCCGATAAAGACCGGCTCGTAGGCGACCACATCGGCGTCGTCGGCATCGACCTCGAAGGTCATCAGCGTACGGGCGGGGGGAGTGGCCCGTTCCGCCTCGGCCGCCGCACGGCCGATGAAATCCACGTTCTTCTTCCAGGCGATGAAGCGGTCCATCCCGGTTTCGGCGGGGGTATAATCTGGCGAAAACTCCCGCATCCACGAGCCGAAGAACCGGTCCAGACGCAGGCTCATCATCGCCCGCATCCCGAAGGGCTTCATCCCGTGCGGCTGACCCGCGGCCCATAGGGTTTCCCACAATTGCCGCTGATCCATCGGGTTGCAGAAAATCTCGTATCCCAGATCGCCGGTATAGCTGACCCGCTGAACGATGCAGTCCACCTGACCCACGACCATCTTGCGCGCGTCAAGGAACCGGATGTCGGTGACATCCGACAGGGTGCAGGCGGCCAGCACTTCCCGCGCTTTTGGCCCGGCAATCTGAAACCCGGTCAGGCTGTCCGAGGTGTTTTCGACCTGCGCGCCGTCCGCCGCGTTCATTTCGAACCAGCGCAGATGCTGCGCCTGCGCCCCGTAAGAGGCCGTCAGGCGGAAATCACCCTCGGCCAGACAGGAGACGGTGAAATCCCCCAGAAGCCGCCCCTTGGGCGACAGCATCGGTGTCAGCGACAGGCGACCGGGGGCCGGGATGCGGCCCGCCATGATCCGGTCCAGCCACGCCCGCGCGTTCGGCCCGGTCACCCGGAACTTGCCGAAGTTGTGTGTTTCGTTGATGCCGACGCCCTCGCGCACCGCGCGAACCTCGCGCGCGGTCGCCTCCCACGCGTTGGACCGGCGGAAGGACGGGGTTTCATAGCGGGGCTCGTCGCCTTGGGCAAAGTAGTTGACGACCTCAAGCCCAAATTGGGCGCCCCAGACCGCGCCCATGCTGTCGAAAATATCGTACATCGGCGTGGTGCGATGCGGCCGGGCGGCGGGAAGCTCCTCGTTCGGGTAGCTGACCGAGAAGCGGCGCTGATAGTTCTCGATCACCTTGGGCAGGGTATAGCCCGGTGTGATCCACTTGCCGAACCGGGCCACGTCCATGGCGCTGACATCCCGTTCGCATTCGCCTTCGATCATCCATTGCGCCAGCATCAGGCCGACGCCGCCGCCCTGGCTGAACCCGGCCATGACACCACAGGCGGACCAATAGTTGCGCATGCCCGGCACCGGGCCGACCAGCGGGTTGCCATCGGGGGCAAAGGTAAAGGGGCCGTGGATCACCGTCTTGACGCCCGCGCGTTCCAGCACCGGGAAACGCTTGTAGGCAAAGGCGATGGACTCTTCGATCTTGTCGAAATCATCGGGCAGCAATTCGTGCCCAAACTCCCACGGGGTGCATTTCACTGCCCAGGGCCGGCAGGGCTGTTCATAGAACCCGATGCACAGTCCCCGGCCTTCCTGCCGAAGATAGCTTTCCCCGGCGGGGTCCATGACGTGGGGGTGTTCTTCGCCGCGTTCGTAAATCTCGGGCAGGTCGTCGGTGACCAGATACTGGTGCTCCATTGGGTGCAGCGGCAGGTAGACACCGGCCATCGCCCCCACCTCGCGCGCCCAAAGGCCGCCGGCGTTGACGATATGTTCGGCATGGATGGTGCCCTTTTCGGTCACCACGTCCCATGTGCCATTGGGGCGTTGATTCGTCTCGATCACCTTGCAGTGAGTTTCGATCGTGGCCCCGCCCATCCGGGCGGCCTTGGCATAGGCGTGGGTCGTGCCGGAGGGATCAAGGTGGCCGTCCAGCGGATCGTAAAGCGCGCCCTTGATCCCGTCGAGGTTCACGATGGGGGCCAGTTTGGCGATCTCTTCCGGACCGACAATCTCGGTCTCCAAACCCATGTAGCGGTGCTTGGCCCGCTCCGCGACCAGCATGTCGAACCGGTCCTTGTTGTCTGCCAGCGTGACCCCGCCCACGTGGTGCAGCCCGCAGGACATGCCGGTGATCTCTTCCAGCTCGCGATAGAGCTTGATCGTATAGCCCTGAAGCGCGGCCATATTGGTATCGCCGTTCAGCGTATGAAACCCGCCCGCCGCGTGCCATGTGGACCCCGATGTCAGGTCGGACCGTTCGATCAGCATCACATCCGACCAACCCAGCTTGGTCAGGTGATACAGAACGGAACATCCGACAACGCCGCCGCCGATGACGGCCACACGGGTGGTGGTTTTCATGACTTCCTCCGGTTGGGTTTGGCCCAGAATGCGTTTTGCCCGCAATGATGATCGCCTTTACACGACACTCACTGTCGTTTTCCAAGGCCCGCAACAGAAAAAGCCCCGCGCAGATGCCGGGGCTTGATCCTTGGGGAATTGTTGATCCCTTAGGGAATGATGCGGGTGTATTTCACACCTTCCAGCGTGGCCCCGACACGGAACCCGGCCTGCGCAAAGACAACGGCGATGACAGGGGCAAGCGAGGTCGTGGTCTCGGCTCGCAGCATCTCGCCCTGATCGTTCAGCGCGTATTCCATATCGGCACCCGCTGCCCAGCCCGATCCGCGCCGGAAATCCATCAGCGCCTCATCGGTCATGAAGAACAGAACATGGCTGAACTGCTGTGCGCCGACTTGAATGCCTGCACTTGCCCCGGCAGCGGAATAGTAATCAACCGACGTGTTCTGGATCCGCAAGGCGCCGCGACCGAACGACCCGCCAAGCCCAAGCCCGACCTCTGTCATGACCGGCATCACCAGCATGCCCTTGGCGCTGGCCGCAAGGTCACGTGTGCCGGGATAGCGGGAATACATGTAATTCAGGGTCTCGTTGACCCGCGCATCAATGGTCGGCGCGCCGGTACCGCCAATGCCATTGCTGCAGGCGGACAGGGAAACCCCGGCCAACGCGCCAAGCGCGAAATTGCGTCTTGAAAGACTGCTCATCTCTTGTGCCTCTTGTGCCTGTGGGCGGCCTTTTCGGCCGCTCTTGATGCACACACTATAGGCAGAGTTGGCGGGGCTGTCACCCGCAAGATGCAGGGGCAGGTCCGGCGGCGGGTTTCAGCCGTTCAGCACTTTGGCGGCCTCGGGTGCAAAATAGGTCAGGATGCCGTCACAGCCCGCGCGTTTGAAACACATGAGGCTCTCCATCATCACCTTCTTGCCGTCCAGCCAGCCGTTTTGCGCGGCCGCCTGCAACATCGCGTATTCCCCGGACACCTGATAGGCAAAGGTCGGCACGCCGAATTCGGTTTTCACCCGGCGGCAGATGTCCAGATAGGGCATCCCCGGCTTGACCATGACCATATCGGCCCCCTCGGCCAGATCACGGGCAACAAGGCGCATCGCCTCGTCCGAATTGGCCGGGTCCATCTGATAGGTGTTCTTGTCCCCGGTCAGCGCGCCCGTTGCCCCCACCGCATCGCGGAACGGCCCGTAGAAGGAAGAGGCATATTTCGCGGTGTAAGACAGGATCGTAACCTTTTGGTATCCTTCACTTTCCAGCGCGCCGCGAATGGCCGCGATCCGGCCATCCATCATGTCCGACGGCCCAAGGATATCCGCGCCCGAGGCCGCCTGCGCCAGCGCCATTTTCACCAGTGCCTCGACCGTGCGGTCATTGACGATTTCGCCGTTTTCGACAAACCCGTCGTGGCCATTGATGTTGTAGGGATCAAGGGCGATATCGGTCATCACCGCGATTTCGGGGCAGGCCGACTTGATCTCGCGGATGGCGCGATTGGTCAGGTTGTCCGGGTCCCAGGCCATCGCGCAATCCTCGGTCCGGTGTTCCATCGCCGTGTAGGGGAACAGGCAGATCGCCGGAATGCCCAGATCCCACGCGTCTTTTGCCGCGGCGCCCACGCGATCAACCGTGCGACGGACGACGCCGGGCATCGACGGCACCGGGGTTTCGGCATCCGTCCCCTCCATCAGGAAGACCGGCCAGATGAAATCTGAGGGCGTCAGGGTGTTTTCGCGCACCATCGACCGCAGGGCCGGGGTGGCCCGCAGACGGCGCGGGCGGTTGGCGGGAAAGGGGGCAGGGATGCGGGTCATCTGGAACGGGCCTTTCTTGTCACAAATCACGGGTGCCACGGATTTTGTCGCATCACAAGTCTGGGCAACGCCGCATCCCGGCGCTAGGGTCGCGAAAAATCGAAAAGATCACCCGGACCCGACCCCCGTGAATTGGACCCAAACCCTTTTTGAAGTCATCGACATGCGCTCTTTCTCGAACCTCTGGTTCTGGATCGCGTTGGCGGTGTTCTGGTCGTCGGCCAGCCATTGGGTCTTGGGCGTTCCCTATGATCTTGTCCAGCGCGCGGCCCGCTCCGGTGGCAATGCACAGCAGGATCTGGAAGACCTTGTCCGGATCAACGTGAACCGCATTCTGCACATCGGGCGGGTGTCCGGCCTGTGGCTTTTGGGGTTCGTCTGTTTCGTCCTGACCGCCCTTGGGGTAATGGCCTTCTGGTATTGGGTGGAATTCGCGCAAGCCGTCTTCCTTCTGGCCTTCCCCATGTCGCTTGTCGGGGCCCTGTCGCTGTCCACCGCCCGGTTGATCGAAACCGAACAGCCCGAGGGCGAGGCGCTCCACCGTCGGCTCTACCGGCATCGGGTCTATACCCAGTTCATCGGCATGATTTCGATCTTCGTGACGGCCATGTTCGGCATGTACCAAAACCTTGCGGTCGGCCCCGGCTTCTGAGCGGTTGACAACGCGGGGCGGTGGCGTAGGGAACCGCATGGCCAATTCATCGACCCATATCACCGTTGGCGGCGCGCCCGAGGGGCTGGATGCCCGCCTGATCCTGCAAGAGATCGACAAGGGCGGCGCGCCGGTGCTGCATGTCGCCCGTGATGACAAGCGGCTTGCGGCGATGCAGGCTGCGCTGGCCTTCTTTGCCCCCGACATGCCGGTGATGACCTTCCCGTCGTGGGATTGTCTGCCCTACGACCGCGTGTCGCCCAATGCCGATATCTCGGCCACGCGGATGGCGACGCTTGCGGCGCTGGCGCACGGGTTGCCGAAGAAATTCGTCCTGCTGACGACCTTGAACGCCGCGACCCAGAAGGTGCCGGCCCGAGAGGTTCTGCGCGAGGCCGCATTCTCCGCCCGTGTCGGCGACCGGATCAACGAAAAGGGCCTGCGCGATTTCCTGATCCGCATGGGGTTCACGCAGGCGCCCACGGTGCTGGAACCGGGCGATTACGCGATCCGGGGCGGGATCATCGACATCTTCCCGCCGGGACAGGAAGGGCCGGTGCGGCTGGACCTGTTCGGCGACGTGCTGGACGGCGCCCGCCGGTTCGACCCCGCGACCCAGCGCACCACCGAGAAACTGTCGGTCGTCGAACTTGCGCCCGTGTCCGAGGTCATTCTGGACGAGGCCGCAATTACCCGGTTCCGCCAGAACTACCGGATCGAATTTGGCGCGGCGGGCACCGATGATCCGCTGTACGAGGCCGTCAGCGCCGGCCGCAAGCACGCGGGCGTCGAACATTGGCTGCCCTTCTTCCACGACCATCTGGAAACCCTGTTCGATTACCTGCCCGGCGCGACGATCACCCTGGACGACCAGACCGGCGCGGCCCGCCTGTCGCGCTGGGAGGGGATCGCCGACCAGTATGAGACTCGCAAGATCGCCATGACCCAGAAGGGCCGGGTCGATACGGTCTACAAGCCTGTGCCCCCCGGCCTGCTGTATCTGGACGACGCCGCATGGGACGCGGCCACCGATGGCCGCCGCGTGCTGCATTTCCACCCCCTGCCACAGGCCAGCGGCCCGGGCGTCATCGACGCGGGCGGTCGGATTGGGCGCAATTTCGCCCCCGAACGGCAGCAGGAAAGCATCAGCCTGTTCGGCGCCCTGGCCGACCATCTGCGGCGCAAACTGGACGACGGTCCCGTCGTGATTGCCAGCTATTCCGACGGGGCGCGCGAACGCCTGTCCGGCCTTCTGGAAGACGAGGGCATGGGAGAGGTGATCCACATCACCGATTTCACCCGCGTGGGAAAGGCGGGTCTGCATCTGGCGGTCTGGCCGCTGGATGCCGGGTTCGAGGCGAAGGACCTGACCGTCATTTCCGAACAGGATGTTCTGGGTGACCGCCTGATCCGGCAGACGAAAAAGAAACGCCGCGCCGAGAACTTCCTGACTGAAACCCAAAGCCTGACACCGGGCGATCTGGTGGTGCATGTCGACCACGGCGTCGGCCGCTACCTGGGGCTCGAGGTTATCACCGCCGCCGGTGCCGCCCATGAATGCATCGCGCTGGAATATGCCGAAGGGTCCAAGCTCTACCTGCCGGTCGAGAACATCGAGCTTCTGTCGAAATACGGCCATGAAGAGGGGCTCTTGGACCGGTTGGGCGGCGGCGCATGGCAGGCCAAGAAGGCCCGGCTGAAGGAACGCATCCGCCAGATGGCGGAGCGGCTGATCCGCATCGCCGCCGAACGCGCCCTGCGCAAGGCGCCCGTGCTGACCCCGCCCGATGGCATGTGGGACCAGTTTCTGGCCCGCTTCCCCTATGCCGAAACCGACGACCAGTTGCAGGCCATCGCCGAGGTGCTGGACGATCTGGACGCGGGCCGCCCGATGGATAGGCTGATCTGCGGCGACGTGGGCTTTGGCAAGACCGAGGTGGCGATCCGAGCGGCCTTTGTCGCGGCCATGTCGGGGGTGCAGGTCGCGCTGATCGCCCCCACGACCCTGCTGGCCCGGCAACATTACAAAAGCTTTGCCGAACGGTTCCGCGGTTTCCCGATCAAGGTACGGCAACTGTCGCGCTTTGTCTCGGCCAAGGATATGGCCGCCACGCGGGACGGCATGGCCTCGGGTGACGTGGATATCGTCATCGGCACCCATGCGCTCTTGGCCAAGGGGACAAAGTTCCGTAACCTTGGCCTGTTGATCATCGACGAAGAGCAGCATTTCGGGGTCCAACACAAGGAACGGCTCAAGCAGATGCGGTCGGATGTGCACGTCCTGACCCTGACCGCCACGCCGATCCCGCGCACGCTGCAAATGTCGCTGACCGGTGTGCGCGAACTGTCGATCATCGGCACGCCCCCGGTGGACCGTCTGGCGATCCGCACCTACGTCAGCGAATTCGACACCATCACCGTGCGCGAGGCGCTCTTGCGCGAACACTATCGCGGCGGGCAGTCCTTTTATGTGGTGCCGCGCATTTCCGACCTGCCCGAGGTCGAGGACTGGCTGAAAACAAACGTCCCGGAAATCACCTATGTGGTGGCCCACGGCCAGATGGCGGCGGGCGAGTTGGACGACCGGATGAACGCCTTCTACGACGGGAAGTACGACGTGCTTCTGGCCACGACCATCGTGGAATCCGGCCTCGATATCCCGACCGCGAATACTATGGTGGTGCACCGGGCGGATATGTTCGGCCTTGCCCAGCTCTATCAGATCCGGGGACGCGTGGGCCGGTCCAAGACCCGCGCCTATGCCTATCTGACCACGAAACCCCGCGCCCGGTTGACCCCGCAGGCGGAAAAGCGTCTGCGCGTGCTGGGCAGTCTGGATACGCTCGGGGCGGGGTTCACGCTGGCTAGCCAGGATCTGGATATTCGCGGCGCGGGCAACCTCTTGGGCGAAGAACAGTCCGGTCATATCAACGAGGTCGGATACGAGCTCTATCAACAGATGCTCGAGGACGAGATCGCCCGGATCCGGTCCGGCGAGGCCGAGGGCGTCACCGACAACGACGGGCATTGGGCGCCCCAGATCAACCTTGGCGTCCCGGTCCTGATCCCCGACAGCTATGTCCCCGATCTGGATGTGCGCCTTGGCCTCTACCGCCGCCTGTCCGAACTGACCACCAAGGTGGATCTGGAAGGCTTCGCCGCCGAACTGATCGACCGCTTCGGCAAGCTGCCGAAAGAGGTGAACACGCTGATGCTGATCGTGCGGATCAAGGCGATGTGCAAACGTGCCGGCATCAGCCATCTGGACGGTGGGCCGAAGGGCGCGACGATCCGGTTCCACAACGACAAATTCGCTTCGCCCAAGGGGCTGGTCGATTTCATTCAGGCGCAGGACGGGCTGGCCAAGGTCAAGGACAACAAGATCGTCGTCCGCCGCGACTGGAAGAAGGACAGCGACAAGATCAAGGGCGCCTTTGCCATCGCGCAGGATCTGGCGATGAAGGTGAAGGAAGCGAAGGCCGGGAAGAAGGCGGGTTGAAGAAAGGCACGCGTCCGCCCGGGTGGGCGTGGAACACGCCCGCCGTGGGGGCGGGCGGGCGTGTGCCGGGCCGCAAGCGTCCCGGCGAGTGGCTGCTAAGATAGAGCTTGCTGAGGGTAGGAAAAGGACATCAAAATCCGAAGCACAGCACCGCTTTTGTGGTCGGGGGTTAGTCCAATGAAAGCCATGCTCTTTTTGCTGGGATTGTTATGTCTTCCATCTTCTGCGGCCGCAGATCCAACTTTATGGGACCTCTTAAAACCTGATGCACCGCTGATGACGCCGATTGTTCCGGCGCAAGGCTACTCCTGCGCCCGAAAAACCTGCGGTCAAATGGTTAGCTGTGAAGAAGCCTGCTATCATCTTGTCATCTGCGGAGATACAGCCCGCGACCGGGACAATGACGGAATACCCTGCGAGAATATCTGCAGCCGACCCTGCCCACGTTAGCCGTCGCTGTCCCGCCGGATCTTCGTTGTCAGCCACAGCGCCGGGACGGCTGCACATAGGATGCCCACAGCCAGCGGCAGGGGCGTCCCGTCAAAGGCCAGCCCCACCGGCACCGCGATCAGAACCGCTCCCACCGTCGCAATCGCCGTCAGCGCCGACGCGGCGATCCCCGCGATATGGCCCATCGGCTCCAACGCCAGCGCCGTGAGGTTGCCGATCGTCAGACCCGCCTGAAAGAAGACCGACGCGGTCCAGAGGACATAGAGGGCAAAGGACAGCATCGTTCCCGGCGCTGCCAGCCAACACAGGATCATCAGGGTCGACAGGGCGATCTGCATTGCCAGCACACCCTTGACCATCGCCCGCATCCCCAGACGCACCACCAGCCGCGCGTTGATCACCGATCCACTGGCCGCGATCACCGCAATTCCGCCAAACCACAGCGGAAAGGCCGCGCCCTGGTCAAAGGTCACGTCGAACACCTGCTGGGTCGAGGACAGAACCGAAAACAACATCCCGAAACACAGCGTCTGAACCAGTGTCGACAGCCTGACGGTCGGATGTGCCGCCAGTTCCCGCAGCGCCGCGCCGATAGCCTTGAACGACAAGGGACGCCGGTATTCCGGGTGCAGGGTTTCCGGTTGCCGGAGGAGGTACCAAAGGCTGACCCCCAGCGCGAAGATCGCGAAGGACAGAAACACCGCCCGCCACCCCCAGCCGACGATGATCAGCGCGCCAAGCGACGGAGCCAGCGCGGGCACCAGCGAAAACACCAGCATGACAAAACTGGTGATCCGCGCCATCTGTCGCCCTTCATACAGGTCGCGCACGATCGCCATCGACATCACCCGTGCGCCCGACGCACCCAGCCCCATGACGACCCGGGAAATCAGTAGCCCCTCAAGGCTGGAAACCGCATAGGCCGTGAGGGCCGCCGCCACATAGACCACCGCGCCGCCCACCATCACCGGCCTGCGCCCGACGGAGTCGGAAATCGGCCCTACGAAGAATGTGCCGATCCCCATGCCAAACACAAAGGCCGTCACCACCAGCTGCGCCCGGTTCAGGGCATCGGGGCTCAGCTCTGCGCCGATCTCGGGCAGGGCGGGTAACATGGCGTCGATGGAAAAGGCCACCATCGCCCCCATCATCGCCATCAGGGCGACGAATTCGACGCGGCCGGGGCCAGGTTTTCTTACTTGTTCCAAAACAGCCACCCCGCAGATACCCAGATTGCCAGTTCCAGCGCAAACACCGGATGAAGAATGAAATTCCATATCCAGTGACCGCCAAGGGCGGGAACCGATACGGCGTAGTAAAGTTTGTCGTTGAACGGCCAACCCCAGGCTATTCCGCCCGCAATGGCATCAAGCCCGATGTGCAATGCGACGCCAGCAAGGAACGCGGCGAACACCGTCGATCCCAACCTGTTTACCGCCCGCAAGATGGGCCAGACAATCACGCCCGTGATCACCCAGAACCCCGGAATATGGACCCAGTAGTGATGGTGGTGAAACGCCCGATCGTCGATCCAGTAAAACCAGATCAGGTCCACATCGGGCAACACCGCCCCCACAAGGGCGGCAAAAAAGATCGCGGGATGGGTCGCAATCGTCCGCCCCAACACATAGCCCGAAGGAAGGTGGGCCGTGATCATCTGGCGCTGTCGTTCCGCTGGGCCTCACGTGCCTTGCGCCGTGCCTCGAGCCGCCGCTGGATCGTCACATGGCCGAACTGCTGGATGGCCAGCGCGAAGACCCCAAGCCCCAGAAAGATCATCACCGTGGTGCCGATCTTGCCCAGAACCGTGACGGGGACAAGGTTGCCATAGCCAACGGTCGACAGGGTCACCACGGTGAAGAAATAACTGTCGACCCAGCTCCAGCCTTCGACCGCGTGAAAGAAGACCGTGCCGCCCGCCACGATGGTGGCAAGCAGACCGATAAGGACAAGGACCGCTTCGTTCTTCATGCGCCGTCCGCCTGTTCCAGCTGGGCCTTGATATCGGCGATCACCTTCACCCAAAGCTCAACCGGCTGTGCGCCGGGAACCGCGTGCTGCTGCGCGACGATGAAGGTCGGAACGGAATTCACACCCATCTGTCGGGAATGGGCGTCGCGGGCGCGGATGTCGTCCATGTCCGCGTCAGACGCCAGAAGACGGGTCACAACGCTCGCGTCCATGCCGGCGGTGTCGGCGATATCGGCCAAAACCTCGGTATCACCGATATCGCGCCCCTCGACGAAATAGGCCTTGAAGAGCGCCGACACGACCGGGGTCTGTTTCTGTTCGATACCGGCCCAGTGGATCAACCGATGGGCGTTCAGCGTGTTCGGTGTGCGCGCGATCTTGTCGAGATTTAGGGTCAGCCCGGCCTTCTGGGCATGTTCCATCACCGGCAGATAGGCCTTTACCGCCCCATCCTGCCCGCCGAATTTCGCCTCCATATAGGCGCGGCGGTCCATGCCTTCGGCGGGCATGTCGGGGTTCAGTTGGAACGGATGCCATTCCACGATGAAGGGATGGTCGCCCACCTGTTCCAGCGCCCGGTCAAGGTTTGCCTTGCCGATATAACACCACGGGCAGATCGGGTCGGACAGGATATCAAGCTTGACCATTGCGGGTCTCCCAGTCGGTTTTCAGCGCCTTGCGCAGAAGTTTGTTGTTCGCCCCGCGCGGCAGGGCATCGACCCGCACGAACAGGCGCGGGCATTTGTAGCGGGCCAACCTTTCGGCGGCAAATTTGGCCAGCACCTCTTCAGACAGGGCATCGGGTCCGGTGTAGAAGGCGGCGATGACGCTGGTATCGGACTTGACGCGGACCTCGCAAGCGGCGGCCTCGTCAACTCCGGGGTGCTGGCACAGGGCCTCTTCCACCTCGACCGGGGACACGCGGTAGCCGCCCGCGTTCATCATGTCGTCGTTGCGGCCCAGATAGGCAATCGCGCCGTCTGGGCCTTCCTGTCCAAGATCGCCGGTCAGGAACCAATCGCCCTCGAAACGGGCGGCGGTTTCCTCGGGCCGGTCAAGGTATCCCAGCATCAGTCCCGGATCGTCCCGGTGCACCGCGATGACACCCGGGGTGCCGGGGGCGGCGGCGGACCCATCGGCCCATAGGCAGACGTGGCGGCCCGGCTGAATCCGGCCCAGCGTTCCGGCGGGCGCCGGGTGGTCGGGGCTGCCCGAGATGAAGGTCGAGCATTCCGACATGCCATAGGCCTCGTGCACCTCGGTCCCGGTCGCCGCCTGCCAGCGGGCGCGGGTTTCCTCGGGCAGTTTTTCGCCCGCCGACAGCCCGTGGCGCAGGCGCGGCATGGCGGGAATGTCGCCCCGCAACAGCTGGCGATAGACGCCGGGGGCGGCGGCGAAAATCGTCGCGTCATGCCGTTTCAGAAGCAGGGGCAGGGCGCGCGCCTCGGTCCCCGGGGCGGGGATCAGGGCTGTGGCCCCGATGGCCCAGGGGTCCATCAGCCCGGTTCCCAACGTATAGGTCCAGTTGAAGGCCCCCGCGTGTAGCAGCCTGTCGGTATCGCGCAGCCCGTACCAGCCGTCCCACATCATCTGCCGCGCCCAGACCGCGCGGTGCGCGTGGACAACGGCGCGGGGCTGACCCGAGGTCCCAGAGGTATAGATGATATAGGCTGGGCGATGCGGATCGCCCATGTTGTAGGGGGCCGCAGGTAGGTCGTGGAATGCTCGCAGGTCCGCCGTGGTCAGCACCGGGGCAGGGTGATCCGGCAAGGCAACGCCCTCGGCGGCAGCAACGGCCTTCGGCGCGATCTCATGGGCGATCTTCGTTGCTTCCGGCCCCGTCAACTGGGCCGAGGTCGGAACCGGCACGATCCCGGCAGCAATCGCGCCGAGGTAGGTGACCGGGAAATCCGGCGTATTGCCCAACCGCATCAACAGCCGGTCGCCCGGTTCCAGCCCGGCCCGTAGCAGGCCCGTCGCGGTGCCGCGCACGGCGGCTTCCAGCCGGGCATAGCTCCACCGTTCGGCGCGCGCCGGGCCAAGCACCGCAAGGGCAATCTTGTCGGGCCGGTCAGCTGCGTGGCGCAGCACATGGGCGGCCATATTGAAGCTGTCGGGCGGGGGCGGAAACATCGTCATGGCACTGGCCTAGTCAAGCGGCGAAGCAGTTGCAAGCGCAGTGATCAAGGCGCTATAGGGGCGCATGGCACAGGTCGATCCGAAATCTCTTATCCGCATTGCCCGTGAAAACGGCGGGACCGAAGCCGCGCAGCCGCTGGACCTTGGCGTGCGGGTGCGAGAATTGCGGAAAGAGCGGGACTGGACACTGGAACAGGCCGCGAAACAGGCGGGGCTGGCCCGGTCCACCCTGTCCAAGATCGAGAACGGCCAGATGTCGCCAACCTATGAGGCGCTGAAAAAGCTGGCCGTGGGTCTGGGCATTTCCGTGCCGCAGCTGTTCACGCCCCCGTCGAAGGGGCAAGTAAATGGCCGGATGACGGTGAACCGGTCGGGCGAAGGCGCGGTCCATATCACCACCACCTATGAACACGAGCTTTTGGCCGACCAGCTGACCCGCAAACAGATGCTGCCCTATCGCGCCCGCATCCGGGCCCGGTCGATGGACGATTTCGACGGCTGGGTGCGCCATGACGGCGAAGAATTCCTCTATGTCCTCACCGGCACGGTGCGCCTGTACACGGAATTCTATGAACCGGTCGAAATGAAGCGCGGCGACAGCGCCTATTACGACGGGTCGATGGGGCACAACGTGATCTCGACCAGCGCCGAGGATGCGACGATCCTTTGGGTCACCTCGCTGGCCTGATCCATTCCTGCGGGAATGTGACAAATCGCACAGAACGCGCCCGCCCAATCCGTTAACTTTTTCCTAGGATGGGTGCGGACAAAGCCGTTTTCAGGACCAGAACTTTTCCGGGCATCGTTCGTGAGTGTCGATGTCCACCCGGTTCCCGCTTAGGTCGCTCCGGCGGGGGCAGGGGAACTTCGCATCCATCCTGCCTTTCCACGCCGCGAGACGCGCTAGCGAAACAGCCTTGGCAGGATCAAAAGGCCAATCCCGACGCCGACAAACTGCATCACGATGAACATCGGCACATGCGCCGGGGCGATCCCGGCAAAGGTGTCAGACAGGCCGCGCGCGATGGTCACCGCAGGATTGGCAAAACTGGTGGACGAGGTGAACCAATAGGCCCCGGTGATGTATAGGGCGACCAGCGTCGGCACAGCCTCGGCCCGGGACCGCAGCCCGCCCACGATCACGAACAAGAGGCCAAAGGTGGCAATCGCCTCGGAAGACCAGAGGTTCAGGCCGGTCCGCGCCGTGGTGGAGGTTTGCAGGATCGGCAGGTCGAACATCAGGTGCGACAGCCAGACCCCAAGGATGCCCCCGGCAACCTGTGCGGCCATATAGGGCAGGACGTCGCGCCAGGGCAGATCGCCCCGAAGCGCGAAATAGGCGGTGACCGCAGGGTTGAAATGCGCCCCCGACACCGGCCCAAGCGTGGTGATGATGGCATAAAGCATCGTGCCGGTCGCAATCGCATTGGCCAGCAGCGCAAGCCCGGTGTTTCCGCCCGAAAGGGCCTCGGCCATGATGCCGGAACCGACAACGCCGATCAGTAGAAAGGCGGTGCCGATAAATTCGGCGGCAAGTTTTTGCATGGGTCAGTCCTGTCCGATCAGGTTCATCCGATCCCGCAGCTTGTCCGCATCCAGCGCCTCGAAATCAAGGGCCAGAAAGGCGTCAGCCCGGCGTTTGAGCTGCGCGTAGGCGGTTTCGAACGCCTCATCCCAATCAGCCTCCGCCGCGGCGGCCGGATCTTCGACGCCCCAATGCGCCCGGACCGGGGCACCGGGCCAGATCGGGCAGGGTTCCGCTGCGGCCGATCCACAAACGGTGATCACCGCGTCCATGACCGGGGCCTGCGGCCCTTCGAATTCGTCCCAGCTTTTGGACCGGGCCGCGCTGGTGTCGAATCCTTTGGCCTGCAACAGGCGCAGGGACTGCGGATGCACCTGTCCCGCCGGTTTCGACCCCGCCGACCAGGCGGTCACGCGGCCTTCGCCAAAGCGGTTCAGGATGGATTCCAGAAGGATCGACCGGGCGGAATTGCCAGTGCAAAGGACAAGGATATTCATAGGGACTCCGTTTCGGGGCGGCCTGATTTGCCGCCCCGTTTATGACCGTTCTGTAACGCCTGTATGACGGTCAGAGCCAGCCCTGTACGGTGCGCGCACCGGCCGAGACATCCTCGCCCACGCCCGCGACCGTGTTGCACCCGGCCAGCAGACCGACGGCTGCCAGCACCAGAAGAAGCCTAGTTTTCTTCATACCACCACACATCAGGTTGCCAGCCCGGCCAATCGCCCAGAACGGGGATGTAGTCGGGATGGTGCAGGTTTGCGTCATGGGCGATCCGCGTGATGTTCCACTGGTAGAAGGGGATCACGTAGCGCCCGCTCATCAAGGTCCGGTCCAGCGCCTTGATCGCGGCGCGGAAGTCTTCCTGGCTTTCGGCGGTCAACATCTCGCCGATCAGACCGTCCACCGCGGGCGACGACACGCCCATCAGGTTGCGCCCGCCAGTGTCCACTTGGTCGGCCCCGAAGTAGAGATATTGCTCGTTGCCGGGGGACAGCGACACGCCGACCCGGTAGTAGGTCATGTCAAAGTCATAGGCCCGGGTCCGCTCAGTGAACTGGGCGCTGTCAATCTGGGTCACATTGGCGGAAACCCCGATCCGTTTCAGGCTTTCGACATAGATATCCGCGATGGTCGACGTTTCCGATGCCCCGGACTGGATCAGGATGTCAAAGGTAAAGGGGGTGCCATTGGCATCCGCCATCACGCCGTCCTGAATGGTATAGCCCGCCTCCTCGAACAGTTCCATCGCGCGGGCGGTCCCGGCGCGGTTGCGTTCGGACCCGTCGCTTTGCGGAAGGTTGTAGCCCTCGAGCGCGCCGGGCAGCAGATCATCCTGATAGAGCATCAACATGTCGCGCACCCGGCCCTCTGCCGGGCCGTGTCCCATGCCAAGCGGGCTGTTCGACCAATAGGAGGTGATCCGCTGTTGCTGCGATCCGGTCATCGCCTCGTTCGCGAATTCAAAGTTGAAGGCGGTCAGAAGCGCCTCGCGCACGCGCCAGTCCTGAAATTGCGTGCGACGAGTGTTCATGACAAAGCCGGTCATGCCCGAGGGGCGCTGGTGGGCCAGCTCTTCTTTCACGAACCGGCCATCCTGAACGGCGGCGAAATCATACTGGCTTTCCCAGCGGGCAGCGTTGAATTCCCGGGTCGTGTTGACCAGCCCGGTCTTGATCGCCTCGAAAGCCGCGGTTTCGTCCCCGAAAAACTCGATCCGGTATTCATCCAGATTGAACGTGCCGGCCCGAAACGGCACGACGCCCCAGCCCCAGTAATCCGGGTTCCGCCGGAACGACACGAAGCGGCCAAATTCATAGTCGTCGATGATGTAGGGGGACGAGGTGATCGGGACGATCTTGTCGCCTTCCTCGGCGAAATCGACACCGTCGAACTGCGCCTTCTGCAGGATCGGACGCATCCCCGCCAGAAGCGCCAGCTCGGCGTTTTCCTCGTTGAAGGTGAAGCGGATGGTCCGGTCGCCGACCTGTTCAAGACTATCGACCTTTGCCCAGAATCCGCGATAGCGGCCGTGGCCTGCGGTGCCCAGAATCTCGAAACTCCAGATCACATCCTCGACCGTCACCGGGCTGCCGTCCGAAAACCGCGCCTCGGGCCGCAGGGTGAATTCCACCCATTCCCGATTCGGCCCCGTCTCAATCGATTCGGCCAGAATCCCGTAAAGCGAGAACGGCTCGTCGATGCTGCGACCCATCAGCGTTTCGCCATAGACGAAGCGCAGCTGCCACGGAACATTCCCTTTCTGGATGAAGGGATTGAGACTGTCGAAGTTGCCGACGTTGGCCTCGACCATCCGACCGCCGATAGGCGCATCCGGGTTTGCATAGGGCAGGGCCACAAAATCAGGTGGGAGAGCGGGGTCGCCATACATAGCTATGCCATGTTGGGGCTCGGCCATACTGCTGGCGCCGAAAACCGAAAGCCCGACGATCACGGCGGCCCGCAGGTGAGTCGTGAAAAACTCTGATCTCATTTTGGCAACAATCCCTCTGCTCTCAATGCCCGTTGGGGTCAGAGCCTACGCGGCCCTCCGAATGTTTTCAAACTTTTAGCTTGGACCCCAGCGCAGGATTGCTTATAAAGGGGTCACTGCTCGATAGGTTTCTTGCCTGTATGAAACCTGCCTCAATGACTTAACGCCGGCCTTGTGCCGGCGTTTTTTTCTTCGGGGCTTGGGCATCCGGCTGGCACCCTTGGCTGCGTTTCCAACACACCAATTCTCCGAATCTGCCCAAACGAAAAACCCCGGCCGAAGCCGGGGTCTCTATCAATCTGGCCTGTTGCCGGATTTAGTTGCCGGTGCTCTCCGAGCTGCTCATGGCGGCGGCAATCAGCGCGATCAGGATCAGCGGAATGATCAGGCCAGCCGAAGAGGAGCTTTCAGCAACCACTTCGATGTCTTCAACCGGCATTTCGACGATTGCGGGCGCCATGCCACCGGCAAGGGCAGCGGAGGCAGAGGCGACAAGAGCGCCGGCGGAAAGAAGGAGTTTTTTCATCTGAATCCCCAGAATCGGAAAGTTACAATACCCAAAGCCTAGCCTCGAGCCGGGCCGCTGGCAAATCCCTAACCGCGCGGCCCGCGCGCGGCGGCTTCGGCCCGTTTCTTGGCCTCGTCCTTGCTGCCCGGATAGACAAGCCCCGCCGAGATCACCAGTTTCGCCGCGTCCTCTACAGTCATATCCAGAAGGATCACATCCTCGCGCGGCAGGAACAGAAGAAAGCCAGAGGTGGGGTTCGGCGTGGTCGGCAGGAAGACGGTCATGATGTCGCCGTCGGGCGGCAATTTCGCGGCCACTTCGCCCTTGGCCTTGGTCGAGATGAAGGCCACGGCCCATATCCCCTTGCGCGGATATTCCACCAGACAGGCCTTGTCGAAAGAGGTTTCTGACTGGGCAAACACCGTTTCGGCGATCTGCTTCGCACCGTTGTAGATGGTCCGCACGATGGGCATCCGCCCGACAAGGCTTTCGCCCCAGCGCAGGAAAGACCGTCCGATCAGCCCCTTGGCGATCCAGCCGACGACGATGGTGAAGATCAGGAACAGGACAACGCCAATCCCGCGAATATTCACCTCGATCTTGTTGCCGTCAGTCCGGCCGAGCCAGGAATTCAGCAATTCCTCGGGGTGATAGGCCTGCGGGATGAAGGGCCAGACCCATCCGTCGATCCAGCCGACAACGGTCGAGATCAGCCAGACCGTCAGACCGATCGGGGCAACCACCACAAGCCCGGCGATGAAATTGTTGCGCAGGCCCGTCAATACCCCGTGCCGCCGCCGGGGATGGTCCTGTTCCTGTTCGGGTGTTGTCACGTTCCGGGCCGCCCTGAAATTTCCTGTCCCTTATCTAGGGATGCGCGCCGCAACAGACAATGACCTACGGCTTTCCGGCAAGGGCCACCGCGATCCCGGCGGCCAACCGCGCATTGTTCAGCACCAGCGCGATGTTTGCCGCCAGGCTGCGGCCCTCGGTCAGTTCAAAGATCCGTTGCAGCAGGAAGGGGGTCACCGCCTTTGCGGCGATGCCCTGCGCCTCGGCCTCGGCCAGCGCCTGCGCGATCACCGGGGCCAGCGTTTCGGCGGCAATCTCGGCCTCTGACGGGATCGGGTTGGCCACAAGTTGCCCGCCGGGAATGCCCATGTCGCCACGCAGCGCGTGGGCGCGGGCGATCTCTTCGGCGCTGTCCATCCGCAACGGCGCGGGGATGCCCGATGCGCGGCTCCAGAAGGCGGGGACCTCGTCCTGCCCAAAGGCGATTACCGGCACGCCAAGGGTTTCCAGCACCTCGAAGGTCTTGGGCAAGTCAAGGATCGCCTTGGCCCCGGCCGCCACGACGGTCACCGGGGTCTGGGCCAGTTCCTGAAGATCGGCGGAGATGTCGAATGTTTCTTCCGCCCCTTTGTGCACCCCGCCAATGCCGCCGGTCGCGAAAACCGCGATCCCGGCGATGCGGGCGCAAATCATGGTCGCGGCCACGGTGGTGGCGCCGGTGCCGCCCCGCGCAATGCAGGCAGCGATATCGGCCCGGCTCAGCTTGGCCACGTTCTGCGCCTGTCCCAGCGCCTCAAGCTGCGCATCGGTCAGCCCGACATGCAACACCCCGTCCATCACCGCCATGGTGGCGGGCACGGCCCCGTGGACGCGCACCTCTGCCTCGACCTTGCGGGCGGTTTCCACGTTCTGCGGATAGGGCATTCCGTGGGTGATGATCGTGCTTTCCAGCGCCACCAATGGTGCGCCGCTATCGCGGGCGGCCTGAACCTCGGGGGAATAGACGATGGGGAAGGTCATAGGGGGGTCTCTCCGCTGACATAAGTGGCCGCAGCCTGAAGGGCGCGGTTCAGCGCCGCGTCACGGTCGGCGCCACCGCGTTCGGCGGCGATATGGGCCGCCATGAATGTATCGCCCGCGCCGGTGACGCGGGTCACCAGAACGGCGGGCGGGGTTTGGGTGATGACCGACCCGGCCACGGCATCGGATGCCGATTTGCCGCCGTCGGTGACAAGGGCGCGGTGGGTGCCGCGTGCGACAAGGGCCGCCGCGGCCTCGGCCGAGGACGCGAAGTCCTGCTGGCACAGTATCCCGGCCTCTTCGAGGTTCACATAAAGCGTCGCGGTCGCATGGTCGCGCAGCGCCAGAAGCCGTTCTGCCTTGCCCGGGCTGGCCGGGGCGACCCGCAGGTCGGATCGGGCAAACAGGGGCGAGCGGGCGATCTCGCGCAGAAGTTCCGTCGTCAGGTTGCCATCCAGCGCGACGGGTCCCTCCCAGGGTGCGTCTGCCGACCCAAGCAGTCCGTCGGCCAGGGGGCGCAAGATCTTGTCGCCCGCCGCTTCAAGCGAATGAGCGTCTGCAATGGCGGCGATCAGCCCGTTTGCCCCCTCGACCGCCATGTAGATATCGGTGGGCAGGTCATCAGACCGGTAGGCGTGATCGGTAATCATTCCCATATCCGCCGCCTCGGCCAGCAGTTCATCGCCTGCCGGGTCACGACCAATGGCGGTCAGCAGGGCAGGGGTCAGTCCAAAGCGCACCAGTGTCATGGCGATGTTCATGGCAACGCCACCGGGCAGGCGGGTGATCCGCCCCGGCACGTCGGACCCGGCCCGCATATGCGAGGCCGACCGCCCGATCACGTCCCACAGGACCGACCCGATGCAAAGGATATCCGGTGTCTTGTTCATTGCCCGGTTTTGACCGGACGGACAAAGAACGTCAATCGGGAACCGCGAAGGTCAGATTGGCCCAAAGCGTTTCCCAGACGGCCCCGGAAGCTTCGGCCAGATCCGGCGCCGGTTCCCGCAGAACCACGGCATCCAGCATGTAGTCGTGGCCGGGGACCACCGGAACCGTGGCGATGCCATCGGCGTCGGTGCGGACATAGCTGATGGTCACCTCGCCATCCGGGGCGCGGTCAAAGACTTCGATCTGCTCCTCGGCCCGGACGTCATACTGATAGAACAACTGGACCCGAACCCCATCAGTCAGATCATCCGTATAGGGGTTGGTCAGGGCGACGATCTCTGTCTCCATCCCGGTCCGCAGGTCCGCGCCGGAACCCTCACCAACCGCGATTAGGGTCTTGGAGAACCGGAAATAGACCTCCTTGAAATCGGCCATTGGCAGACCCCGCGCGATCTGATCCGCCTCAGTCACTCCAAGGTCCTTGTGATCGACGAAAGACTGAAACTTTTCCCATGTTTCATAATCGACGGTGGAAGGGTTGGTCTGATAGATCACTACGTTCAGCCCTTCGCCCAAAGGGTCCGCCGATAGGCCGGGGCGGTCCCCGGCGCGCATTTCCACCGCTGCCTGTTGCCCCGCATTGAAGATTTCATAGCGCGCGGTGCGCTGCGGAATATAGGCCAATTCGATGCCGGCGAAGGACTGGCCGTTGACAATGCGCCCTTCTAGCCTAGCGTCCGGGGCAACCTGCCACCGGGATGGTTCAAGCCAGAATTCATGGGCCGCAAGCGGACCGGCAGACAACGAAAGACAGAAAAGGGCGAGCAAGCGCATGATGAAATCCTCTGATCTTCCCTACAGGGTGGTCCTTGGCCTTGTGATGTCAACCTTGGTTGCCGTGCTGATCGCGCTGGCGTTACCGGCCCGCGCCCATGAAGTCCGCCCCGCAATTGCCGACATGACGCAGGACGGCAGCCGGTTGGTATTCGACGTGCGGCTGAACCTTGAAGGGGTGCTGGCCGGGATCGACCTGTCCGCCGTGGCCGACACCAACGAGGCGGCCGAGGCGGACCGCTATGACGCCCTGCGCGCCCTGTCCGACAGCGCATTGGCCGACGAAGCACGCGCCGACTGGCCCGGGATCGCCGCAGGGATCGGTATTCTGGCCGGACCAGACCGCCTGACGCCGATGCTTAGCGGGATCGTGGTGGAACCCCAACAAAACACCGACCTGCCGCGCGACACCATTCTGTCTTTCACCGTGGACTTGCCCGCCGGGGCCGATGCCGTGACCGTCGGCTGGGCGCGGTCCTACGGCACGCTTGTCCTGCGGCAGCAGGGGGTCGACGATCCCTATACCGGCTATCTGGAGGCCGGGGCGACCTCGGACCCGATCCTTCTGACGGGGGGCGGGGCCGTGGGCGGATGGGAAGCCTTTGTCCGCTATATCCCGGTGGGGGTCGATCACATCGTCCCGAAGGGGCTGGATCATATCCTGTTCGTCCTTGGCCTGTTCTTCCTTGCCGCCCGGTTGCGCCCCCTGTTGTGGCAGGTGTCGGCCTTTACGCTGGCCCATACCATCACCCTTGCCGCCGCCGCGCTGGGGCTGGTCAGCATTCCGGCCAGCATCGTTGAACCGCTTATCGCGGCCTCCATCGTCTATGTTGCGGTCGAAAACCTGTTCACCGACGGGCTGAGCCGCTGGCGACCCTTCGTGATCTTCGGCTTCGGGCTGTTGCATGGGCTGGGCTTCGCTAGCGTCTTGGCCGAGTTCGGCCTGCCGCAAGGGGCGTTCATCCCAGCGCTGATCGGATTCAATGTGGGCGTTGAACTGGGCCAGCTTCTGGTGATCGCGGTTATGGCCTTGTGTGTTCTGGCCGCGGTTCGGGTGGACCGGGGGCAGGGGGCGCCAGTGCTTGCACAGGGGCTCTACGTTGGGCTGGCCGTCGTCTCGGTGGGGGTCTGCCTGTGGTCTCCCTCGGCGCTTGAAATCGCGCTGGAAAACCCGGCATGGGTCTTCTTTGGCCCGCTGGCGGCGGTTTTTGCGCTGTCGACCCTGTCGATCCGGTCAGAGCCAAAGCCCGGTGCCTACCGCCGGTTCGTCGCTATCCCCGCATCGCTGTTCATTGCAGCGGTCGGGACGTGGTGGGTCATCGAAAGGGTCTTCTTGTAAAGATCCTCATCATTGGCGGCTACGGCACCTTCTGGGGCCGAATGGCCGAGCTTATGATGAACATGTTTGGCCTTCATATCCTGATCGCCGGACGCAGTATCGACAAGGCGCAGGCGTTGTGCTGTGGCCTGACAGTGTGGCGGAACCGTCTCAACCTATGGGGGCACCCGCTACGGCGTTGTCAGGGCTGGCATCGGGGGCGGGGTCCATTACATCGACCTTGCTGATGGGTCAGATTTCATCTTTGGAATAACGGAAATGGATCATGCCGCACATAGCAGGGCCGCCCATCTGCCCACCAATGCCCGGTTCTGTGAAGGGATGCAAAAAGGGGGCCAGCGGCCCCCTTCTCTGTCGTTCTATTTCTCTGGCAGGAGCCCCTTTGGACTGAACCGCAGCACCAGCAACAGCACCAATCCCATCGAGAACAGGCGCATATGGGCCGAGGCATCCAGCATCCGGATGCGGAACCAGTTGTCCTCGGCCATGCCGCTGGTCAGCGTCTCGCTGAGCCACAGGCCGATCGGTTCCACCTGAACCCACAGCCACCAGATCAGGAAGCCGCCCAGAATGGCGCCAAAGTTGTTGCCCGACCCGCCGACGATCACCATCACCCAGATCAGGAAGGTATAGCGCAGTGGCTGGTAAGAGGTCGGGGTCAACTGCCCGTCCAGCGTCGTCATCATCGCCCCGGCGATGCCGCAGATCGCAGAGCCAAGGATGAAGATTTGCAGGTGGCGGGCGGTCACGTCCTTGCCCATCGCCTCTGCCGCGACCTCGTTGTCGCGGATCGCGCGCATCATCCGGCCCCAAGGGCTGTTATAGGCGCGTTGCGCAAGCCACAGCAGGATCAGAAGGACGATGGTGAACAGAACCATGTAGCCCAGCTTGACGAAGATGGTCGAGGCGGTGGTCGGGTCCATCCCAAGGCTCGCCGCCCGTTCGATGAAACCCGGATCGCTTTGCAGGTCGATCTCGTAGGGGACGGGGCGGGGCAGGCCGTTGATGTTCTTCACGCCCCGCGCCAGCCAGTCCTCGTTCTTGAGAACGGCGATGACGATCTCGGCGATACCAAGGGTCGCGATGGCAAGGTAATCAGACCGCAGACCCAGTGCCGTCTTGCCGATCACCCAGGCCGCGCCCGCCGCGATCAAGCCGCCCACCGGCCAAGCGATGATGGTCAGCCAGCCAAAGTCCTTATAGGCCTCGCCGCCGGGGTTCAGCCCACCGATATGGCCGGTCGAGGCGGGGGTGATCGCCTCGACGAATTCAACGCCCCCGTCAAAGACGAAGCGGAACAGGAAGAAGCCGCCGACCAGCAAAACCAGCATGGTCAGGTTGCGGGCCCGGCCCTTTGCCATCTTCGACCAGACCAGAACGGCCGCCACGATGGTGGCCGCGCCCATGACCAGCGACAGCAGGATCTGCCATGCGCCCCCGGCTGCCCAGGCCCCCGGTGCGGGCGGCATCGACACGAGCACGGTCGCGAGACCGCCAAGGGCGACAAACCCCATGATCCCGATGTTGAACAGCCCGGCATAGCCCCATTGCAGGTTCACGCCCAAGGCCATGATCGCGGAAATCAGCGCCATGTTGAGGATCCCCAGCGAGGTGTTCCACGACCCCGAGAAGATCCAGAAATTCGCCGTCCCTTCGAGGATGAACAGGATCGCGACGAAAGCGAAAAGAAGCGGTGCGCGCATCGACTGGGTCATACCGATTGCCCCTTGAACAGTCCGGTCGGCTTGAACAGCAGGACGATCACAAGGATCGCGAAGCTGACCGCGAATTTATAATCCGTGCCCATCAACTGGACGAGGCCCGAGGGTTCCAGTGGTTCCGGCATCAGGTAGATCAGAACCTTTTTCCACGCATAGGTGACCGTCACCTCGGAAAAGGCGATGACAAACCCGCCCGCAATCGCGCCCAGCGGATTACCAAGCCCGCCCACGATGGCCGAGGCGAAGATCGGCAGGAGAAGCTGGAAGTAGGTGAAGGGCTTGAAGGATTTGTCCAGCCCGTAAAGCACGCCCGCGATGGTCGCCAGCGTTGCCACGATCAGCCATGTGACCATGACCACCCGTTCCGGGTTGATGCCGGAAAGCAGCGCCAGATCTTCGTTGTCCGAAAAGGCCCGCATGGATTTGCCGGTCCGGGTCTTGTTGAGGAACCAGAACAACACGGCCACCACGATCACCGCGACGACGATGGTGATGCCTTGCGTCGTCTTCAGCGCCAGCCCTTCGTCAAGGCCGGTCATCGACTTGAAATCGCGGGCCGAGATGATGAACCGTTCCCCGTCAAGGAAGTTCTGGTCCTCCACCCCGATGATGAATCGCACAAGGCCGTTGTAGATGAACATGACCCCGGTCGAGACGATGACGATGATCACCGGAACAGCCTTTCGCTGCCGATAGAAGCGATAGATCCCCCGGTCGGTTGCCAGCAGCAGAAGCGCCGCGGCCAGAATGCCAAAGGGCAGGGCCAGAAGGGCGGTGGGCAGCGGCCCAAGACTGACCCCCATCGACTGCAACCACCAGGTAATCAGGATCGTCGCCATGGTTCCAAAGGCCATGGTGTCCCCATGGGCAAAGTTCGAAAACCGCAGGATGCCATAGACCAAGGTCACCCCAAGCGCCCCAAGCGCCAGCTGCGCCCCATAGGCCGCCCCGGGAATGACCACGAAATTGAGAAGCGCCACGATGGCGTTAAGAATGTCCATTAGTGTGCTCTCCCATTCGCGCAGGTGCCGGTCGAGATACTCTCGCGTAGTCCAAGATCAACCAGTTCGCCATCCACGATGTGCCTAGACCTGTAACTGTCATAATGAACTGCTTCACCGGTCGAAGTGACCCTCAGATAGCTCATCGGTTCGCCATCCTCATTTCGCTCACCCACATATGTTTCACCGTCGACCGACTGTTCCTTGCGAAAGCATTCCATCGCGTCCCCAAAACTTGAAAGGCAATACAGCGGTCCCTCTTGGTCGATATCCTCAACGTGCATCCAAAGCTCGTACTCTCTTCCGTCTTCTCCATTCATCTGACAATGAAGGGACATCATTTGCTGATATCGTTCGCTTTCGTGATACTCTTGCATCTCGGCCGCGGTTGGCGACCGCAAAACCTCAAGCTCCGCTTCCGGTTCCGTACAGCCAAAAGCCAGAAGTGCGGTGGCCACGAACGCGCCCGGGAAGCACTTCATCAATTTACCCCCCCAGGAAACTTTGACGCACTTCCGGGTCGGCCAGCAGTTCCTTGCCGGTGCCCGTGTGCCCGTTGCGCCCCTGGACAAGGACATAGCCTCGGTCGGCGATTTCAAGCGCCTGTTTGGCGTTCTGTTCCACCATCAGGATCGGGATGCCGGTGCGGCTCACCTCGATAATCCGGTCGAACAATTCGTCCATGACGATGGGCGACACGCCAGCGGTGGGTTCGTCCAGCATCAGCACCTTGGGCTTGGTCATCAGGGCGCGGCCCACGGCCACCTGCTGCCGCTGCCCGCCCGACAGTTCGCCCGCGGCCTGCGCCCGCTTGTCCTTCAGGATTGGGAACAGCTCATAAACCTGTTCCATCGTCTGGCGGATGTCATCCTTGCGGATGAAGGCGCCCATTTCCAGATTTTCCTCGACCGTCATCGACGGGAAGATGTTGCGCACCTGCGGTACGAATCCCATGCCCTTGATCACCCGGTCCTGCGGGGTCAGCGTGGTGATATCCTCGCCATCCAGCAGCACCCGGCCCGACCGGACGTTAAGCATCCCAAAGACCGCCTTCATCGCGGTGGATTTCCCAGCGCCGTTGGGGCCGACGATCACCGCGATTTCACCGGGGTTCACGGCGATGGTGCAGTCATGCAGGATATCGGGGCCCTTGCCATAACCGCCGGTCATGTTTTCACCGATCAGAAACGGTGCGTCGCCGCCGACCGGGACGGCCTTGCCGCTCTTGCCGGGGTAGGGGGCGTCACCCGCCCCATGGGGGTTGGCGATCGACCGGTCCTTGTTGCCGCGCCCGTCCGCGTAGGGGTTGTCGCCGCTCATGCGCCCGTCTCCGCCAGTTGGTCCTTGTTCTTCAGACCGGTGCCCAGATAGGCCTCGATCACGTGCTCGTTGGCCTTGATCTCGGCCAATGTGCCTTCGGCGAGCACCTTGCCTTCGGCCATGCAGATGACCGGGTCACAGATCTTGCCGATGAAATCCATGTCGTGTTCGATCACGACGAAGGTGTAGTTGCGTTCCTTGTTCAGGCGCAGGATCGCATCGCCGATGGTCATCAGAAGGGTGCGGTTCACGCCCGCGCCGACCTCGTCCAGAAACACGATCTTGGCGTCGACCATCATGGTCCGGCCCAGTTCCAGCAGCTTCTTTTGGCCGCCCGACAGGTTGCCCGCCTTTTCGTCCTTCAGGTGGTCGATGGTCAGAAACTCCAGCACCTCGTCCGCC
Source organism: Marivivens marinus (assembly GCF_035969385.1). Lineage (NCBI taxonomy): Bacteria > Pseudomonadati > Pseudomonadota > Alphaproteobacteria > Rhodobacterales > Paracoccaceae > Marivivens > Marivivens marinus. The sequence continues at coordinate 377,036 of NZ_JAYKKJ010000004.1, read as the reverse complement.
TTGGCCAGCAGCGCGCGCTCCTCGTCCGCAATCCGCTTGCGGCCGAACCATGTGTTCCACAGGGTTTCGCCGGACTGGCCGCCGGGAACCATCATCAGGTTCTCGCGCACGGTCATCGATGAAAACTCATGGGCGATCTGGAAGGTCCGCAGCAGGCCCTTGTGAAACAGCTCGTGCGGGGGCAGGCCAGTGATATCCTCGCCCGCCATGGTGACCCGGCCAGAGGTCGGGGCATGGACACCGGCGATCACGTTGAACAGCGTGGTCTTGCCAGCGCCGTTCGGCCCGATCAGCCCGGTGATTGATCCCGGCTTGATTTCAAGACTGGCGCCATCGACCGCATGAAAGCCGCCGAAATGCTTGTGCAGGTTATCGACCCTGATCATCCCATATCCCCGTCATAGGCGTTAAGACCGCCCGTTATCTTATTGAAACGGCGCGGGAAAACTCCCGCGCCGCTCCTGTCTTCTCAGACCATCTTAGCGGTAGCCGTCGGTGACGAAGGCGCCGCCCGAAACGGTGTATTCGCGGTAGTTACCAGCGGATTCACCGGGGCCGATCAGTTCAACTGCGGTCGCGCCGACGTAGTCGATGTCGCCACCGTTGGCGAGGATTTCCAGCGCCTTGGCAAGTTCACCCGGCTGGATCGGCTCGCCCGGGGCGTTGGCCACATCCATCAGGGTGTTCTTGAAGTCGGCCGAGTTGGACGACCCGGCGGCCTGCATGGCCAGCATGATCAGCGCGGCGGCGTCATAGGATTCCGCGGCAAAAGCCGAGGTCCCGTCGATGCCCGCAGCAGCGGCCATTTCCTGGAACACGGTGGCGCCGTTGCTGTCGGTGCCGGGCAGGGCGCCGAACGACCCATCAAGGTCTGCGCCGATGTTTTCGATCAGGCTGTCGCCATACATCCCGTCTACAAGGTAGAAGGTGTCGAAGGCACCGGTGTCCAGAGACGACTGGATGATGCCACGGCCACCCTGGTCGACGTAGCCGGCAACCACGAGGATTTCACCGCCGGCCGAGGCCAGCGACGCGACTTCAGCCGAGTAGTCGGCCTTGCCGTCTTCGTGGGGGGCGTTGATCGTCACGGTGCCGCCAGCTTCGGCAAACGCTGCTGCAAAGCTGTCAGCAAGGCCCTTGCCGTAGTCGTTGTTGGTGTAGGTCACGGCGACTTCGCCGATGCCACGGTCGGTCAGGATGTCGGCCATCACAACGCCCTGACGGGCATCAGACGGGGCGGTCCGGAAGAACAGACCATTGTCTTCTGCGGTCGACAGACCCGGCGAGGTGGCCGAGGGCGACACCATCACGACGCCGTTCGGAACAGCGACGTTCTGCAGGATCGCGCCGGTCACACCGGAACAGTCCGCACCCATGATTGCGTTGACCCCGTCACCAGTCACCAGACGTTCGGCAGCGGCGGTCGCGGCAGCGGCGTCGATACAGGTGGAGTCACCACGTACGGCCGAAACGGTCGACCCGTCCAGCAGGGTGCCGGCGGCGTTCACTTCGGCAATTGCCATTTCGGCGGCATCGCCCATGGCCGGGGTGATCGATTCCAGCGGGCCGGTGAAGCCCAGGATGATCCCGATCTTGATGTCTTCGGCCGAAGCCGCACCGGCGAGGATGCTGGTTGCCGCAGTGGCAAGAAGCAGTTTCTTCATTCTCATTCTCCCTATCGGATGAAGTATCCTGAACAGGGAGCCTAAGCAGCGGAAAAGCAAAAGGGAAGGGTGAAATGCGGGCCATTTGGCCCGTCATTCACGCCCAAACAGAACATTGTTTCGCAACTGGGGACATGCCCAACCGCAGCGTGTCAGATTGACAGCCGGGCCGCGTGGGCGCCGCGTTCGCGGTAAGGCGTGGTGTCGTAATGCGACCGGTAGCATTTCGAGAAATGCGACGGCGAGGCGAACCCGCAGGCCAGCGCCACGTTGATCACGCTCATATCTGTCTGCATCAGCAGGTTGCGCGCCTTTTGCAGCCGCAACTCCATGTAATACCGTTTCGGGCTGCGGTTCAGATAGCGGCGGAACAGCCGTTCCAGCTGCCGCGTCGACATGCCGACATCCTTGGCAAGCACCGCCGGGCTGATCGGTTCTTCGATGTTCTGTTCCATCATCTGGATGACGCGGGACAGTTTCGGGTGGCGCACACCGATCCGGGTCGGGATCGACAGGCGCTGAGTGTCCTGATCGGTGCGGATCGAGGAATAGATCAGCTGGTCGGCGACCGCGCTGGCCAGTTCCTCGCCATGATCGTCGGCAATCACCTTCAGCATCAGGTCGATGGAGGCCGTGCCACCCGCCGTCGTCATCCGGTTTCCGTCCACGACGAAAACCGACTTGGTCAGGGTCACTTCCTCGAACTCCTCGGCGAAACTGTCCTGGTTCTCCCAGTGGATTGTCGCCTTCTTGCCATCCAGTAGCCCGGCCTTGGCAAGAGTATAGCCAGCGGTGCATAGCCCGCCCATGGTGACGCCCCGGCGCGCCTCGCGGCGCAGCCAGCTGACCATTTTCTTGGTGGTTGCCTTTTGCACATCAATCCCGCCGCAGACCATGACCGTGTCATCGCGGGTCAATTCGTCCAGACCCATCTGCACCGCGAATTCGGTGCCGTTGGAACAGGCAATGGTGCCATCCTGTTCGGCGGCCACCACCCAGTCGTAAAGTTTCTTGCCCGACATCCGGTTGGCGATGCGCAGGGATTCAATCGCGCTGGCAAAGCAAAGCATCGTGAAATTCTCAAGCAGCACAAAGACAAACCGGCGCGGTTTGCCCTTTGCATCCACTTCGACGATTTGCGGCTCGATATCCATCTCCGCGACCCTCTGCCATGCGTTCGACCTGCGGACCTCAACACCTTTTGGAACGCAGGATCAAGGGGTGTCGTTTCCGCCCTCAATAGTCGCTATTGAACCATCACCTGCCCGATTTTGCACCCCTTTTGGCATTGGCCCCCGCGCAGCATCGGGTTATAAGCGCGTCCTGATTGCGCTAAACGACCCGCAATCACTGACCAAAACGATATTCTGGGAGCAAGACGATGACCGAGTGGCAGAAATCTGACTGGCGCGCCAAGCCGCGGGTTCAGATGCCCGACTATACGGATGAAGCCAAGCTGAAGGCTGTGGAAGCCAAGCTTGCCAGCTATCCGCCCTTGGTCTTTGCGGGCGAAGCACGCCGCCTGAAGGCCCATCTGGGCAAGGTGAGTCGCGGCGAGGCCTTCCTGCTTCAGGGCGGCGATTGCGCCGAAAGCTTTGCCGAATTCAGCGCCGACAGCATCCGCGACACCTTCAAGGTGATGCTGCAGATGGCGATGGTCCTGACCTTTGGCGCCAAGGTTCCGGTGGTCAAGGTTGGCCGCATGGCGGGCCAGATGGCCAAGCCGCGGTCGGCCCCGACCGAGGTGATCAGCGGCACTGAGCTGCCCAGCTACCGCGGCGACATCATCAACGGGTTCGATTTCACCCCCGAAGCGCGGATCCCCGATCCGGACCGGATGCTGCAGGCCTATACCCAGGCCGCCGCCACGCTGAACCTTCTGCGCGCGTTTTCGACCGGCGGGTTCGCCGACGTGCACCGGGTCCACGCCTGGACGCTGGGCTGGACCGGTGCGCCGGAGGCCGAGAAATACCGCGCCCTGTCCGAACAGATTTCCAACGCGCTGGACTTCATGAGCGCAGCAGGCCTGAACGCCGCCACCAATCACGAGTTGGAAACGGTCGAATTCTACACCAGCCACGAAGCGCTTCTGCTGGAGTATGAAGAGGCCCTGTGCCGTCTGGACAGCACCACGGGCAAGTGGCTGGCCGGGTCCGGCCATATGATCTGGATCGGTGACCGCACCCGTCAGCCGGACGGCGCCCATGTGGAATTCTGCAAGGGCGTCCAGAACCCGATCGGGCTGAAATGCGGTCCGTCGATGACCTCGGGCCATCTGAAGTCGCTGATGAACAGCCTAAACCCCAACAACGAGCCGGGCCGTCTGACACTGATCGCGCGCTTCGGGGCAGGGTCGGTGGGCGAACACCTGCCGCGCCTGATCAAGGCAGTGCAGGAAGAAGGCGCGAATGTCGTCTGGACCTGTGACGCCATGCACGGCAACACGATCAAATCCTCGACCGGCTACAAGACCCGCCCCTTCGAAAGCGTGCTGCGCGAAGTGAAGGAATTCTTTGCCGTCCACAATGCCGAAGGCACGATCCCCGGCGGCGTGCATTTCGAGATGACGGGCAAGGATGTGACCGAATGCACCGGCGGGGTCCGCGCGGTCACGGACGAGGATCTGTCGGATCGCTACCACACCGCCTGCGACCCGCGTCTGAACGCCTCTCAGTCGCTGGAACTGGCGTTCCTCGTGGCCGAAGAACTGTCGGCCCGGCGCAGCAAGTTGGATCAGGCGGCGACCGCCTGATCCGGATCAGGTATTATCGACAACAAGCCGAAGGGCCGGGCGGGAAGACCGTTCCGGCCCTTCCTGCATCTGGAGTTGTGCCTGCGGGAAATCTGTCCCGTTGGCGAAAATCGGCGCGGACTGCGCGGCCCGGCGCGGCTCTATCCGCTCGCATCGCAGCTTGCGGGACGGGTCGACGTCAAAGCTTCGAACGCCAAGGCCCGGCGCGCCGTCCACCAGAAGCGCCCCAAGAATGCGGTCGATCAATCCGTCTGGTCCCTCCAAAGGCAACAAGAGCATGGTGCCCTGAAGACGGCGGCGCGTCAGCGCTGTCCGGAACTGGACCGGGATTTCCACAACCGCCGGATCGTCAAAACAGCGTTCCAGCAACGTGCCGATCTGTGCCCGGCCTGTCGCCGTGAAAAGGGCCGACAGGGGCATGCCCCGGCCTTCGGCACCGATAAACTGATTGATCCGCTGGCCGCAAACCCGGAACCGCGCGACCTGCTGCGCGGTGCGTTCGAGGATAAAGGCGCTGGGAAGAGCGGCGTCAATGCATGCTGGGTCAACAGCGGTGCGCACCGGCACCGTCCGCGCGCCGCGCAGGTCCGACCAGTAGCGTTCCAGATTGGACAACACCGACCCGCCGGGCGCAACACTGCGCACACCGGGCAGGGGCGGCAAGGCGGAATCGGTTGGGGCTGGCATCGGTTGGTCCTCCAGTCTGGCTGATGCCCCTATTTTGCCGCATTTCCGCCCCTTTCGCACTTAGCATTTCGTTAACAGGTTAATGCGCCCGCCCGGCGGGGTCGCTTTGCCTTGCCCCCGCGCACCCTTTCGCATTAGGTGCTATCGCGACCAGTGAGAGGACGGGACCAGTGATCCGATCAATGACAGCATTCGCCAGCAGGCGCGGGGCCCTTGGGGCAACGGGCTGGGCCTGGGAGATGCGCGGGGTGAACGCGCGGGGGCTGGATTTGCGGTTGCGCCTGCCTGACGGGATCGACGGGCTGGAACCGGCAATCCGCGCGGCGCTACAGGACCGGTTCAACAGGGGCAACATCACCCTTGGGCTGCGCCTGACCCGGGAAGAGGGCCAGCAGGCCGCCACCCTGGATGAGGCGCAGTTGGACCGAATGCTTCAGGCGCTGGACGCGGTGCAGGACCGGGCCATGGCCATGGGCGTCACCCTGGCCCAACCCACCGCTGCCGATGTGCTGAACCTGCGCGGCGTCCTGTCCCAGCGCAGCGACGAGGCAGAGGCAGAGGCGCTGAAACCCGCGCTTCTGGCGGATCTTGCGCCACTTCTGGATGATTTCGCCGCCATGCGGGCCAGCGAGGGCGCCGCCCTGAAACAGGTGATCGAGGGGCAATTGCAGCGGATCGCCGCGCTGGTCGAAGAGGCCGCCACCGCCGCCGAAAGCCGCCGGGACGAGGTGCGCGCCAACATGGGTGCCGCCCTGCGCCGGGTGATGGAGGAGGCGTCCGAGGCCGATCCCGACCGGGTGGCGCAGGAACTGGCCCTGATTGCGGTCAAATCGGACGTGACCGAAGAAGTCGACCGGCTGCGCGCGCATATTGCCGCCGCCCGCGCCCTTCTGGCCGATCCCGCCCCGGCGGGCCGCAAGCTCGATTTCCTTGCGCAGGAATTCAACCGCGAGGCCAATACGCTCTGCTCCAAATCCGGCGCCCCCGGCCTCACGGCGATCGGGCTGGACCTCAAGGCAACGATCGACCAGATGCGCGAACAGATCCAAAACGTGGAATAGACCAAGCACATGCCCCAGACCCGCCGCGGCCTTCTGATCATCCTGTCTTCGCCTTCGGGCGCGGGCAAATCCACCCTGTCCCGCCACCTGCGCGAATGGGACCCGGACATTTCCTTTTCCGTCTCTGCCACCACCCGCGCCCCGCGCGACGGCGAGGTGAACGGGCAGGATTATCATTTCCTGACCGAAGACGACTTCAAGCGGCAGGTGGCCGAAGGCGAGATGCTGGAACACGCCCATGTCTTCGGCAACTTCTACGGCTCGCCCAAGGGGCCGGTGAAGGCCGCCATCGACGCCGGCCGCGATGTTCTGTTCGATATCGATTGGCAGGGGGCGCAGCAAATCCGCAATTCGGACCTTGGCCGCCACACGCTTTCGATCTTCATCCTGCCGCCTTCTATCGCCGAACTGCACCGCCGTCTTGTCAGTCGGGCCCAGGACAGCGACGAGGTGATCGCGAAGCGGATGCAGAAAAGCTGGGACGAGATCAGCCATTGGGACGGCTATGATTTCGTGCTGGTGAACGACGATCTTGAGGCCACCGACGCCCAGCTCAAGACCATCGTATCGGCCACCCGCCTCCGGCGCAGCCAGCAGCCGGGCCTGACCGACCATGTGCGCCGTCTTCAGGCGGAATTCGAGGAGTCCAAATGAGCCTGTACAGCCTGAACGGATTTGCCCCGACCCTTCCCGCCGACGGGGACTATTGGATTGCCCCCGACGCCCATGTGATCGGCAAGGTTGTGCTGGAGAGCGCGACCTCGATCTGGTTCGGTTGCACCCTGCGGGGCGACAACGAACCGATCACCATCGGGGCCGGATCGAATGTGCAGGAAAACTGCATCATGCACACCGACCCCGGTTTTCCCCTGACCATCGGCGCGGGCTGTACCATCGGGCACAAGGCGATGCTGCACGGCTGCACCATCGGCGACAACAGCCTGATCGGGATGGGGGCGACCGTGCTGAACGGCGCGAAGATCGGCAAGAACTGCCTCATCGGGGCAGGGGCCCTGATCACCGAAGGCAAGGAAATCCCTGACGGGTCATTGGTTGTCGGCGCACCGGGCAAGGTCATCCGTACGCTGGATGACGACGCGATCGAAGGACTGCGCCGGTCTGCCCAGAGCTATCAGGCAAACATGCGCCGGTTCCGCGACGGGCTGCGCCGGATTGATTAGTGCGTCAGCCCCCCCCGAGACATCAATGAACGTGGTGAGGTCTTCCAATTCATGCACAGACAGGTGAAGCACGGGTATCGCGCGACGCCTATCGCAGGCGGTCTTTTCGCAGCGTGAATCCACCGGACACCTGAGCCCGGACCTCAAGGTCGACAACTTCAAAATCGACATCCGGCGCGCGGCTACGCACCTCTGCCCGGATCAATTCGGGCCGGGGTAGGGCATTCGCCACCCCCCGATACCGCCCGCGATACCCGCAGCCCTGCAAGACGGTCGCAAGGTCAATGGCGTCAAACCCATGTCCGACAAGGGCCGACAGGATCACATCCGGCGATGGCATCTGCGCCAAATGCTGCTCTAGTTGCCGATAGTCGATGAAATCTATGCCACGAACCGCCGGTAGGGGCTGGTCGGACCCGGCCCATACGTGGATATTGCCCACAACAAGCATGGAAACAACGACGAGGTCTTCGATATCATTTCCAATGTGCTGGACCGCCATCGCGCCAATCCCGATTCGTCCGAAGTGCCATAAAGCAACAGAAGTTTCGCAACAACCATACCAGAGTCACCGCCCACAAGTTTCAATTATAGGGTGAAACATGTATCAGCCTCAATGCCCATACAAAGAAAAATGGCAGCATGTCTGACCCGAATTTGAACACTTTCTTGTTAGCGCTACCCTTTCCGGGGCTGATGATTGGCCCGGACAACCGAATTTCCGCCTGCAATCCCATGGCGGATACCCTTATTGGAACCGGATCGGTCGGTCGCCACTATGTTTCTGCCCTGCGACAGCCCGCTTTGATCGACACAATCGACGATGTCTTCGCGAATGGGACAGGAAAGGTGACCCGGTTCATGGGGCGTGATCCCCTGCGCGATGCGGTCTACAAAGTCACGGTCAACCCAATCGGGACATCCGTTCTGCTGGTGTTCGAAGACCAGACAGAGATCGAACAGGCGGGACAGATGCGCCGCGACTTCGTCGCAAATGTCAGCCACGAATTGCGTACACCGCTGACCGCGCTATTGGGGTTCATCGAAACCCTGCGCGGCCCGGCCCGCAACGACGCCGCCGCCCGCGACCGGTTCCTGTCGATCATGGAGGGCGAGGCCGCGCGCATGTCGCAGCTTGTCTCGGACTTGCTGTCCCTCAGTCGGGTCGAGGAAAACGAGCGGCGGCGACCAACGGACCCGGTGGACCTTGTGGCGCTTATCGACAATGCGGTCAGCGTCCTTGGCCCGGTCGCGGCCACGGCGGGCGTCAGCATCCAGCGAAAGTTGCCCGACCATCCGGTCACGGTGCCGGGGGACGCGGACCAGCTGCGGCAGGTCATCCGCAACCTCGTGGAAAACGCCATCAAATACGGGGTCAGCGGGGGCAGGGTGGTCATCTCTCTGTCCGACCCGGGGCCACAGCCGCTGTTGCGTCTGCCCGGCGTTGTCCTGTCCGTGCAGGACTTTGGCGAAGGGTTTGCCGCGCATCACATTCCGCGCCTGACCGAACGGTTCTATCGGATCGACCGGCACAGATCGCGCGAGGTCGGCGGCACGGGCCTAGGCCTTGCCATCGTCAAGCATATCGTGGGCCGCCACCGCGGGCGGCTTCATGTGGAAAGCGAGCCGGGCAAGGGCAGCCGGTTTTCCGTTGTCCTGCCTACGGCGAATTGAGCGGTGACATGACGTTTTCGGACGGGCGGGGCGCGACTGGCACGTCAAGATAGGGAAAAGAACACGAGGAGGGGCCCATGGCCAATGCAAACCCGGCATTCACCGATGCCGAATATCAGGACCGGATCGCCAAGACCCGCGCCGCAATGGACCAGGCCGGGGTTGACCTGATCCTTGTCACCGACCCGTCCAACATGGCCTGGCTGACGGGCTATGACGGTTGGTCGTTCTATGTGCATCAGGGGGTCTTGCTGGGCCCTGACGGCGACCCGATCTGGTGGGGCCGCGGCATTGACGGAAACGGCGCGCTGCGCACTGTTTTCATGTCCGATGATCATATCCGCGGTTACGAAGACAGTTACGTCCAGAACCCGCTGAAACATCCGATGGAGGACCTGTCCAACCTGATCCGCGAGAAGGGCTGGGACGGCAAGACCCTTGGCGTTGAAATGGACAATTACTATTTCAGCGCAAGCTGTTACACCTCGCTTCTAAAGTGCGGTGCGAACAAGGAGATTGCCGATATCACCGGCATGGTCAACTGGCAACGGGCCGTGAAATCCGCCACCGAGATTGACTATATGCGCAAGGCGGCCCGGATCGTCGAGGCGATGCACGCCACGATCCGCGAAAAGGCCGAACCAGGCCTGAAGAAGAACGAACTCGTGGCCGAGATCTATAGCACCGCGATCAAGGGCGTCGACGGGATTTGGGGCGACTATCCGGCCATCGTGCCAATGGCGCCGTCGGGTCTGGACGCCACCGCGCCGCACTTGACGTGGGACGACCAGCCCATGAAGGAAGGAGAGGCGACTTTCTTCGAAATTGCAGGGGTTTACCGGCGTTACCATTGTCCGCAGTCGCGCACGCTGTTCCTTGGAAAACCGCCGCAGAAATATCTGGATGCAGAGGCGGCGGTGGCCGATGCCTCTGCGGCGGCGCTGGAGTCCGCAAAGCCCGGAAACCTGTGCGAAGACATCGCCAACGCCTTCAACGCGACACTGGCCAAACATGGATTCCACAAGGACAACCGCTGTGGCTATGCTATCGGGCTCAGCTATCCGCCGGACTGGGGCGAACGCACCATGTCGTTCCGCGCCGGGGACAAGACCGTGCTGAAGCCGGGGATGACGTTCCATTTCATGCCCGCGCTCTGGCTGGACGACGGGGGGATCGAAACGACAGAACCGATCCTGATTACGGAAACCGGGTACGAACGGTTGTGCGACACGCCCGCGAAACTGGTCATCAAGGGCTAGAAGGGCACAAACAACGGCTGATCCGGACTTTCGGGTCAGCCGGTCCATTTGTCGCATAATCAGTATTATGTAACATTTGGATTTATCAAACCCCAATGAATCCGCGATGTTCGCGTTTTTCTTGTTCAAATGGTCAGGAGTTGTGATAGCCACTCTACCATGACGGAAGATCGTGGAAAGGCCGACCCGTGACGAGTGTCATCGCGCATCTGGAACAGCTTTCGAACGCGCAGTCGATCGAAGACCTTTGGGCGCTGCATACAGAGCGCATGGATGCCTACGGGTTTGACAGGATCATCTATGGCTTTACCCGCTACCGCACGACCCAGTCTTTGGGTGATCCGCAGGATTGGGTTGTCCTGACGAACCACGGCCCCGCCTATATGGAGCATTTCATCGACGAAGGTCTGGCACACCACGCGCCGATGGTGCGTTGGGCGCTGGAAAACGATGGTGCCTGTTCCTGGCGCTGGATGGCTGAGATGGAGCGCACCGACAACCTGACCCCGTCAGAGCGCAAGGTTCTGGAATTCAATCGCCGCGTTGGCGTGACAGCCGGATACACCATCAGCTTTCGGTCCATTTCGCACCGGACCAAGGGGGCGATGGCACTGACCGGCCGCGAAGGCATGAGCCAGGACGCGGTCGAACAGGTCTGGGCGCGCCACGGGGACGAAATTATCGTGATGAACAACCTTGTTCACCTCAAGATCCTCACCCTGCCCTACAGCGGCGCCCGCCACCTGACGAAACGTCAGCGCGAGGTTTTGGAATGGGTTGGTGACGGCAAGACCACGCAGGACATCGCACTTTTGCTTGGGCTGACCTCGGCCACGATCGAAAAGCATCTGCGCCTTGCGCGCGAGGCGCTGGATGTGGAAACCACCGCTCAGGCGGTCCTCAAGGCGGCGTTTTACAACCAGATGTTCGTTCTCGACCCGCCGGCCTGACCCACCTGAAATCAAGGGGAAAGATTTCGGGCATTGCTCAAGGTTGGGTTTTCCTGACTTTTGCGACGCAACGTCATTTGCCAATCTGTAACTGTTCCGTGAGTGGTGGCCTAAGGCCATAGGGACAAGTGGATTGTATCCCCGCGATTTCGGGACACTCTGCAATCTGCATTCCGGGAAACCGGATGCTGCGGCCCTTCGGGTTTGCCCGGCCGGGTCGCAGCGCAACGCCGCGCAGCTGCCATCATCCCATCCTTGGCAGCCGCCGGTCCCGGGTCCGCCATGACCTCCCGTCCGGCGGAAGGGAAACGGTCCAAAAGACCAAAAGGCCCGCGGTTTGCGCCGCGGGCCTTTCAATTCGGTGGGTGACCAGTGGCTTGGGCTTAGCCCTTGGCCATGGCCTTCACTTCTTCGGCAAAGTTGTCTTCTGCCTTCTCGATCCCCTCGCCCACGGCCAGACGGATGAACCCGGTGATCTCGGCACCGGCTTCTTTCGCGGCTGCGGCGACGGTCAGGTCGGGGTTGATGACGAACGCCTGACCGACAAGGGTCACGTCGGCCATGAACTTCTTCATCCGGCCTTCGATCATTTTTTCGATCACGGCATCCGGCTTGCCGGATTCGCGGGCGATGTCGATCTGAACCTGACGCTCTTTTTCAACCACGGCCGGGTCAAGCGAGGCTTCGTTCAGCGCGGCCGGGTTGGTCGCGGCGATATGCATGGCGACCTGACGGCCAAAGCCTTCGTCCCCACCGTTCATCGCAACCAGAACGCCGATCTTGCCCATACCGTCAGCGGCGGCGTTGTGCACGTAGGACACAACGGTCTGGCCCTCGATCGCGGCCATGCGGCGCAGGGTCATGTTTTCGCCGATCTTGGCGATGGCGTCGGTCAGCACGGTCTCAACCGGCTTGCCGCCCATGTCGGCCGCCTTCAGCGCCTCGGTGTCGGACACGCCAAGCGCGGTCTTTGCGATACCAGCAACCATGCCCTGAAACTCAGCGTTCTTGGCAACAAAGTCGGTTTCCGAGTTCACCTCGACAGCAACACCCTTGCCACCTTCGACAGCAACAGCAACGAGGCCCTCGGCAGCGGTGCGGCCCGATTTCTTGGCGGCCTTGGCAAGGCCCTTGGTGCGCAACCAGTCAACGGCGGCTTCCATGTCGCCATCGGTCTCGGTCAGCGCCTTCTTGGCGTCCATCATGCCCGCGCCAGTCGACTCGCGCAGCTCTTTCACCATCGCAGCAGTGATAGCCATGTTCATTCTCCTTGGAAAAACGGGGTCCGGGCAGCGTGAACCGCCGCCCGGAAATAGGTATTCGAAAGGGTGCGTGCCTTATTCGGCAGCGGCTTCCTCGGCCAGGACTTCCTCGGCCAGCTCTTCCATGGCGCCCATGTCGACGCCGGCAGCGCCCAGCTGGGCGGACATGCCGTCAAGCGCCGCGCGCGAGGCCAGATCACAGTAAAGCGCGATCGCACGGGCCGCGTCGTCGTTGCCGGGGATGACATAGTCAACACCGGCGGGCGAGCAGTTGGTGTCGACCACGGCCACAACCGGGATGCCCAGATTCTTGGCTTCGAGGATGGCGAGGTCTTCCTTGTTCACGTCGATGACGAACAGAAGGTCCGGACGGCCGCCCATTTCGCGGATGCCGCCAAGCGAGGCCTGAAGTTTGGCCTGCTCGCGTTCCATGCCCAGACGCTCTTTCTTGGTCAGGCCTTCAAAGCCACGCTCGGCAGCTTCGTCGATGGCCTTGAGCCGGTTGATCGACTGCGACACGGTCTGCCAGTTGGTCAGCGTGCCGCCCAGCCAGCGGTGGTTCATGTAGAATTGTGCACAGCGCTCGGCGGCTTCGGCGATCGGCTTGGCAGCCTGACGCTTGGTGCCGACGAACAGGATGCGGCCGCCACGGGCGACGGTGTCACGGATGACGTTCAGGGCAGCGTCCAGCATCGGGACGGTCTGCGTCAGGTCCATGATGTGGATGCCGTTGCGCGACCCGTAGATGTACTGACCCATCTTGGGGTTCCAGCGCTGGGTCTGGTGGCCAAAGTGAACGCCGGCTTCAAGCAGCTGACGCATGGTGAACTCAGGGAGGCCCATGTCCTATTTCCTTTCCGGTTTAGCCTCGGCGGGGGATCAGGCCATCTGGCCCAACCGGTGGATGAAATGGGATGTCTCCCCATAACACCCGCCCCCGCCTGCGGGATTGAGTGCGCGCCGTATAGAGCGGGTTTGCGGGATGCGCAAGCCCCCTACCCGTCCAGTTTGCGCAGACGTTTGAACAGGCTGGAGGTATCCCAGCGTCCGCCGCCCATTTTCTGGACTTCCTTGTAGAACTGATCGACCAGCGCGGTGACCGGCAGGCTGGCGCCGGTTTCATTGGCGGTGTCCAGACAGATGCCCAGATCCTTGCGCATCCAGTCCACGGCGAACCCGTGTTCGAAATGATCGTCCAGCATCGTCTCATACCGGTTGACCATCTGCCAGCTGCCCGCGGCGCCCCCGCCGATCACGCTGATCACCTCGCGCCCGTCCAACCCTGCTTTTTCCGCAAAGTGCAGCCCCTCGGACAGGCCCTGCACCAGCCCGGCGATGCAGATCTGGTTGACCATCTTGCACAATTGCCCCGCGCCGCTGTCGCCCAGCCGTTTGCACAGTTTGGAATAGGCGTCGATCATCGGCGCGGCCCGGTCATAGGCGGGTTGTTCGCCGCCGCACATCACCACAAGCTGGCCATTCTCGGCCCCCGCCTGTCCACCCGAGATTGGCGCATCGACAAAGGCAATCCTGGCCTCGGCGGCGGCGGCGTGTAATTCACGCGTGACCTTGGCCGACACCGTGGTGTGGTCGACAAAGACCGCGCCATCGGCCATGCCTGCAAAAGCGCCATCCGGCCCGATGCAAACGCCGCGCAGGTCATCGTCATTGCCGACACAGGACATCACGAACTCTGCCCCCTGCGCTGCCGCCGCCGGCGTATCGGCCATCGTGCCGCCGTGCTGGGCCACCCAGGCCTCTGCCTTGGCGCGCGTGCGGTTATAGACCGTCACTTCGTGACCCGCCGCCGCCAGATGCCCCGCCATCGGATAACCCATGACACCCAAACCCAAGAATGCGACCTTCGCCATCCGCTTGCCCCCTCGCGCTGCCTGTTCAAAACGGTTATCCGATACCTAACGGGCGCAACCGCCCCGTCAACCATTCCTATCCCGTCAGGTGATTTTCATGGTGCAGATCTTTCGTTGGCTGATGCGACTGGCGTCCGGCATGATCGGGCTGGTCGTGCTTGGGTTCGTGTTGTCGTGGTATTTCGCGGCGCGATCCCTGCCCGATTACAGCGGCACGGAAGACGTGGCCGGCATCACAGCTCCGGTCGAGATCGTGCGCGACCATTCCAACGTCCCGCATATTTTCGGCGTGCGCGATGACGACGTGTTCTTTGCCCTTGGCTATGTTCATGCGCAGGACCGGATGTGGCAGATGACCATGCTGCGCCGCACTGCGCAGGGCCGCCTGTCGGAACTGTTCGGGGAGCGCACCTTCCGGATCGACACGCTGATGCGGCGGCTGGACCTCTATAACCTCTCGGTCGCCTCGGTCGATGATCAGTCACCGGAAACACTTGCCGCGCTGAATGCCTATTCGGCGGGCGTCAACGCCTGGCTGGCCGAGGTGAACGAGGGCGCGCGGGGCCGCGGCGCGCCCGAAATGTGGCTGTTCAACCATCCCGTCGCCCCGTGGCAGCCCGCCGATTCCATCGCCATCGTGAAACTCATGGCGGTGCAATTGTCCGGCCATATGGAGGACGAGGTGCTACGCGCCCGAACCTCACTCTTGATCCCATCGGCGCGGGTGGCCGACATCCTGCCCGACGCGCCGGGCACCGGCATTGCCGCCCTGCCCGAATACGCCTCGGTGATCGACAACCTGCCGACCTATGCCGCCAACACCCGCCAGCCTTATGATCCGCTGATGCCCATCAAACCGCTGGGCTTTGGCGGCGCGTCCAACGCATGGGCCGCGGGGATCAGCCGGTCGGCCAACGGTTCGACCCTGATGGCCAATGATCCGCACCTTGGGTTAACCGCCCCGTCGATCTGGTATCTGGCCCGGCTGGAACTGTCCTCGGGCGGGGTGATCGGCGGCACGATCCCTGGCGTCCCGGTGGTGATGACCGGCCGGTCGGCCGACCTGGGCTGGGGTTTGACCACCGCCTATCTGGACGATCAGGACATCTTTATCGAAGAGGTAAACCCCCAGAACCCCGACGAATACCGCGGCCTTGACGGTTGGGTGCCGTTCCGCGCCCGCGACAGCATCATCCAGATCAAGGACGCCCCGGCGCGCACCATCCGCCTGCAATGGACGGACAACGGCCCGGTGCTGCCCCCCGACCAGTTCGATCTTGGCACGATCCGCCCGCCCGGACATGTCACCGCGCTTGGCTGGACCGCCCTGTCGGACGCGGACACCTCGGTCACGGCGGCCATGGGGATCATGCGGGCGCGCAACATCGAACAGGCCATCGACGCGGCAGAGGCCTATGTCGCCCCGGCCCAGAACCTGACTCTGGCCGACCGTAACCGGATCGCCATGAAAATGATCGGGCACATGCCCGCCCGCGACCCGGCCCATGCCACGCGGGGGCGGCTGCCCTCCTACGGCTATGAACCAGCCAACCGCTGGCGCGGCACCATGCCCTATTCCGCCAACCCGGAATTCGTCGATCCCGACGGGGGCATCGTCGGCAACACCAACAACAAGACAGTGGACCGGCCCTTCCCCGAACATGTGTCCTTTACCTATGGCGACACCCAGCGCATCAACCGCTGGCGCCGCTTGATGCAATCGCGCGAGGTGCACACCCGCGAAAGCTTTATCGAGGCGCAGTTGGACACCGTCAGCTTTACCGCCCGGTCGCTTCTGCCGCTGATCGGCGCCGACCTGTGGTTCACCGGCGGGGCCGCGCCCGAAGGCACCCCGGAACGGCGACGGCAAGAGGCGCTGACCCTCCTGTCCGAATGGAACGGCGAGATGAACGAACACATGCCAGAGCCGCTGATCTACGCGGCCTGGGTGCGGGCCCTGCAGGATCGGTTGATCCGGGACGAACTTGGCCCGCTGGCGGATGAATATGTCCACGTCCAGCCCCTGTTCATCGAACGGGTCTACCGCGATGTTTC
This sequence comes from Marivivens marinus, assembly GCF_035969385.1. Classification (NCBI taxonomy): domain Bacteria; kingdom Pseudomonadati; phylum Pseudomonadota; class Alphaproteobacteria; order Rhodobacterales; family Paracoccaceae; genus Marivivens; species Marivivens marinus. The sequence continues at coordinate 360,620 of NZ_JAYKKJ010000004.1, read as the reverse complement.
CGGTGCGTCGGTCTGGTGCGACGTGATCCAGTCGGCCCCGATTGAAACCTGCACCGATATCGCCCGGCTGGCGTTGGACGATGCGCTGGTCTGGATCGGGGAAAACCATCCCGGATCGCTGGAATCGCTGCGCTGGGGCGATGCCCATCAGGCGACCCACGATCACCCGGTTCTGGGCGAGGCGCCGTTCCTGAACTGGTTCGTGAACATCCGGCAATCCACCTCGGGCGGCGACAACACGCTGATGCGCGGGCTGACGGCGGGAAGCGGGGACAACCCGTTCTACAATGTTCACGCCGGTGGATACCGCGGCGTCTACGATTTCGCCGATCCCGACAGCTCGGTCTTCATCATTTCGACCGGCCAGTCCGGGCACCCGCTGTCCAGCCATTACGACGATCTGGGCGAACTGTGGCGGCGCGGCGAATACATCCCGATGTCACTTGACCCCGCGCTTGCGCGGGCGGCGGCGGTCGGGGTGACGGTTCTGACGCCCGAGGCCTCACAGTAAAGGTGGGTTGAAACCCACCATGCGGCCGATTTCAGATTTCGTAGGGTGGGTCTTGACCCACCTTAGCTATCACAGCCTGTCGAACCGCGCCTTCTGCACCTCGGTCCAGGTGACGGTCATGCGGCTTCCGGCCTCTTCCTGATCCTCGGCATCGACGACGCCTTCCTTGAACAGCCACGCCCGCCGTTTGCCATCTGAATATGGCAGGGTCAGAACCTCGGTCACCATGGCCGGGCGCAGCCGCGCCGAAATCCCGGCCAGCAGAGTCTCCAGCCCCTCGCCGGTGACGGCGGACAGGGCGAATAGGTCCTCCGACCGCTCCGCCTGTGTCACCGACGCCTCGCGGTCCCCGGCCTCCAACAGGTCGATCTTGTTCCAGACCTCGATCCGGGGGGTGTCCTCGGGCAGGCCGATCTGTTCCAGGATGGTTTCCACGTCCTCGGCCTGTTCGGCGGATTGCGGATGGCTGATGTCACGCACATGGACCACCAGATCGGCGTCCAGCACCTCTTCCAGCGTGGCGCGGAATGCGGCGACCAGTTCGGTCGGCAGGTCGCTGATGAAGCCCACCGTATCCGACAGGATCACCTCGTCCCCGGCGGGCAGGACCACGCGGCGCATGGTCGGGTCCAGGGTGGCGAACAGCATGTCCTTGGCGAACACCTCTGCCCCGGTCAACCGGTTGAACAGGGTGGATTTTCCGGCGTTGGTATAGCCCACCAGCGCGACAATCGGGAACGGCACCTTGGCGCGGGCCTTGCGGTGCAGGTCGCGGGTCTTCACCACCTTGTCCAGCTGGCGGCGCAGGCGCACCAGTTGTTCATCAATTGCGCGGCGGTCCGCCTCGATCTGGGTTTCGCCGGGGCCGCCGACAAAGCCAAGGCCGCCCCGCTGCCGTTCAAGGTGGGTCCAGGCCCGGACAAGGCGGGTGCGCTGATAGGCCAACGCGGCCATTTCCACCTGCAACACCCCTTCGCGGGTGCGGGCCCTGTCCGAGAATATCTCAAGGATCAGCCCCGTCCGGTCGAGGAGTTTGACCCCCCATTCCTTTTCAAGGTTGCGCTGCTGCACCGGGGTTACTGGACCGTCAACCAGCACCAGTTCGGCCTCTGCCTCGGCGATCCGCTCTTTCAACTCGGCAATCTTGCCCGACCCGAACAGCCAGCCCGGCTGCACCTTTGGCAGCGGCACGACCTCGGCCCCGGCCACGACCAGATCAGGCAGCGCCGCGGCCAGCGCCACGCCTTCGGCCAGCGCCGGGCCAGCCGCCCGGCGGTCGCGGTTCGATTTGATGTCTGGATGCAGCACAAAGGCCCGCGTCACGGGCGGCTTGGTGTCACTGCCGGTCCGGCGATCGGACCCGTCATCGCCCATGATGGCTATTCTTCACCGTCGTAAAGGTTGATCGGCTGCGCAGGCATGATGGTGGAAATCGCGCTCTTGTAGACAAGCTGCGACTGCCCATCCCGGCGCAGAAGCACGCAGAAGCTGTCGAACCAGGTAATCACGCCCTGAAGCTTGACCCCGTTGACGAGGAAAATCGTCACCGGAACCTTGGTCTTGCGCACATGGTTAAGGAATGCATCCTGTAGGTTCTGCTTGTCAGCCGCCATTGGCCCAACCCTTTTGTTCTTGCGGCCGCGGACCGGCCTTGGTGTCCCTTGCAGGTTGAGTATGTAGAAGCGTGAGGCGAGTTTCCAGCCCAAAAAACAAAGAACTACCGGCAGGAGCCGCCTTCTGTGACTAGTTGCGCCAGAAATGGGGGTTCAAAAGGGCGATGATGGCCAGCGCCTCCAGTCGGCCAAGGACCATGGCAAAGGCGAGGATCGTCTTGGCAAGGTCGGGGATGCCCGCGATCGAGATCGGGTCTTCGGCGGCAATCTCGGCCAGCGGACCTGTCGTGGACAGGGCCGCCACCGCCAGAACCATCGAATTTTCGAACTGCACCCCCGTCAGGGACAGGGCCACCATGACCCCGACGATGGACAGGGCGAACAGCATGAAGAAGATCCACGCCACATAGGCCCCCTGCCGCCGGATGCTGCGCGCCTCTTGCCCGGCCCCGCCAACAGAATGTGGATGGACCAGCCGTTCCAACTCTCGCTGGGAATGCCGAAACAGGGCATAGACCCGCAGCAGTTTCACCCCGCCCGCCGTGGTCGCGATCCCACCGCCGGTCAGCGCAAGCCCGATCAGGACAAGCCCCGGCGTCGACAGACCCGACCAATCCGCTGCCCCCATCCAGTAGCGCGATTCAAACCCGGTGGTGGTCAGGAAAGACGCCACGGTAAACAACCCGCCCCAAAGCGCCTCGAAGGCGGCGCGAAACCCGCTAAGCGACTGTTCATCAATCGCCCCGAAGAAATGGCGCAGGAACAGGAAGGCCGGCACCAACACCAAAAGGGCCAGCCCCATGCGAAACTCGGGGTCACGCCAAAGGCCGCCGCGATCCTCGCCCGCCAACCCCCGGCTAAAGGTCAACCGGGACAGGGCGAAGACATAGAAAATCAGGATCAGGAATTCCCCCCAGAACCCTGAACCGGCCCAAAACAGCCCGCCCGTCGCCGAGATGCCCGAGGTCGACAGAACAGCCATCGCATGGATCAAGGCGACAACCGCCCTTTCCCCGGTCAGCATCAGGCCCAGCCACAACACGACCGTCAAACCAAGGTAGATCGGCGCCAGCCGCGCGCTGAACCGTGCCAGCCGTTCCGACGGGTCCGCGATCCGCCCGATCTGCACCATCGCCCCACCGCCGCGCCGGGGTTGGGCCCGGACCTCGAACCCGCCAAGGTTCAACGGCGCAAGGATCGCCAGCGCCGCGACCCAGACAAGGAACCCGCCCATCCAGCCAACCTGCGCCCGCCAAAGATGCAAAGCCGTCCCCAGCCGCCAGGGCGCGTCGAATACCGTGGCGCCCGTCGTGGTAAAGCTGGACACCATTTCAAACCAGGCGTCCAGAAAACTGATCCGCCCGACCGACACCCAGAACGGCACCGCCAACATGATCGGCAGGACCGTGAAGGCTGCCAGCAATGTCGTCAAATGGCTGCGCGCGGCGCTGCGCGGCGCATAGTTCACGGTCGCCAGCGCGATCAATACGGTCAGGATCCCAAACAGGACAAAGCCGTAGAAGAACACCCGTCCCGACACGAATTGCCCCGTCGCCGCCCCGTGAACCGCGGGCATCAGCATGGCTACGGCCCCTGCCCCCATCAGCAGGACAAAGAACGGCAGCGCGGTGATCCGGGACAGCATGGGCCGCTCAGAAGAAGTCGATCGAGACCTGCAACAGCCTCTCGACCTCGGGGACATCGTCGGCCATGGCGAAGATGGCGATCACATCGCCCTCGTCAATCCGGGTGGACCCGGTCGGCTTGACCAGTTTGCCATCCTTCATCACCGCACCCAAAAGAACGCCTTCGGGGAAGGGAATATCGCGGATGCGTTCGCCCGCAATGGGCGAGGTCGACAGCACCTGCGCCTCGATCACCTCGGCCTCGGCATCGCCGATGGAATAGACGTTGCGGACCCGGCCATGGCGGATGTGGCGCAGGATCGAACTGACCGTCGTTGCGCGCGGGTTGATATAGGCGTCGATGTTCAGTGGCCCCATCAGCGGCACCAGCGTCGGGTCGTTGGACAGACAAATCGCCATTGGGCAGCCCATGGCCTTGGCCCGGACGGCCGCCAGCATATTGGTCTTGTCGTCGTCTGTGACGGCCAAGATTGCATCGGCATTAGCCACGTTTGCCTCGGCCTGGATCGCCTCGTCCAGACCGTCGCCATGCAGCACGATGGTCCGTTCCAGCGCATCCGCCGCCGCCTCTGCCTGATTGCGGTTCTTCTCGATCATCTTGACACGCACACGGTCCGCCCGCGCCTCAAGCGCTTTTGCCACCGCAAGGCCCACGTTGCCGCCGCCAAGGATGACGACACGCTCTTGCTTGCGGTTGCTTTTGCCAAAGATTTCAAGGGTGCGGTTCACATCCGTGGTGGCCGAAAAGACATAGCATTCGTCGCCCGCGAAAATCTGGTCGCCAGCGGCAGGGGCAAACAGGGTACCAGACCGGCGAATACCCACGACGATGGCCTGAAGCGTCGAAAACAGGTCCGTCAACTGGCGCAGCGGCGTGTTGATCACCGGGCAAGCCTCGTCGATGGTGATCCCCAGCAACTGCGCCTTGCCGTCCAGAAAGTTTTCAGTGTCAAAGGTCGCGGGCGCGGCCAGCCGTTGCAGCGCGGCCTCGGCGACTTCGCGTTCCGGGCTGATCACTACATCGATGGGCATGTGATCGCGGCGATATAGATCGGAATAAATCGCATCCAGATAGGACTGGGACCGCAGGCGGGCGATCTTGCGGCTGATGGCAAAGACCGAATGGGCGACCTGGCAGGTGACCATGTTCACCTCGTCCAGATGGGTCGCAGCGATAATCATATCGGCATCACGGGCCCCTGCCCGTTCCAGAACATCCGGATAGGAGGCATGTCCCGTAACCCCGCTCACATCCAGCGTTTCGGTCGCCCGCCGCACAAGTTCGGCGTTCATGTCCACGACCGTCACGTCGTTGCGTTCGCCCGAAAGATGGCGGGCGATTTGCCAGCCGACCTGCCCTGCGCCACAGATGATGACCTTCATTCACACCCTCCGGGGTTCGTTCCAACCGTCGTGCCTGATCCGCCCGTCCCGGTCAACGGCTCACTCGTCCTCGACATAGGCCACGCGGGCACCGGCCTTGTTGGCGGTCACAACGCCCAGCGACTTCAGCTTGCGATGCAGTGCCGAGCGTTCCATCCCCACGAAACTGGCCGTGCGGCTGATATTGCCGCCGAACCGGTTGATCTGGGTCAGAAGATATTCCCGTTCGAACAATTCCCGCGCCTCGCGCAGCGGCAGTGTCGCCAGCGCCCCCGACAGCACAACGCGGCCTTCCTCGTCGGAAGGTCCGTCATGGCTGGGAAGCTCCTTGGCGCTGATCGGATCGGTCGTTTCCCCAAGGATCAGAACGCGTTCGATCACGTTCTTCAACTGGCGCACGTTGCCCGGCCAGTGCATCGTCTGCAGAAGGGCGCGGGCATCTTCGGCCAGTTCGCGAAGCGGCAGGCCCTGTGCGCGGTTGAACGCTTCGATGAAATGCGCAGCCAAGAGCGGAATATCCTCGCGCCGTTCTTCAAGGCTGGGCACCTCGATAGGGACGACATTCAGCCGGTGATACAGTTCCTGCCGGAACTCGCCTGACTCAATAAGCGCCCGCAAGTCCTTGTTCGTGCTGGAAATAACCCGAAGATCAACCTGCACCTTCTGGGTGCCTCCGACCCGGGCAAAGGACTGGTCCACCAGCACCCGCAGGATCTTGGACTGGGTGCCCGGCGGCATGTCCGCCACCTCGTCAAAATAGATCACCCCGCCGTTCGCCTGCTCCAGAAGCCCCGGTTCAATCCCCTTATCCGCACTTTCGCGACCGAACAGAACCTCTTCCATCCGGTCCGGCTCGATCGCCGCCGACGCGACAGAGACAAAGGGCGCATCTGCCCGGTTCGAATTGGCGTGGATATAACGGGCGGCGATTTCCTTGCCGGCACCGGCGGCCCCGGTCAGCATCACCCGCCCGTTGGATTTGGTGACCTTGTCCAGCTGCGCCTTGAGCGCCCGGAAGGCCCCGCTTTCGCCCAGCATCTCGGCCCCCGGCCCATCGCCGCGCTTCAGCGCAAGGTTCTCACGCCTCAACCGGCTGGTTTCCATGGCGCGCTTAATAACGACCAGCAACTGGTCAATATTGAACGGTTTTTCTATGAAGTCATAGGCGCCCTGCTTGATCGCGGCGACGGCGATTTCGATATTACCATGGCCGGAAATGATCACGATGGGGATCTCCGGATGGTCGCGTTTGACGGTCTTGAGGATGTCGATCCCGTCCATCGAACTGTCCTTGAGCCAGATATCAAGGATCATCAGCGCGGGCTTTTCCGCGGCAATCTCGGCCATGCAGGCCTCTGACGTGCCCGCCAGCCGGGTGGTATAGCCTTCGTCAATCAGGATGTCCGAGATCAGCTCCCGAATGTCCTTTTCGTCGTCGGTGATCAGGATGTCGCCCATGGGTATCGCGTCCTCTTACCTTTACTCGCCCGCCGCTGCCACCGCGGGCAGGATCGGCAATTCAATGACAGCCATAGCGCCCCGGTGGGCACCCTCGGCAAAGGGGGCGGCATCCTCCAGCGTCAGGCTGCCGCCGTGTTCTTCAATGATCTTCTTCACGATGGGCAGGCCAAGGCCGGTGCCCTTGTCGCGGGTGGTGACATAGGGTTCGAACAGCCGCGCCCGGTCTTCCGGCAGGCCGATGCCATTGTCGGAAATGGTGATGCGGGCGCTGCCGTCACCTGTTCCAAGGGTCACGCGGATTTCCGGCTCATGCCCGTCAGGCGCACCCTTTTCATACAGGGTTTCAATGGCTTCGCCCGCATTCTTAATCAGGTTGGTCAGGGCTTGGCCAATCATCGTCGCGTCCAGCTCGGCCATGATCGCCCCTTGCGGCTGGTCCGTTTGGAACCGCACTTCGGGCTGTCCCGCCTCTTGCAGGGTCACCGCATCGCGCAACAGCGCGGTCAGGTCGTTTGTGATCCGATCGGGTTCCGGCATCCGGGCAAAGCGCGAAAACTCATCAACAATGCGTCGCAAGTCATTGGTTTGACGAACAATAACATCGGTCATCCCTTCCAGCGCATCCGATTCCTCGCCCACCTTGGGCGCAAACTTGCGTTTGATCCGTTCGGCAGACAGCTGGATCGGGGTCAGCGGGTTCTTGATCTCATGCGCGATCCGGCGGGCGACGTCGCCCCAGGCTGCCATCCGTTGTGCGCTGACAAGGTCGGTCACATCGTCAAAGGCCACAACATAGCCCTCCAGCCGGCCATCGTCGTTGCGCCGGGTCGCCATGCGCACCAAAAGCGCTTCTTGCTTGCCGCCGCGCACAAGGTTCACCTGTCCTTGGATCACCTCCCGCGCCTCGGCCCGCAGGCTGTCGAACAGCGGCCCGAATTCCGGCACCGCGACCGACAGGGCGCTGGCCTGCTGGTCCTCTCCCATGTCCAATAGCCGCCCGGCGGATCGGTTGGCAAAGGTGACCCGACCCTCATCGTCCAGCCCAACAACGCCCGATGTGATCGACGACAGCACGGAATCAAACAGACGCCGCCGCCGTTCGATCTGGCGGGTATTGTCCAGAAGGCGCTCACGCTGTTCCTTCAACTGGCCGGTCATCTGGTTGAAATGGCGGCCCAATTGCGAAATCTCGTCTTCGCCCTCGTCCTCCAGAACCCGCACGTCCAGATCGCCCGCGCCCACCTGCTGCGACGCGGTGACAAGCCGCCCGACGGGCCGGGACAGACGTTCGGCGAACCACAGGCCCAGCCAAATCGCGGCAAGAATCAGGATCACCGCGAACCCTAGGTACAAGAGCCCGAATTCGAACAACAGCCGACCCCGGTCGCTTTCCAACTGCTCGTAAAGGCCGACGGTTTCGCGGGTTTCGTCCAATAGTGACAGGATATCCCCATCCACCGCCCGGCTGACATAAAGGTAGCGGTTGGTGAACCGGGCCAGCGGGATCAGGGCGCGGAATTCGTTGTTTTCCCAATCCTCGATGATCAGGATGCCCTCGGCCTGCGCGGTAGCGATCTGGTCTTCGGTGACCCGTTCGTACCCGAATTCATAGGACCGCGCTCCACGCGCCCGCAAGTCCCCGGCCCCGTCGATCACGAAGGCTTCGGTCAACCCACGTTCGATCTGTCCCTGAATCCGGCCAAGTGCCTGCCGGATGTCGCCATCCGACATGAAGAAATCCCGTTCCCGTTCGGCGTTCAGGAAAGCGGCGAGCGACCGGCCGTCGCGCGTCAGCTCTTGCCGGTGTTCTTCCTCATAGGCCTGGGCGGCGGACAAGGAGGTGCCAAGAACCGTGCGCACCCGGTCCGAAAACCACCCCTCAAGCCCCGAATTGATCGACAGGACCGCGAAGACCGCCACCGTCACCGTGGGGATCAGCGCCAAGAGCGCGAAAGCCCCGGTCAGCCGCAGGTGCAGCTGCGACCCGGCGGATTTCGCCCGACGCGCCGCGACCATCCGGGCGACCCTTTGCAGGACAAGTGTGGCGACCACCAGCACATAGACAAGGTCGGCCAAAAGCACGTTGCGCAGCAGCCCTGTATTGCCGCCCTGATCCAGCGGCCCGCCGAGGACAAAAATCGTAAGCCCCGCAAGGATCGGCCCCAGCAGAACAAGCCCGAGCGTCGCCGTGTTCTGCACACGGCGGGTTTTGCGGATCCGGCTAAGCCGGGCCAGATTGATGCCCAAAAGGGACCGCTGCACGCGATACGCCCTGTCTTTTCGCGGGAAAGTCCCGCACCGCCGTTATGATGTGGTCCTTGCCAAAGCGCGATTGCGACTCTGGGGCCACGGTTCTGTTGCGGTTTTACATCAATTTGCGGCGGCGTGTCACCTCAATATCCAACTCGGTGATCTTCTTGCGCAGGGTATTGCGGTTGATGCCCAGAAGGTCCGCGCATTTCGCCTGATTTCCGCCTGTGGCGTCCAGCGCGATCTCGATCAGCGGGGTCTCGACCTCGCGCAGGATCCGCTGATACAGGCCCGGCGGGGGCAACATCCCGCCATGCAGGTCAAAGTAGCGGCGCAGGTGCCGCGCGACCGAGGCCGAGAGCTTGTCGCCGTCCGACCCGCCGCGCAGCGGTTCCGCCGCCGGTTGGTTCATCAGGACCGCTTCCATCTCGGACCGGGTGATGATCTCTTCCGAGGCGGTCGCCACCAGCCGCCGCATGGCATTTTCCAATTGCCGCACGTTGCCGGGCCAGCTGTAGGTGCGGGCGACCTCTTGCGCCTCGTCCGACAGGCGGCGCAGCGGCATCCCTTCCTTTTCTGCCTTGATCAGGAAGTGTTCCGCCAGAAGCGGAATGTCATCGACCCGTTCGCGGAGCGACGGCACATCGATCGTGACACCGCCAAGACGGTAAAACAGGTCTTCACGGAACTGGCCCGATTCCATCAGACCTGTCAGGTCCCCGCGGCTGGTCGCCATGATCCGGGGTCCGTTTTCAGGCTGGGCGTCCAGCATCCGCACGACACGGGCCTGCGCCACCTCGTCCAGATCGCCAACCTCGTCGAACAGCAGTGACCCACCCTTGGCCCGCGCCATAACGGTGGACGGCCCGTCCATCCCGTCCAGATCGGCGGGGCTGACCACCACAAAGGGCAGGTTACGCCGGTCCGAAAAATCGTGAATCGCCTTGGCGATCAGGGATTTTCCCGTGCCGCTTTCGCCGGTGACAAGAACCGACAGCTGCGTGTTCATCACCCGCGCGACCAACCGATACAACCCCTGCATCGCCGGGGTCCGGCCCACAAGCGGTAGGTCGGTGTCCTGCGCCTGCCCATCCGTCCTGCGGCTGGGCGCGCGGCGCTTGACCTCCAGCGCGCGGGCGGCCCGTTTCATCAGGTCGGGCAGGTCAAACGGCTTGGGCAGATAATCATAGGCCTCGGCCTCGGCCGCCTGAATCGCGGTCATGATGTTGTTCTGGGCCGAAATCACGATCACCGGCAGGCCCGGCCGCGCCTCGGCGATATGGGGCAACTGTTCCAGCCCGTTGCCATCGGGCATGACCACGTCCGAGATCACCAGATCGCCCTTGCCCTCTTCCACCCAGCGCATCAGCGTCACCATCGACGCGGTGGCATGGACCTTGCAGCCCGCCCTGGTCAGGGCCTGTGTCAGAACGGTGCGGATCGTGCGGTCGTCATCGGCGACAAGAACTGTGCCATCCATCAGCTGTCTTCCTTCCCGTCTTCATTGGTTTCCTTCGGGGCCAGCGGCAGCGAAATGCGGAACACGGTCTTGCCGGGGACCGACTCCACCGAGATCCAGCCGCCGACGTCGCCCACCAGTTTCGACACCAGCGCCAGCCCCAGCCCGGTTCCGTTCTCGCGGCCCGAGACGAAGGGTTCGAACACATCAGCGGCGATATCGGGGGGCAGGCCCGGCCCGTCGTCCACCACTTCAATCTGCAGCGGCAGCCGCGCGTGGGTGCCATCCATCCGGCGCACCCGCAGCGAGGCATCATAGAAGGTGCGCAGCCGGATCGACCCGCCCGGGCCGCCCGCCTCTGCCGCGTTCTTGATCAGGTTCAGAACCACCTGAAGCAACTGGTCCGCATCCGCCAGCGTATGCGGCAACGAGGGGTCATAGTCCTCGATGAACATCATATGCGCCGCCACCCCGACCGAGGCCGACTGCCGCGCCCGGTCCAGCACGTCGTGAATATTCACCGGTTTCAACAAGGGCGGGCGCAGGTTGCCGAACTGTTCCACCTGCTCCAACAGCTTCACGATCCGGCGGCATTCATCGACGATCAGGTCGGTCATTTCCTGATCTTCGGTGGGCAGGCCCATCGACAGAAGCTGCGCAGCGCCGGTGATCCCCGCCAGAGGGTTCTTAATCTCATGGGCCAGCATCTCGGCCATGCCGATGGCCGATTTCGCGGCCTTGCCCGAATGGCTGTTCTGGGTCATCCGGCTGGCGATTTCGCGCGGAGAGATCATCATCAGCATGACCCCGTCCTGCCCCTGCAAGGGCGCGAACTGGATGTTGCATTGCATGGGCGCGCGTTCGCCCGAGCCGACATCGACATCGTTGACAAAGAGCGACGAACTGAAATCCCGCGCCCGGGCATAGGGTTCCTCCAGCGGCGCGTCGATCATCACCTTTTCCCAGATGTTCGACCCGACAAGGGACTTTGCCGAAAGGTTCAGAAAGCTTTCCGCCGCCGGGTTGGAATCGACGATGACGTCGTCCGGCCCCAAAAGCAGCGCAGGCACCGGAAGCGAATTCCACAGCGCGTTGTCAACGATCATGCCGCCGCCCTTTCCCAAGCTTCCAGCGCCCCCGGCAACAGGCGCAAGACCCGCGCCGGATCGGCTTCGGTCAATACCGCCTTGCGCAGCGGTGCCGGTGTGCCTGCGTCGTCCATGTACCAGCCAAGGTGTTTGCGAATGACCTTGGTCCCCAGTTCCACACCGTAGAAGGCGACCGAGGCCTCGTAATGGCCACAGACCATGTCGGCAAAGTCGGCCGGCGCCGGGATCCGGGGCGCCGGGCCGTCGAACAGGTCATGCGCCACCTGCGCCAGCAGCCATGGCCGCCCCTGCGCCCCGCGCCCGATCATTACCCCGTCCGCGCCCGAGGCCCGCAGCGCCTCGCCCGCGGACCCGCTGTCCACGATGTCGCCATTGGCGATCACCGGAATGGTCACCGCCTCGCGCACGGCCCGGATCGCGGCCCAATCGGCGTGGCCCTTGTAGAATTGGCAGCGGGTGCGGCCGTGAATGGTGATCATCGAAATCCCCGCGGCCTCGGCCCGGCGGGCCAGATCGGCGGCGTTCATCAGGGCATCGTCCCAGCCAAGCCGGGTTTTCAGCGTGACCGGGATGCTGACCGCGCCGACCACCGCCTCGATCAGGGTCAGCGCATGGTCAAGGTCCTTCATCAGGGCCGACCCGGAATATCCGTTGGTCACCTTCTTTGCCGGGCAACCCATGTTGATGTCGATAAAACTTGCGCCATTGGCCTCGACGATCCGGGCCGCCTCGGCCATCCAGGTGGCCTCGCGTCCGGCCAGTTGCACGGCGGTGTTCTGCTGATCGAACCCCAGTTCGGCCCGTTCCCGCACCCCGGGTTTTGCCTGTACCATTTCCTGGCTGGCCACCATTTCCGACACCACCCAGCCCGCGCCAAAGCGGCTGACCAATTGCCGGAACGGCAGGTCCGTGACCCCCGCAAGCGGGGCCAGCGCGACGGGCGGCGTCAGCGTCAGGGGGCCAAGGGGAATCACGGCGTCGGTCAAGGCAGGGTCTTTTCAGCTATTTCGCCCCTGAAATACGCGGGCGCAGCGGGCAAGACAACGAAATGGGCGTGAATTTTTGTGCAATAATCACGGCTCGCCTATTTTTTGTGCAAATTGGCCCGACAATTCGCCATTTGCGCCGCCTGCCCCTTGGCCCTAGGAACGGGGTAAAGGCAATCGACGGACCACAATGACCACAGCCGCCATCATCGTCGCCGCCGGGCGTGGCACCCGGGCGGGAGACGGCCCGCCAAAGCAGTGGCGCGCCGTGGCTGGCCGCACGGTCGTCGAACATACGCTGGGGGTCTTCGAGGCGCATCCGCGCGTGGATGAGATCGTGCTGGTGATCTCAGCCGATGACATGGGTTGGGCCGAACGGCTGGACCTGAGGGCGCGGGCGAAAATCGCGATCGGCGGGGCGACCCGGTCCCTTTCGGTCAAGGCCGGGCTGGCCCAGACAGAGGCCGACCGCGTGCTGATCCACGATGCCGCCCGCTGCTGCCTTCCGCCCGTGGTGATCGACAGGGTGCTGGACGCTCTGGACGACGGGCCGGGCGCGGCCCCTGCCCTGCCGGTGACCGACACGCTCTGGTCCGGGGCCGGGGCTTCGGTCGCGGGGATACAGGATCGCAGCGGCCTTTACCGGGCGCAGACCCCGCAGGGATTCCACCTTGCGCCGTTCCGCGCCGCTCTTGCCGCGCAGGACGGCAGCGCCACCGATGACGTCGCCGTCGCCCGCGCCGCCGGCATCCCCGTCCGCATTGTCGAGGGCGATGAACGCAACCTGAAAATCACCACCCCCGCCGATTTCGCGCGGGCCGAGGCCATATTGGGGCAAACAATGGATATACGCACCGGCAACGGGTTCGACGTGCACGCCTTCGGGCCCGGCGACCATGTCACGCTCTGCGGCGTCGATATTCCACATGACCACGGGCTGAAGGGGCATTCCGACGCGGATGTCGGGATGCATGCGGTGACCGATGCGATCTACGGCGCGCTGGGCGACGGGGACATCGGCCAGCACTTCCCGCCCTCCGACCCGCAATGGAAGGGCGCGGCCAGCTATATCTTTCTTGAACACGCCTGCGCCCTTGCGCGGGACCGGGGATTTGCGATCACCCATGCCGATTGCACCCTGATCTGTGAATTCCCCAAGATCGGCCCCCATGCCCTTGCCATGAAACAGGAAATGGCCCAGATCATGGGACTGACCCCGGACCGGATCAGCGTCAAGGCCACGACATCCGAGAAGCTGGGGTTTACCGGCCGAGGCGAGGGGATCGCCGCCATCGCAACCGCAACATTGGTGAAGACATGACCCGGATCATCGCGACCTTCTTCTATGCCGGTTATCTGCGGCCCGCACCGGGCACCTGGGGGTCGCTTGCCGCCCTGCCGGTCGGCTGGGCCGTGGCAACCCTGTTCGGGGTCTGGGGGTTCCTTGCCGCGACTGTCGCGGTGTTCGTCGCGGGGGTCTGGGCCACGCAGGCAGAAACCGCCGGCAAGGACGACCACGACCCGTCCGAGATCGTGATTGACGAGGTCGCGGGCCAGTGGATCGCCCTGCTGCCCGTGATCTACGGCGCGGGCATGATGAACGTGGACCTTCTGGCGCTCTACCCCGGCTGGATCGCGGCATTTGTCCTGTTCCGGCTGTTCGATATCTGGAAACCCGGCCCCGTAGGCTGGGCCGACCGGCGCGGCGATGCTCTGGGCGTGATGCTGGACGACGTGATCGCGGGGGTCTTCGCCGCCATTGTGACCATTGGGCTGGCGGCACTGTCGCACGGGCTGTTGATGCGATGACCGACGCGGCCAAGGTTCTGGACGCCGCCCGCGCCCGCGGCCTGATGATAGCCACCGCCGAAAGCTGCACTGGCGGGCTGATTGCCGGGGCGCTGACGGCCGTTCCGGGCTCGTCCGATGTGGTCGACCGGGGGTTCGTGACCTATTCCAACGCCGCCAAGATCGAGATGCTGGGCATCCGCCCGGAAACGCTCGACCAGTTCGGCGCCGTGTCCGAGGAAATCGCCCGCGAAATGGCGGACGGGGCCTTGGCGCGGTCCAAGGCGGCACTGACCGTGTCCGTCACCGGAATTGCCGGCCCGGGCGGATCGGAACACAAGCCCGAGGGGCGGGTCTGCTTTGGTCTTGCCAGCCCGTCCGGCACTGTCACAGAGACGGTCGAATTCGGGGCCATTGGCCGGGATCAGGTGCGCGCGGCGACCGTCGATCATGCGCTGGCCCTGCTACTGGGCGCCCTGTCCTAGAAATCACGCCCTGCCCGCCTCATGGGCGACACCCCCGCAATCTGCCCAAAATTCGGGCAGTTCCGGTTTTGCCCGGTTTTTCTGCAACCCCGCCGACCTTTGCCGCTTTATTTGGCGGCCGCATCCCGTTTCTTGCCCGCAAAACACCCAAATACGGGAAAGGAAGGGAAATGAACGGAGCGGATACCGCCTGGATCATCGTCGCAACGGCGCTGGTCCTCTTCATGACACTGCCGGGGCTGGCGCTGTTCTACGGCGGGCTTGTGCGGGCGCGCAACGTGCTGAGCGTCTTCATGCATGTCTTCGCCATTGCCTGTCTGATGAGCATCCTGTGGCTGGTCGCGGGCTATTCCATCGCCTTTGGTGACGGCAACGCCATCTGGGGCGGGCTGGGCAAGATGTTCCTGAACGGGGTCGATGCTGACACCGTGTCGGGCAACCTGCCCGAAGTGCTGTTCTTTGCCTTCCAGATGACATTCGCCATCATCACACCGGCGCTGATCGTCGGCGCCTATGTAGAGCGGGTCGGCTTCGGCTTTGTCCTGACCTTCTCGGCGCTTTGGATGCTGCTGTGCTATGCGCCCGTTGCCCATTGGATCTGGGGCGGCGGGTTCCTTGCCGATGGCGGCATCTTCGGGGAAACTGGCGTGCGGGATTTCGCGGGCGGGATCGTCGTCCATGAAACCGCCGGTCTGGCCGCGCTGGTGATTGCCGTCTTCCTTGGGCCGCGCAAAAACCGCACTACCCCGCCGCATAACCCCGGCATGGTGATGATCGGGGCCGCGATGTTGTGGGTCGGCTGGTTCGGCTTCAATGGCGGGTCGCAGTTGGCTGCTGATGGCGGGGCGGCCATGGCGATGACCGTCACCCATATCTCGGCCGCCGCTGCGTCCCTGACCTGGGCACTTTGGGAAAAGATCAAGTTCGGCCGCGCCTCTCTGGTCGGTCTTGTCACCGGGACCATCGCCGGGCTTGCCTCGATCACCCCGGCCTCGGGCTTTGTCGGCCCGGTCGCGGCGCTGATCATCGGTTCGGTCGCGGGCATCCTGTGTCAGGAAGCGGTGAACCTGATCCGCGACCGGCTGAAGATCGACGACACGCTGGATGTCTTCGCGGTGCACGGTGTCGGTGGCATCTTCGGCACGATCATGATCGCCGTCTTCGGCGCGGGCAGCTGGGCTGCGCAGCTAGGCAGCCTTGCCATCGTCGGTGTCTTCACTGTCGTGGTGTCGGTCGTGCTGGTTCTGGTGGTCAAGGCGATCACCCCGCTGCGGGTCGATCTGGAAACCGAAACCAACGGGCTTGACCTGACGGTGCACGGCGAACGGGCCTACGACTTCAACTCCTGATCCAAATCGGGAAGGAAAAAACGACGGGGGCCACACCGGCCCCCGTTTTCATGTCTGCTCAGGTCACTCAACTTTCTGGGCCCGGATGGTACACCCGGGCCGCGCCCGACCCTCCCCCCGGGAGGGCGCATTTGCACGGAAACGAGAAGCAAATCGGCCCCACATCTTTTTGAGGACAGCAAACAGCTCAAGTGGCGTTTGCGCCCACCCAGGGTCGGGCGCGGCCCTTTCGGACCAAGATCAGCCCCCCGCCAACAGCCCTGCAAACGCCGCAAGATCATCGCCCATGCTCGCCGCCCACAGCGCATCGGCCCGCTCCGCCCCCAAAAGGCCCGCCGCCTTGCGGCGCAGCTTGTCGCCGCGCGCGTCAAGGCTGATCGGGGCGTCCAGATCGTGCCGGGCGGTCCGCGCCGTGCCGTCCGTCAGGGTCGCCGTCACGACCGCCTGCATTTCCGACAATGTGCTGTCGGTCACCACGGTCACCCGATCCCGGATCGCCACAAGATCCGGGCGCTGGGCAAGGGCATCGCTGAAATTTCGGATCGCCGAGGTTTCGACCCCGGCCAGCACCATCGCCACCACATGAGCATAGGAAAACTTGGCCTCCAGCCCGGTCTGCGGGGCAGGTTTGTTGCAGACCTTCAGCCAGCGGGGATGGGTGCGCACCTCCACCCGATCCACCTGCGCGGCGGTCAGCTCAAGCGATCCAAGCGCCTCGATCGTGGCGTGCAGCCCGTGACAACAGGCGTGGAACTTGTGGCTGACCTGCGGGAAAAGCCAGTCTTGCCCAAGACCTTCAAGCGCCTCTGCCTCTGCCGCGCCGTGGTGCGTCGGGCCGAACCCCTGCACACCTGACATGTCCGACGGGTTCGACGTGAACCCAAGTGCAGCAAGGGTGGCGCATTCCACCCCCGTTTCCGCCGCAAGCCCCGCGTTCCACGGTTTGCCCATTGTGCCGAACTGCGATTTCAGTCCCGCTGCGCGGGTCGAGGCGAGACCTAGCGCCATCTCGGCCCTGACCTGCCCGATCAGCCGCGCCGCCGCCATTGTCGCGCCCAAAGCCCCGGCGGTCGCGGTCTGGTGAAACCCGGTCTCGTAGTGGTTGCGGCCCAGCCAGACCCCCACCCTGACCGCGCCCTCGGACCCGATCAGCGCGGCGTCCACAAGACCCGCCATATCCGCCCCTTCCCGTTCCGCGACGGCCAGCGCCGCGGGCACCACCCCGACGGAGGTATGGCCGATATGGGCAAAATGGGTGTCATCATAGTCGAGCGCGTGGCTGATCGCGCCATTGACCTGTGCCGCTGCGCGGGCCGGAACGCGCCTGCCGCCGAACAGCGTTGCCTGCGCCGCGCCCCCCTCGGCCAAAGCCTTGTCGCGCAGGATGGCCGCCAATGGCTCTGCCACGCCCGCCAATCCGCAAGCGGCCCAGTCAAACAGGGACAGGCGCATCATCGCGCGGGCGTCCTTCGCTCCGGTCAGGGGGGCAAGGGTGAATTCGGATAGATGGGATTCGAGGGGCATGGGCATATCCTTCCGACCCGCTACGATATTCTCAATCCACGCCGCCGCAAGAGGCGGGGATCACCCATAAAGCTCTTTCGCGCGGCCCTCGAAGGCGGCGACGATCCGGTGCATCGCTTCGTTGAAGAACAGCCCCGCGGCCCCCTGCAACAGCCGATTGCGAAACTCGAAATCCACCGAAAAGTGGACCTCGCAGCCGCCCGGTGCCTCGGCGAAGGTCCATGTCGAATTCAGGTATTTGAACGGGCCGTCTATATATTCGGTGTCGATCCGCCGCTGGCCGGGCCAGAGGGTCACGCGGCTTCCAAAGCTTTCGCGGAACACCTTGAAGGACACCACGAGGTCGGCCAGCATTACCGCGTGATCGCCGTAGTCCGTCACCGACCGGATACGCGCAGCCGCCGTCCACGGCAGAAACTTCGGATAGGAGGCCACATCCCCCACCAGATCATACATCTGCGCGGGCCCATAGGGCAGGAATTTCGTTTCGGAATGCGCGGGCATGCGTCCAACTGCTCTGGTGACTTTGCCCCCTGATGTCGTAGACTGGCCGACGGAAATCAACCCAAAGACCAAGGATTGCCCTGAAATGTCGCAACGCCCCTACGTGATCGACGAAATGATCTCTGCCAAGTCGATCGCCGCCCGGATCGAAGACCTCGCCAAAGACATCAAGCGGGATTTCAAGGGAACCGAGAAACTAGTCGTGGTGGGCCTGCTGCGCGGGTCATTCGTGTTCATCGCCGATCTGGTGCGCGAACTGGACCTGAACGTCGAGGTCGATTTCCTTGAGGCGTCGTCCTACGGCGATGCCATGGAATCCAGCCGCGAGGTCCGTATCCTGAAGGATCTGCGCGGCGGCATCGAGGGCCGTGACGTTCTGGTGGTCGAAGATATCGTCGATACCGGGTTCACCATGAAACACGTGCTGGGCCTGCTGAATGCCCGCAAGCCGCACAAGCTGCGGTCGATCGCGCTTTTGGATAAACCCAGCCGGCGCGAGGTGGACGTCAAGGCGGATTGGACCGGCTTTGAAATCCCCGACGAATTTGTCGTCGGCTACGGCATCGACTATGCGCAGCGCAACCGCAACCTGCCCTTCATCGGCAAGGTCCGGTTCACCGAGGACGCCTAGTTCCCCGCCCCAGCATCCAGTCGGTTTCTTCCGTGAGGGCCGCTGCCAGACGGGCGCGAATATTGCGCAGCCGCGGGGCTTCGGCAAGGTCGACGTGGCTGACGACCCAAAGGGGGACAACCAGCATCGGGGCAATGTCTTCGGGCAGGCGCCGCAGGCGCGGATCGTCTTCGCCGATGGCTGCGGGAAGGAATCCGCGGCCCAATCCGGCGGCAACCATTTCACGCAGAACCATGAAACTGTCCGCCCCGCTGGTGACCGTCGTCGGGTCCACGTTGGATGCCATCCAGTCCGCCGCCCGCGACCGGGCCAGCGCGCCGGTCAGACCCAGCCAGTTTTCGGGCGCCTGATGGGCCGCAACATAGGGGATCAGCCCCATCTGCCCCGCCCGGTCGCCCACCAGATCGTCGGCCAGTTTCAGCGCCGGGCGCACGCTGATGTCCGCGTGCAGCCGCGACAAGTCCAAATGCGCGTTGGTGCAATGCAGTTCGATCGCCAGACCGGGCGATTCGGATAGCAGATTGGCGACGATGGGCGGCAGTACCGCGGTGCAAAAGGTATCGGTCGAGGTGATCCGCACCACCCCGGCCAATTGCGCCTCTACCCCGTGCAGCAGCCGGTCGACGTTCATGATGGCATTCTGCACCTCTCGGGCGGCCTCGATCACCCGCAACTTGTCGGGCGGCACCCGGTATCCCTGCGCCGTGCGGTCGAAAACCGCCGACCCGACCCGGTCTTCGAACCCGGCAATGCGGCGCAGGACGGTTGCATGGTTCACCCCCAGCGCCCGTGCCGCCGCACTGACCGACCCGGTTTCAGCCACCGACAGAACGAACCGCAGGTCGTCCCAATTGTCCCTGTGCATTTTTCGCCCACCTCTGCGCGAAATTTCCGAATGGCTTTTAGTGTGGGCACAGATACCATCGGGAAATCAATGCTTTTCTCAACCCTGTGGAGTTTCCATGAAAACCCTTGCACTTTCCGCTGGTATCGCGTTCACCGCCGCCGCGCTTGCCCTGACCTCCACCGCAACGGCCGAAAGCCACGTCGATCCGGCCATTGCCGGCGCGATCAAGGCCCGTCAGGCCCAAATGCAGCTCTATGCGCATAACCTTGGCATTCTGGGCGGCATGGCCCAGGGCAAAATGGACTATGACGCCGACGCCGCCAGCGCCGCTGCGTCGAACCTTGCCGCGCTTGTGCAGCTGAACCAGTCCACCTATTGGCCCCAGGGGTCTGACAACGCTTCGGTCGAAGGGACCAAGGCGCTGCCGGCAATCTGGGAAGACATGGCCGGGGTGATGGAAAAGGGCGGCGCAATGGTCGACGCCGCCATCGCGATGGAAGCTGCCGCCGGCAATGGCCTAGAATCGCTGCAAGGCGCCATGCAGGCGCTGGGCGGGGCCTGTGGGGGCTGCCACCAATCCTATCGCCAGTCGAACAACTGACCCCACCCTGTGTTTGACATGGTAGCCGAAGGCGCCTCCCCGCGCCTTCGGCAAATGTGTTGAAAGGGCCGCCATGACCTTGCGAAAGCGAGTTGCTTACCTGATCGGTTTCGTCGCCATCGCCGCGGCCACGGGCCTTTATGTCACCCGCCCCCGCCACGTTGACCCGGCAGAGTTCGACGGCCTGTCCGGCGATAACGACCGTGGTGCGCTCGTCTTTGCCGCGACCGGATGCGCGTCTTGTCACGCCGCCCCCGAGGCCGAGGGTGAGGCCCGTCTCGTGCTTGCGGGCGGCAAGGGGTTTGCCAGCCCCTTTGGCACCTTCTACGCCCCCAACATCAGCACGGGCCAGAACGGGATCGGCGGGTGGAGCCTGCTGGATCTTGCCGATGCGCTGCGGCATGGCACCTCTCCGGACAATCGGCACTATTATCCGGCACTGCCCTACGGGTCCTATTCCCGGATGACCGCGCAGGATATTGCCGATCTTTATGCCTATCTGGCCACACTGCCCGCGTCAGACGCCGACAGCCGCCCGCATGACGTGGGATTTCCATTCAACATCCGGGCGTCGCTGGGCGGCTGGAAGTTGCTGTTTGCAAATGACGACTGGGTCCTGACCGGCGACCTGACCGCCGAACAGGAGCGCGGGCGGTATCTGGTCGAGGCGATGGGCCATTGCGCCGAATGCCACACGCCCCGCAACGCGCTGGGCGGCTTGCAGACAGATCGCTGGCTGGCCGGTGCCCCGATCCCCGGCGCGACAGGCCGGGTCCCCAATATCACTCCCGGGGGCCTGTCATGGTCCGAAGGTGAAATCGTGGAATACCTGACCAGCGGCTTTACCCCCGAATTCGACAGCGCCGGGGGCGAGATGTTCGAAGTGGTCCAGAACACCGCGCAATTGCCCGAGGCCGACCGACAGGCGATTGCCGCCTATCTCAAGGCCGTTCCACCCGTCGAAAACTGACCCTGACCGGAAAATTCTTGCATGCGACCCCGCCGGGACCACCCTTGGCGGGGTATTGGGTGCCGAGTGATGGCCGGTTTTGGATTTCAACCGACAAGGGGGGGTGTCATGGCGACCTACCGCAGACGTTACACCGAAATGGAAGTACGCGGGATGCTGCAAATTTACGGCGGCAACCGGATGATGACGGGTGTCGGCCCGGGTGGACGGACCCAACGCTCCCCGGCCCCGGCCCATGCCAGCATCCACGGCGGCGCAAGTTTTCTTGACCAGCGGACCCGAGTGAACACACCCGGAGAGCCGCGGACAACCGGCACCTACTGGACCTTCGACGATCAGGTTTCCGCCACCACCGAGATCCTGAATTCCATGCAAGGCCAGATCGCACTGCAACGGCTGGAGATCGGGGAAAAGGACTGCGTCATGGAAGCGGCGCTACCGCACCGGAAATACAAGATTTCCAGCGCCCATGACGACAGCGATAAGGGCGGCGGCGCGGGGCATCTTGGGCGCAACAACGCGGGCCGGATGGGTGCCGGATCGACCCACACGCAGGGCTATGCCGTGCGCGGCTTCGTCAAGGCGGTCGCCGGGATCAACGGAACCCTGCAAATCCAGACCAGTTTTCCGATCGCGGGCTAGGCGCGGCCCAGTTTCTTCATCCGGTTTTCGCGCAGGCGGGCGAAATCGTCCCCTGCGTGATAGCTGGACCGGGTCAGCGGCGTGGCCGAGACCATCAGGAATCCCTTGCCATAGGCAGCCTTTTCGTAGGCCTTGAATTCATCCGGGTGCACGAAGCGTTCGACCGCGTGATGCTTTGGCGTCGGTTGCAGATACTGGCCAATGGTCAGGAAATCGATATCGGCGGCGCGCATGTCGTCCATGACCTGCATAACGGCCTGCCTGTCTTCGCCCAGCCCCACCATGATCCCCGACTTGGTGAACATGATCGGGTCCAGTTCCTTGACCCGCTGCAACAGGCGCAGCGAATGGAAATAGCGGGCACCGGGGCGCACCTCGGGGTAAAGGCCCGGGACGGTTTCAAGGTTGTGGTTGAACACGTCCGGTTTCGCCGCGACCACGGTTTCCAGAACCGATGGATCGCATTTCAGGAAATCGGGCGTCAGGATTTCGATGGTGGTGTTCGGGCTGCGATGCCGGACCGCGCGGATCGTCTGGGCGAAATGTTCAGCCCCGCCGTCGGCCAGATCGTCCCGGTCGACCGAGGTGATCACCACATGGTTCAGCCCCAGCTTCTGCACCGCATCGGCCACGCGTCCCGGCTCGAACTGGTCCAGTGCGTCGGGGCGGCCCGTGGCGATATTGCAGAAGGTGCAGCCACGGGTGCAGATCTCGCCCATGATCATCATGGTGGCGTGACCCTGGCTCCAGCATTCGCCGGCATTGGGACAGCCCGCCTCTTCGCAGACCGTCACCAGCTTATGCTCGCGCATGATGCGGTGGGTTTCCTTATACCCCTGACTGGTCGGGGCCTTGACCCTGATCCACTCCGGCTTACGCGGTTGCGGATTGTCCGGGCGATGCGCCTTTTCGGGGTGGCGCTGCTCTGGGATTTTCAGGTCACGCATGGGGGCTCCTCCGGCCGGCGTTTCCCCCCACATAATCCCAAGCGCGGCCCATGGCAACGCGGCCCGGTGCAAGGCCGGGCTGCGCTGGGATCAAACCGGGTGCGCCTAGCCGATCTTCGGCCCGTATTTTCCCTGGGTTTCCTCGTAATGGCGACGCAAGCGTTGCAGCGCGATGCGCAACACGATCTTGCCAGATCGCGCCGCCCAGCCAAGTTTCTTCTCGGCCTGTTCCAGCCCTTCAAGAAAGCAGCAACAGCGCAGCACGACATCGCCCAGCCCCGGGCCCAGATCGGCCAGCGCCGCGGCGACGCGCCCATGGGCAGCCTCTGCCCCGCCCTGCCCGCCACCACCGACACCGCGGGACGGTCCGGTCAGAAATCCGGTCCAGTCGGTTGTCACCTTCGGCCCCATGTTCGCCAACTCGAAATCCTCGCGCAGCCGCTCTCCCGCCGCCACCAAATCCCGCGTCAGAAACGGTTGCCCATCCTTGTCGCGGCGGCGGGACAGGCCGATCAACGGGCTTTCCCCAAGGGCATAGCGCATTCCGCGCCCATCAAAACCATCGTCCCCGGCAAGATCCTCGATCTCGGCGGCGCGGCCACGAAATTCGGCGCGCGCCTCAGAAAACCCCTGCACCGCGCGGTTTTCGTCCGCCGCCATCAGTTTCTTCAATTCGGCGCGCCCAGTGTTGGTGATGCGGTATCGGACCACCCGTGCGCCCGGTTCGGCACAGGAAATCCATTCCCGCAGCGCCATGGCCTGCGCCACGTCGCAGCCTACTGTTGCGGTTCGGGTCGTTTCACCGCCCGGCACGTCGCGGACCACAACGGCGGTATCCATGTCGCGGGCTACGGCAAGAACCGCGCCCGCCTCGCACAGGCGGCGCAGAATGCGCAGACCTTCCGCTGCGATCCGGGCCTCCGACGGTTTGTCATCCGCGCCAACCGCTGATCGGCGAATATCAATCGTCATGGGCTGCGCCGCCTCCTCGTCCTGAACTGTGGGTCGTGGAACATGCCGGGACAACCGCCGCAGCGCATCGTCTACCAGCGGATCATCCCGCCGGTTTTCATAGCGCCGCACCTGCCTGAGAATGGTCGAGGCATGGCAATCCGATGCCCGCGCAAGCGCGCGGATCGACATGCCCATTTCCGTATGGACAAGGTAGTTCAGGGCCGCAGGCGGAACCCAGTCGGGCATGCGCACCACGATAGAACGCCGATTCTCGGCAGCCATCCGTTACCCCCTTGGTCGGACCCAGCATCCGGCAGCACCTTTCTGGTACCGATAACAACCTAAAGTTGATTTTCTTACCTAAACCTTAACAGGGCAGCCATGGATCAGCATGGTTTAGAAAGTCTAAACGCCCGTAACGATTGCGTTCGCTGGAATCGTCGATGGCGCAACACACGCCATAGTTGTGTCACTTTTCGAACAAACTCGTTAAGCCAAAGGGGGCACCATGCTTGATATTCTCGGACTCGTCGGCCAGCTGAACCGGCCCAAACTCCTTGTTCAGTCGGCCCGGATCGGGGTGGATGACTATAGCCGGGATCAGCATCTGGGCCGAATCCTGCGCCGCCCGGCACCGCCCCGGCCGGGCGAGGCGATTCTTCATCTTCTCGAGCTTGAGCGCGACCTGGACACAAAACGGCGCGAGGATCGCGCCGATTATTCCATCGCCCGCCATGTCGAGGTGCTGATCGCGATCATGGGCGAGGCCCGCATTCTTCGCGCGGTCACCCGCGCCTGACCCGCAACATGAAAGGGGCGCCCGAAGGCGCCCCGATTGTCAGTCTGGATCACATGAAGGCGTCGGGCATCGACGCTTTCTTTTCCGCCACATAGGCGTTCAGCGCCTCTTCGATGCCTGCGTCCAGCGCCGGCTTCTGGTATTGCTCCAGCAGCTTCTTCACGCGCAGGTTGGCAAGGGTCATCGTGTCGCGCGCGCCCTCTTCGTCCCATTGTTCGAAGGGTTTGTAGTCCAGCAGGTCCGAACGCCAGAAGGAGGTCTTGAAGTTGGCCTGCGTATGGGCGCAGCCAAGGTAGTGGCCGCCGGGGCCCACTTCGCGGATCGCGTCCATCGCCTGCGCATTCTCGTCGAATTTCACACCCTCGGCCATCTTGTGCAGGGTGCCCAGCTGGTCGGCGTCCATCACGAATTTCTCGAAGCTCGAGACCAGCCCGCCTTCGAGCCAGCCGCAAGAGTGCAACATAAAGTTCACACCAGACAGAAGGCCCATATTCAGGCTGTTGGCGGTTTCATAAGCAGCCTGCGCGTCGGGCAGTTTCGACCCGGTGAACGACCCGGCCGACCGGTAAGGCAGCCCAAGGCGGCGCACGATCTGACCCATGCCATAGGTGATCTGGCTGGCTTCCGGGGTGCCGAAGGTCGGCGCGCCAGAGTTCATGTCGATCGAAGTGACGAAGGTTCCGGCAATCACCGGCGCGCCCTTGCGGATCAGCTGGCTATAGGCGACCCCGGCCAGAACCTCGGCCAGCGTCTGGGTCAGGGTGCCAGTCACCGAGACGGGCGCCATCGCGCCGCCGACGATGAACGGCGAAATGATCGACGCCTGATTGTTCGCGGCAAAGACTTCCAGCGCGCCCATCATGATCCCGTCAAAGGTCATGGGAGAGTTGATGTTGATCAGCGAGGTCATCACCGTGTTGTTCTGGACGAAATCCGCCCCGAACAGGATCGACGCCATATCGACCGAATCCTGAGCCCGGCTGGGCTCGGTCACAGACCCCATGAAGGGTTTGTCGGACAGGGTCATGTGCGCCAGCAGCATATCAAGGTGGCGCTTGTTCACTGGCACATCGGTCGGTTCGCACACCGTGCCGCCCGAATGGTGCAGCCACTTGGACATATAGCCCAGTTTCACGAACTTCTGGAAATCCTCGATGGTGGCATATCGGCGGCCACCGTCCATGTCGCGGACGAAGGGCGGGCCATAAACGGGGGCAAGGACAAGGTTCCGGCCGCCAATGACCACGTTCCGCTCCGGGTTGCGGGCGTATTGGGTAAACTCCGACGGGGCGGTCTTGATCAGCTCGCGGGCAAGCCCCTTGGGCAGGCGGACGCGTTCGCCATCCACATCGGCCCCGGCCTCGCGCCAACGCTCCAGCGCGGCGGGGTTTTCGACGAAGTTGACGCCGATCTCTTCCAGAACCTGTTCGGCGTTGGCTTCGATGATCTCGACCGCTTCGGGGTGGAGGATATCAAGGTTGGGAATGTTGCGTTCGATATATTTCGCGGTTTCGACACTGACCGCGGACCGTTCGGCCCGGCGGGCTGCGCCACCGCCACCCCGTGTGCGACGACCACCACCAGCAGCTGCAACATCCGACATCTTGATTCCCTCCGTAAGGTATGTGGGATGCTGATACGCCGCACAGCCAAGCCCCTGTGCTTGAATTGCGTCCTGCTAGGGGCAAAAGCGACATTGGCGTGTCAGACCGCGCCGCGCGGCCCCGTCACGCGAAGGGCTTGCGCAAATCGCGGGTCAAGCCTATCAGGCGGCATGTCCAGCATGTCCCACGAAAAACTGCTTATCATCGACTTCGGCAGCCAGGTCACGCAGCTGATTGCGCGGCGCCTGCGCGAGCTGAACGTCTATTGCGAAATCCACCCCTACCAGAACGTCACCGACGCCTTCCTTGCTGATTTTGCACCAAAGGCTGTGATCTTCTCGGGCGGGCCCGACAGCGTCACCCGCGAGGGGTCGCCCCGGCCACCGGAGACGGTGTTCGACCTTGGGGTTCCGATCCTGGGCATCTGCTATGGCCAGCAGGTCATGATGCAATGCCTTGGCGGCCTTGTGGAATCGGGCCATGGCACCGCCGAATTCGGCCGCGCCTATGTCACCCCCACCGATGCCAAGCTGCCGCTTCTGGACGGATGGTTTGACGGCGGGCGCGAACAGGTCTGGATGAGCCACGGCGACCACGTGTCGAAAATCGCCCCCGGGTTCGAGGTCTTCGGCACCTCGCCCGGCGCGCCCTTTGCCATCACGGCCGACCCCGCACGCAACTTCTTTGCGGTGCAATTCCACCCCGAGGTGCACCACACCCCGAACGGCGCAAAGCTTTATGAAAACTTCGTGCGTCTGGCGGGCTTCTCGGGCGACTGGACCATGGGCGCCTACCGCGAGGAAATGATCGAAACGATCCGCGCACAGGTTGGCGACAAGCAGGTGATCTGTGCCCTGTCCGGTGGCGTCGACAGTTCCGTCACCGGCATCCTGCTGCACGAGGCGATCGGCGATCAGCTGACCTGCGTTTTCGTGGACCACGGCCTGCTGCGCCTGAACGAGGCCGAACAGGTCGTTCAGATGTTCCGTGAAAACTACAACCTGAACCTCATCCACGCCGATGAATCCGACCTGTTCCTGGGTGAACTGGAAGGCGTCAGCGACCCCGAGGTGAAGCGCAAGACCATCGGCAAGCTGTTCATCGACGTGTTCCAGAAATACGCCGATACGATCGAAGGCGCCGAATTCCTCGCGCAGGGGACCCTTTACCCCGATGTCATTGAATCGGTGTCTTTTTCTGGTGGTCCCTCCGTCACGATCAAATCGCACCACAACGTCGGCGGGTTGCCGGAAAAGATGGGTCTGAAACTGGTCGAGCCGCTGCGTGGGCTGTTCAAGGACGAGGTGCGCGCATTAGGCCGCGAACTGGGCCTGCCCGACCATTTCATCGGGCGCCACCCTTTCCCCGGCCCCGGCCTCGCCATCCGCTGCCCCGGCGAGATTACCCGCGAAAAGCTGGACATCCTGCGGCAGGCCGATGCGGTCTATATCGATCAGATCCGCAAGCACGGCCTGTATGACGAGATCTGGCAGGCCTTCGCCGCGATCCTGCCGATGCGGACCGTGGGCGTGATGGGCGATGGGCGGACCTATGACTACGCCATCGGGCTGCGGGCCGTGACCTCGGTCGATGGGATGACCGCCGATTATTACCCGTTCACCCATGATTTCCTTGGCGAAACCTCCACCCGGATCATTAACGAGGTGAAAGGCGTGAACCGTGTGTTCTACGATTGCACCTCGAAACCGCCGGGGACGATCGAACTCGAATGATCCGGCTGGCGGGACATATCGACGTACCGGCAGAGCGGTTGGATGACATCCGTGCCGCCCTGCCCACGCATATCTCCCTGACACGGGCCGAGCCGGGCTGTGTCGAATTCAACGTCGTCGAAAGCGACAGCATCGCTGGCCGGTTCATGGTGTCCGAACTGTTCACCGACCGGGCCGCCTTTGACGCGCATCAGGCCCGCGCCGGGGCCTCCGACTGGGCGAAAGTCAGCGCCGGTATCCCCCGCGACTACCAGATCACCGAAGTCGACGGCTGACCATGGCGCCGCACGTCTGCGCAGCCTTCTGGATGATCGGGGCCATCGTCTCTTTCACTTCAATGGCCGTGGCCGGGCGGGCAGTCTCGTTCGAGCTCGATACCTTCGAGATCATGTTCTACCGGTCCTGCGTCGGGATCGTGATCGTCTTTTCGGTCGCGGGCTATGCGGGTACTCTGGGACAGGTAAGCCGCGCGAAGTTCGGGTTGCATCTTATTAGAAACCTTGCACATTTCTCGGGTCAAAACCTTTGGTTCTATGCCCTGACCGCGATCCCCCTGGCCCAGGTTTTCGCACTGGAATTCACCACGCCAATCTGGGCGATCCTTCTGGCGCCGCTGGTTCTGGGCGAACGGATAACCCGAACCGGCGCCATGGCGGCAGCGCTCGGGTTCATCGGCATCTTGATCGTGGCACGGCCCAGCCCCGACGCGCTGTCCTGGGGATTGGGGGCGGCGGCCCTTTCGGCGGTCGGGTTCGGGCTGACGGCTGTGCTGACGCGCCGCTTGACCCGCACCGAAACCATCACCGGTATCCTTGTTTACCTCACGGTCCTGCAAGCCATTTTCGGCGCCATTGCAGCGGGTTACGATGGAGATTTCATGTTGCCGTCCCCCGCGACTACGCCGTGGTTGTTCCTGATCGGGTGCGCCGGTTTGCTTGCGCATTTCTGCCTGACAACCGCGTTGCGCCTTGCCCCGGCGTCCTTTGTCATGCCCATCGACTTTGCTCGCCTGCCGCTGATCGCGATCATCGGAATGCTGGTCTACGCCGAACCAATCGACGCGCTGGTCTTTGTCGGCGCGGCCGTCATCTTTGCCGCCAACTGGATCAACGTCCGGGCGGCAAAAGGTTAACGCGCGGGACATTTTTGTGACGCTGCGGCGCAAACGATTTGCTGACGTAGCGTAAATAATTGACCGTTTTTTGACCGCTTCCGTATTTTCCTGCGCAGGAAGAGGAACAGCATGGCAAGTCCCATGCGACGGGAGGATAACAAAATGAAGAAGTTTGTCGCAGGTGGCGCTGCCCTGTTGATGTCGACCACTTTGGCACATGCGGGCGGCCTTGACCGGTCCGGCCAGGGGATCGGCGCGATTTTCGAAGACGGCAATTATGCCGAATTCAGCTTTGGCTATGTGATGCCCAGCGTTACCGCCAGCAGCGCGCCCTACGCGGGCGAAGGCTCTGTCGCACAGCCCTATTCGTCGATCGGGTTCGCCATGCGGACCCAGGTGAACGACAATGTGGCTTTTGCCTTGATCGTCGATCAACCGTTCGGCGCTGCCATCGAATACCCCGACATCGGCGGTGGCGCGGTTCCGATGGCATCGGTCGAAACAATGTCGATCACCGCCCTCGGCCAATACCAGATCAACGAACGGGTCTCGGCCCATGCAGGTGTCCGGATGCTGAACGGCAGCGGATCAATCGACCTAGGTGCGTTTGCGAACGACTATAGCTCCGGCAGCGGTGTCGGTTATGTTGTCGGGGGCGCCTATGAAATCCCGGACATCGCCCTGCGCGTGGCCCTGACCTATTCTAGCGCGATCAGCCTCGAACTTGACGGGATCACCGTTCCCACCACCCTGACCGCGGATTTCCCGCAGTCCGTCAATCTGGATTTCCAGACCGGTATCGCGGCCGATACGCTTCTGTTCGGGTCGATCCGCTGGGCGGATTGGTCCGCCGTAACCGTGACCGACAGCGGCCCGGCAGGCGAACTCTACGCCCCCGACAGCGATTCCATCACCTATAACATCGGCGTTGGCCGCCGGTTCTCGGACAGCTTCGCGGGATCGGTCAGCCTTGGCTATGAAAAGGCGCAGGGCGGTCTGGCCTCGGCCCTCGCCCCGACCGATGGCTACTTCAGCATCCAGGTTGGTGGCGCCTACACCATGGACAATGGCGTCGAGATCTCGGGCGGTATTCGCTACATCAACGTCGGCGACGCAACCGCCCCGACCGGCGTGTTCGAGGATAACTCGGCCATCGGCGTCGGCGTGAAGGTCGGCATGAGCTTCTGATCCGCGCGACAGAAACCTGAGATTGGCCCCGCCCCCTTCGGGCGGGGTTTTTCGTTGCACAATCCATCTTCACAGGGCGGGCCCGACCGTCTAGGCAGGGCGCATGATTTACTACACCGCCTCTGAGTGGCTCAACGCCCCGCGCAAGCGCGTCCTTCTGTTCGGTATGTCCGGGCTCGGCAAGACCCATGTGTCCAACGTGCTGCGGGCGCAAGGCGACTGGTTCCACTATTCCGTCGATTACCGGATCGGCACCCGATACATGGGTGAATTCATCGCCGACAACGCCAAGCGCGAGGCGATGAAAGTGCCGTTCCTGCGCGATCTCTTGATGTCGGATTCGATCTACATCGGGTCCAACATCACCTTCAACAACCTGACCCCGGTGTCGACCTATCTGGGCAAACCGGGCAACCCGGCGCAGGGTGGCACCCCGATTGCCGAATACCGCCGCAGGCAGGACCAGTTTCGCCGCGCCGAGATCAACGCGCTGATGGACACCGGTTACTTCATCGACCGGGCCGAGGGGCTGTATGGCTACCCGCATTTCGTCTGCGATACGGGCGGGTCGATCTGCGAATGGGTGGACCCCGACAATCCCGACGATCCGATCATGGCGGAGCTGTCGGCCCAGACCCTGATGGTCTGGATCGAAGGGTCCGACGCCCATACCGCCGAACTGGTCCGCCGGTTCGACCGCGCGCCGAAACCCATGGCCTATCAGCCTGAATTCCTGACCCAATGCTGGGCGGACTACCTGGCTGAGCAGGGCTGCGCCGAAGACGCGGTGGACCCCGACGCCTTTATCCGCTGGACCTATGCCCGTGCGCTGGCCCACCGCCAGCCCCGCTACCGCGCCATGGCAGACCGCTGGGGCCTGACCGTCTGCGCCGAAAAGATGGGCGCGGTCCAGACCGCCGCCGACTTTGAAAAGGTGATCGCAGACGCCCTTGAGATGCGGGGCTGAACCGCCTATCTACCTGACCTTCCAGAGATTCAACCGGAGCTGACTGATGCCGATCAAGCTGCCATCCACCCTGCCCGCCCATGCCGTGCTCAAGCGCGAAGGCGTGATGGTGATGGACGTGGACGCGGCCGACCATCAGGACATCCGGCCCATTCGGATCGGGCTTTTGAACCTGATGCCGAAGAAGATCCAGACCGAGAACCAGTTCGCCCGGCTGATCGGCGCCACGCCGCTTCAGATCGAGTTCGTCCTGATCCGCATGTCCGAACATCAGACCAAGACCACAGCCGCCGAACATATGGAGGAATTCTATCGCCCGTTTTCGGAAATCGAAGCTTCGGGCGAGAAACTGGACGGGCTGATCATCACCGGTGCCCCCATCGAACACCTGCCGTTTGAAGAGGTGACCTATTGGGAGGAGCTGACCCGCGTATTCGAATGGACGCGGACCCATGTGCATTCCACCTTTGGTGTCTGCTGGGGTGGGATGGCGATGATCAACCATTTCCACGGGGTCCAGAAACACATGCTGGACCACAAGGCCTTTGGCTGCATCCGGCACCGCAACTGCGTGCCGTCCTCGCCCTACCTGCGCGGGTTCTCGGACGACATGGTCATGCCGGTCAGCCGCTGGACCGAGATGAAGCGCGACGAGATCCTGTCGAAACCCGGGTTGAACATCCTGATCGACAGCGAGGAGACGGGACCGGCGCTGGTCGAAGATCCGGCCCATCGCGCACTCTATATCTTCAACCACCTCGAATATGATAGCGATACGCTGAAGCAGGAATACGACCGCGACATTGCCAACGGCACGCCGATCAACGTCCCCGCCAACTACTACCCGGACGATGATCCGTCGCAGGCACCGCAGAACCGCTGGCGCAGCCACGCCCATCTTCTGTATGGCAACTGGATTTCCGAAGTCTATCTGACCACGCCCTATGACATGGCGGAGATTGGCAGCAAATCCACCGACTGGCGCAGCTGACGCCGGGTCGGTCTGGCATTTCCGGCGTCGCGACCTAGGCTCTGGCCCATGCGTATTGTTGTTATCGTCCTTGTTCTGTCCCTAATCTTCGTCGCGCTGGTGCACTGGCGTGCGGCGCGGCACGAACGGCTTGCCCGGGCCGAGTTTCCACCGACCGGCCAGCTGGTGGATGTGAACGGCCGCACCGTCCACGCCGTCGTCATGGGATCGGGGCCGGACCTCGTGCTGATCCACGGGGCCAGCGGCAGCACGCGGGACATGACATTTTCCTTCGCCCCGATACTGGCGGACCGCTACCGGGTGATCGTCTTTGACCGGCCCGGCCTTGGTTATTCCGACCGGGTCAATGACAGGTTCAGCGCGGCCTTCGCCCCGCGCGGCGAAAGCCCGGCGGAACAGGCGGAACTGTTGCAGGCGGCCGCGGCAAAGCTGGGGGCGGATCGTCCGCTGGTGCTGGGCCATTCCTATGGCGGGGCGGTGGCGCTGGCCTGGGCGTTGAACCACCCCGACAATATCGCGGGGCTGGTCAGCGTGGGCGGGGTCGCCCTGCCTTGGCCCGGCGATTTGGGCCCTCTTTATCGCTATGTAGGCACGCCCTTCGGCGGCGCGGTTCTGGCCCCGCTGCTGACAGCCTTCGTGCCGGACAGCTATGTCGAAAACACGATCTCGGAAATCTTCGCTCCGGCCCCGGCGCCCGAAGGTTATGGCCACTACGTTGCCCCCGCCCTGACCCTGCGGCGCGACACGATCCGCGCCAATGCCCGTCAGGTGAACCACCTGAGGCCCTTCGTCGTCGCGATGTCGGCGCAATACCCGGATTTGAACCTACCTGTTGAACTCGTGCACGGGGACGCCGACACCATCGTGCCAATCGACATCCACGCGCGGCCCGTGTCGCGGATCATCCCCGGCGCGACCCTGACCGAGATCCCCGCCGCGGGGCACATGCCGCACCATACCCACCCCGAGGTGGTCATCGCGGCCATTGACCGCGCCGCCGACCGGGCCGGATTGCGTTAACCCGCCCCCCGGCCCATAGTGGCGCAAAGCAGTAAGAGACAAGGCGACGACGGGCATGGAACTTCCTTTCGACGGCGCAATCAGCGCCTTCGCGCGTGACGAGGCCCCGGAACAGGTCCGCGCGGCGATCAGGGACGGTGGCAAGAAGGATATCCTTGATCCCGGCTACCCCTATGACAGGCTGTGGAACAAGGGCGCCTACGAAGAGGCGCTGGAGGCGCTTCAGGTCGAGCTGGTCCGAATGCAGCGTTGGGTCAAAGACACCGGCCAGCGGATCGCCGTGGTCTTCGAAGGCCGCGATGCGGCCGGCAAGGGTGGCACGATCAAGCGGTTCCGCGAAAACCTGAACCCGCGCGGCGCCCGCGTGGTGGCCCTGTCGAAACCCACCGAAACCGAAGCCGCCCAATGGTATTTCCAGCGCTACATCGCGCATCTGCCCGCCGCCGGGGAAATCACGTTCTTCGACCGAAGCTGGTACAATCGGGGCGTGGTGGAACATGTCTTTGGCTTTTGCACCCCCGAACAGCGCGAAGCCTGGTTCGCGCAGGTGCCCGACTTTGAAAAGATGCTGGTCGACGACGGGATCAGGCTGTTCAAGATCTGGCTGAACGTGGGCCGGGCGGAACAGCTGCGCCGTTTTCTCGACCGGGAACAGGACCCGCTCAAACAATGGAAACTGTCGTCGATTGACGTTAAGGGCTTGTCGCGCTGGGACGCCTATACCGACGCCATCGGCGAAACACTGACACGCACCCATACCGACCATGCGCCCTGGACTGTGGTCCGGTCGGACGACAAGCGCCGCGCGCGGGTCAACGCGATCCGGTCGGTACTGTGCCAGCTGGACTACGCCCGCAAGGACAGCGCCGCCCTTGGCACGGTCGATCCGAAGATCGCCGGCGGCCCGGACATCTGGCATGGCTAAGCGCGGGTATCATCACGGCAACCTGCGCGAAGCGCTGATCGCCGGTTGCCTGCGCCTGATCGAAGAGAAGGGCCCGACCGGGTTTACCCTGTCCGAGGCCGCGCGCGAGGCGGGCGTCACCCCGGCGGCGGTCTATCGCCATTTCGAAGGGCGCGAGGACATGATCGCCGAAGCCGCCCGGCAGGGATACGAGATTTTCGCCGACCTGATGGAACACGCCTACGACAACGGCAAACCCACCCCGCTGTCCGCGTTCGAGGCGACAGGACGCGCCTATCTTGCCTTTGCCCGCCGGTTTCCGGGGCATTACGTGGCGATGTTCGAAAGCGGCATTTCGATCCAGCGCACACCAGAACTGCACGCCGTCGCGACCCGCGCCATGGGGGTGCTGGAAAAGGCCGCCGTGGAACTGTCCATGCAGATCCCGCCGGAAAAACGGCCGCCGCCACAAATGTTTTCCGCCCATATCTGGGCGCTGAGCCACGGGGTGGTCGAACTGTTCGCACGCGGCAGCCCCGGCACCAAATCGCCCTTCCCGCCCGAAGACCTGCTGGAATCCGGCATCGGCGTCTATCTGCGCGGGCTGGGCCTGATCCCACCGGACAGATAAGCCATGACACCCATTCTTGATGACAAGGCCGCCCGCAACTGGATCGACCTGTTCCGCGCCGTGGCGATTCTGCAGGTGGTGCTGTTCCACGTGCTGTTCGGCATCATCCGATTTGCCCCGCCCGAGGACCTGCCCGGCGTGGTCGCCCGCCTGCCCGGCGTCCTGGATTTCGCGTGGCAGGCCTTTGGCGTGGACCTTGTGTTTTTGGTCTCGGCTTTCCTCTTGGGGGTCGGTCTGATTTCCGAACGGCACGCGGCGGGCCGGATCGACCTGCGCAACTACTACGTCCGCAGGGTTAGCCGCATCCTGCCGCTCTACTGGTTCGCGGTTCTGTTCTTCGGGCTGGCCGGGGGGGCGACAGCATTGCAAATCCTGCAATCGGCGGCCTTCGTGGGCTATATCGTCGATGACATGAACGTGGTCCCCGTCGGCTGGACCATGGAAGTGATGATGATCGTCTATATCCTCCTGCCCTTCGCTGTGGCCGGGTTGTTTCGGACCAAGCGACCGCTGTTCTGGATCGGTGTTGCCTTTGTCGCCAGCGCATTGGCCCGGCTTGGGTTCATCTGGGCCAGCGACAATCCCTTCGCATGGATGCTGCACGACCTCTACGCCACCCGACAACCCACCGATGCGGGGTTCGAACTGTATTTCCGGCTCTGGTTCCGGCTGCCGCCCTTCATCGCGGGGCTGGGACTGGCCTGGGGTCTCGTGCGGCATCGGGAATGGGCAATGACCTTCGCCGATCGCAACGCCCTGCTGCTGGGTCTGGTCGGCGCCGTTCTGTGCTGGGTCACGGCAGGCATCCCGGCGCATGATCCAACCTCGTGGCTCGGGGTGGTAATGCCGGATGCGGAAACCCCGTGGAGGCTCTATTTCGGGCTGGCGATCCCTGTGTTTTCCATCGGCGCGGCGCTGCTGCTGTGGGTTGGGCTGGCGCGGGGTTGGGGTGCGTCCGACCGGCTTGCGCGGATCGCGCGGCCGTTTTCGGTGAATATCTTCGGGATCTACCTGTTTCACATGCCGCTTCTGGCGGTGGGCGCGATCCTTGTGTTCCGGGGGACGGATCACGAGCTTTTGGGACAGGCGACCACGGGCCATGTGATGGCCACTTGGATCGTCACCGCAATTATCAGCCTTGGGGTCGCCGCCCTTCTGATGCGATTGATCGAACGGCCCGCCCTGCGGTTGATCCGCCGCAAGTTCGGATAACGAAAAAGGCCCGCGCATCGCACGGGCCTTTTCCAATTTATATCCTGTGAAGGATCAGCGCTTGGAGAACTGGAAGGACCGGCGGGCTTTGCGCTTGCCGTACTTCTTACGTTCAACGACGCGGCTGTCGCGGGTCAGGAAGCCAGCGGCCTTCAGGGCACCGCGCAGCGACGGATCGTACAGCTGCAGCGCCTTGGAGATGCCGTGCTTGACCGCACCGGCCTGACCGGAGAGGCCGCCGCCCTTGACGGTAGCGTAGACGTCGAACTGTCCGTCGACGCCGGCAACCTGGAACGGCTGGCGCAGGATCATCTGCAGCACGGGACGGGCGAAGTATTCCTTCTGCTCCTTGCCGTTGACGGTGACCTTGCCGGAACCCGGCTTGATCCAGACGCGGGCAACCGCGTCTTTCCGCTTGCCAGTGGCATAGGACCGGCCCAGTTCGTCACGAACCGGCTCGCGGGGGGCGGAAACTTCAACCACGGCTTCACCAGTGGCGGCGCCCAGCTCTTCGAGCGAATTGATCTGATCAGCCATGTCTTAGACCCTCGTGTTCTTCTTGTTCATGGACTTGACGTCCAGAACTTCGGGCTTCTGAGCTTCCATGCCGTGCTCGGCACCGGCGAAGACGCGCAGGTTGGTCATCTGCTTGCGGCTCAGGCGGTTGCCCGGCAGCATGCGCTTGACAGCCAGCGTGACCAGACGCTCGGGGTGTTCCCCTTCGAGGATCTGACCGGCCGAACGGTTCTTGATGCCGCCCGGGTGCCCGGTGTGCCAGTAATGGATCTTGTCCGACCGCTTGTTGCCGGTCAGCTGAACCTTGTCGGCGTTGATGACGATAACGTTGTCACCCATGTCCATGTGGGGGGTGAAGGACGGCTTGTGCTTGCCGCGCAGCCGCATGGCGACGATCGAGGCAAGACGGCCCAGAACAACGCCTTCAGCGTCGATCAGGATCCATTTCTTGTCGATGTCTGCCGGAGTAGCAGAAAAGGTTTTCATTGTTCACCAGATGCGTTGTGGGGGCAGAAACCTGCCCGTCATTGGGATGGGCGGGTTATATAGGGCCCGATTGCGCAGTCAAGCGGGAGTTATCCGAATAAATCAAGCAATTACAATGGCTTGCAAAATAGGTATTATTTTACCCCATCATTTCGGAGGGATCGAATAGGTCATCGAGGCCCGCGCAACAGGCTCCCCTTCCCCGTTCGACCGCATCAGGACATCCCCGACCGCCAGGACCCGACCCAGCTTGAGCAGGCGCACATCGGCCACAAGGTCGGCGCCAGCCACCGGTTTGCGCATGAAATCAATGGAACAATTCGTTGTCACCGCAAGTGCCTTTGGCCCGATCCGGCTGAGGATGGCAAGGTAGACCCCCACATCGGCCAGCGCGAACATCGACGGGCCGGAAATGGTGCCACCGGGACGCAGGTGTTTGTCATCGGTTAGCAACCGGACCCGGATACCCTCCTCGGTCACGGCGTCGATCGCAAACTCCGGCCCGACCTGCGGGAAATGTTCAATCAGGAACGCCTCCAGCGACCCTTTGTCCATCACGATCTGCATCGGCTTCCCCTGCCCCATTGACTGGCCTAAGGTTGCCCGGAAACCGGCAGGAGGAACAAGGCCATGACCCATATCGAACGCAACGTCAGCGGCGGCGTGGCCCATTTGCACATGGCGATGCCCGACCGGCTGAACGCCCTGTCCGACGGGATGCTTGCCGCGCTGCAGGAGGAACTCGACGACATCGGCGCGTCGCCCGACATCCGCGCGGTGATCCTGTCCGGCGCGGGCAAGGCCTTCTGCGCCGGGCACGACCTGAAGGAAATGCAGGCCGGGCGGCAGGCTGAAGACGCCGGTGCCGCCTATTTCGCCGATCTGTTCGCGCGCTGTTCAAAGGTCATGCAGACGATCCAGACGATCCCGCAGCCGGTCATCGCGCAGGTGCATGGGGTCGCGGTCGCCGCGGGCTGCCAGCTTGTCGCCACCTGTGACATGGCGGTGGCGGCCGAGGGCACGCGGTTTGGGGTCAACGGGGTCAACATCGGGTTGTTCTGTTCAACGCCCATGGTGGCGCTGACCCGCAACGTGCCACGCAAGGCCGCGTTCGAAATGCTGACAACGGGGCGGCTGATCGACACGGACGAGGCCAGGGAGATCGGCCTGATCAACAAGGCGGTCCCGGCGGAGCAACTGGCCGCCGCCACACGCGATCTGGCTGAAACCGTGGCCACGAAACTGGCCAGCGCGGTGCGCGTGGGCAAACGGGCCTTCTACGAACAGTCCACACTGACCACCGCCGAGGCCTATGCCTATTCCGGCGCGGTGATGGTGGAAAACATGCTGAACCGGGACACCGACGAAGGGATCACGGCCTTTCTGGAAAAACGGAAACCGGACTGGGCGTAGGAACGGGTTGGGAAGGCCCCCGTCTGAGTGATCTGGATCCACGCCCGCCCCGTTGGAGCGGTTCGGGCGCCAAACCGCCGGACATGGGCCTCAAGTCCTGGGGTTGTTTACCCTCGCTCCTTCCACCGCACCATCTGCCGCATCACACCGTGCAACATCTGCACGTCATGCCGGGTCAGCGGCATCCGGGACCAAAGGTTGCGCAGGTTCAGCTTCATCGAGGGCGCCTTGTGCTCGGGGTAGAAGAACCCGGCCTCGTCCAGCCGCTCCTCGTAATGTTCCGCCAGCTTTTCGACCTCGTGCTGCTCGGCCCATTCGCCAGCCATTTCCATGCGCGACGCCACGACCTCGGTGCTGGCACGCCGCCATTCGTAGCCACAGAGCAGGACACATTGCGCAAGGTTGAGCGAGGAGAACTCGGGGTTCACCGGCACGTTGATGATCGCATTTGCCAGCGCGATGTCATCGTTTTCCATCCCAGCCCGTTCCGGCCCGAACATCACCGCAACCTTCTGGCCCTCGCGGGTCCGGGCGGCGGCATCGCGCAACGCTTCTTCGGGGCTGAGAACCGGTTTGGTCAGCCCGCGGGGGCGCGCGGTGGTAGCGTAGACATAGGTGCAATCGGCCACCGCCTCGGCCGTGGTATCGAACAGCTGTGCCTCGTCCAGAAGCCGCCCCGCGCCCGAGGCCATGGCCACCGCCCGCGAATTGGGCCAACCGTCGCGCGGGCTGGTGATCCGCATCCGGTCCAGCCCGAAATTCCACATGCCCCGGGCGGCCGCGCCTATGTTTTCGCCCATCTGCGGTCGGATCAGGACAAAGGCGGGTTGCGGGGTCGGGCTGGTCATGGCGGGCTCCTTGCACGTCGTGCCGCCTGATAGGCCGGGGCGGCGCGGCTGACAAGGGACAGGCAGGCATAGGTAGGTCAAGACCCACCTTACGAAATCGGCGCCACCTGTAAGGTGGGTCCTGACCCACCATCCCCCTTCCGCCCTCACGTTCCTTGGGCTATAGCGGCGCGGAACCGGACAAAGGCCAAAGGGGGCAAGGACATGAGCGACGACACCGACCTGCCACAGATCTACCTCATCACCCCGCCCGAGTTTGACCTGTCGGGCTATCCCGACCGTCTGGCCGCCTGCCTTGACGCGACCGAGGTCGCCTGTGTCCGGCTCGCCCTTGCCACCCGTGACGAAGACCGCCTGTCACGCGCCGCCGACGCCCTGCGCGAAGTGACCCATGCCCGCGACGTGGCACTGGTGATCGACAGCCATGTGCTGATGGTCGAACGGCTGGGCCTTGACGGGGTCCACCTGACCGATGGGTCGCGCTCGGTCCGCAAGACCCGCAAGGATCTGGGCGCGGATGCTATCGTCGGCACCTTCTGCGGCAATTCCCGCCACGACGGGATGACCGCCGGGGAACTGGGCGCGGATTATGTGTCTTTCGGACCGGTCGGCAACAGCCCGCTTGGCACCGGCACCCGGGCCGAGGTTGAACTCTTCGAATGGTGGAGCCAGATGATCGAAGTTCCGGTCGTGGCCGAGGGCGCGCTGGACGAGGATCTGATCCGCGCCATCGCCCCGCATACGGATTTCTTTGGCATCGGCGATGAAATCTGGGGCACCGACGATCCGGCTGCAACGCTGCTGCGGTTCAGGGCCGCCATGGCAGGCTAAGGGGCGCGGCCCCGCCGTTCCACAGACGCTCGCCCACCACCTCGTGGGCGGTGGCGATCTCCAGCCCCTCCGCGCCCTCTCGGATCGACAGCGCGCCGGTCGCCCGCAATCGGTTTGCGTCATAGGTGATACAGGGACGATCGCCCGCCAGCCGCTGATCGGTGATCAACACCTCGGCCCCGCCACACCCCACCAGCGCCTCCAGCGCGGTCTTGCCACGCACCAGTAAAACGGTTCCCGCCCCCAGCCGGACCCGCCATTCCCGCCCCGACGCCTCGATCCCGGGCCGTGCCGCCGCGACCTCCTGCGCAACGGGCGCCCCATCATTTTCCAGCCAGGCCGTCGCCGCGAACCCGTCACCCGTGGGCCGAGACAGCGCCCGCCCCTCCGCCGTCATCAGCCCCATCAACCCGCCCGTGTCCGTGACCAGCAGTTCAGGCCTGTCTACCCCAGACCAGAGCCAGAACCCCCAGCCAATCACCAGCGGCCCAGCCCAACGCCAGCGCCCCTGCCAGAGGATCAGCCACAGCCCCCCCAGCGCGATCAGCGGCAGCACCCAGCCGCCCGGGCTGGGCACATGGCCAAGCGCCCCGTCCCAATCGGCTATCCGGTGCGAAACCCCCAGAATCCAGCGCAGGCCCAGATCCATCAGCCATAGCCCGACGCCTTCCAATCCGATCAGCGACAGGCAGGCGGTCAGCACGGCGGCAGGCATCACCAGCACCCCCATCAGCGGCACGGACAGCAGGTTCGCGATCAGGCCAAAATGGGAAATCTGGTTGAAATGCGCCGCCGAAATGGGCGCAGTCGCCAGCCCCGCCACGGCGGACGACACGACCACCGCAAACACCGGGCGCAGCCAGCGCGGCAGCCAGTCGGTCCGCCCCCGCAGCGCCCCGAACACCGCCACCAGCGCCGTGGTTGCGGCGAATGACATCTGGAAC
Source organism: Marivivens marinus (assembly GCF_035969385.1). NCBI lineage: Bacteria > Pseudomonadati > Pseudomonadota > Alphaproteobacteria > Rhodobacterales > Paracoccaceae > Marivivens > Marivivens marinus. The sequence continues at coordinate 319,759 of NZ_JAYKKJ010000004.1, read as the reverse complement.
CCCGGGCCGGTCAATTCCTCTGGATGCAGCGCAAGCACGATCAGCGCGGCAATCGCCACCGCCCGCAGGGTCAGGGCCCGCCGGTCGAGCAGAACCGCGACGAACATCACCCCCACCATGACAAAGGCCCGCATGGTCGCCACGTTCCCGCCCGAGAGGGCCAGATAGAAGGCGCCGGCCAGCAACCCGGCCACTGCGGCGTATTTCTTGACCGGCCTGCGCAGGGCCAACCCCGGCACCAGAACCAGCCCCAGCCGGACCGCGCCAAAGACAAATCCGGTCAGCAACCCCATATGCAGCCCAGAGATGGCCAGAAGATGCGCAAGGTTCGTGGCGCGCAGATCGTCCAGCGTGTCGCGCCCCATGCCGGATCGGTCGCCGGTCAGGATCGCCGCCGCGAAGGCTCCGGTTTCCCCCGGCAACCGCGCCTGAACCCCGGCAGAGATGGACATGCGCAACCGGTAGAGCCACAGCTCTGCCCCGCCTTCCGGTGGCGCAAGCGCCAGAACCGGCGTGCGGGTGTATCCCACAGCGCCTAGTCGGTCGAACCAGGCCATGCGCTGGAAATCAAATCCCCCCGGCTCGACCGGGCCGGAAGGGGGCGACAGATGCCCGGTCATCATCACCCGCATCCCCGGCACCGGGTCGATGAACCCCTGTTGCCCGTGCAGCGACACCCGCACCCGGTCTGGCCGCCGGTCCGGATCCATCCGGTCCAGAACCACACGGTCCAGCGTCAGGCGCACCGCGTCCGATTGCGACCTGTCCACGACGACGATCCGCCCTTCGATCGTGCCATAATACCGAAAGCCCAAGACCGGGGCCGCGACCGACTGCGCCCGAATTCCCGCCCAGACCAGCCCGAAGCACAACAGAAGGACCGCCACCGCCAAGGGCCGCGCCAGAAAGGGCAGCCAGCGCGACAGGCCGAGTGCTACAGCGATCACGCCGCCAAGGATGATGTAGAGTGGCAGGGACGGCTCGACCGGAAGTGTGAAATAGGCCCCGATTCCGATCGACAAGACCACCGGTGCCCAGCCGAAGAGCGACCCGCGCTGCCTGATCCAGATCTCGGCCATCCGCTGTCCCGGCGCGATGCCCACGGGTAATCCCCTTCCAACTGCGGACAGACTTGCCCTTGCCCCCCGGCCTTAGTATCCCGCAAGCCTAAATCCGCCTTGGTTAGCGAAAGGTTAATACCCCATGTCCGAACAGCAGGTCGTCACCCGCATCGCCCCGTCGCCCACGGGATACATGCACATCGGCACGGCCCGCACCGCGCTGTTCAACTGGCTTTACGCGCGCGGCCGCGGCGGCAAGTTCCTGTTGCGGATCGAAGACACGGACCGGGAACGGTCCACCCCCGAGGCGACCGAGGCGATCCTGCGGGGCATGGAGTGGCTTGGGCTGGACTACGATGGTGAGGCGGTCAGCCAGTTCGCCCGTGTCGACCGGCACGCCGAAGTGGCACATGCGTTGCTGGCGGCAGGCAAGGCCTACAAATGCTTTGCCTCGCAGGACGAGATTCAGGCCTTCCGCGAGGCCGCGCGGGCCGAGGGCAAATCGACGCTCTATCGCAGCCCCTGGCGCGACGCCGACCCCGCCAGCCACCCCGATGCGCCCTATGTTGTGCGGATCAAGGCGCCCCTGGACGGGGAAACCGTGATCCGCGATCAAGTGCAGGGCGATGTGACGATCCGCAACTCCGAACTGGACGACATGATCCTGCTGCGGTCGGATGGCACGCCGACCTATATGCTGGCCGTGGTGGTCGACGACCACGACATGGGCGTGACCCACGTGATCCGGGGCGACGACCACCTGAACAACGCTGCCCGGCAGATGCTGATCTATGCGGGCATGGGCTGGCCCCTGCCCGTCTATGCCCATATCCCACTGATTTTCGGGCCCGACGGCAAGAAACTGTCAAAGCGGCACGGGGCGACCGGTGTCGCCGAATACCAGCAGATGGGCTACCCGGCGGCGGGCATGCGCAATTACCTCGCCCGGCTGGGATGGAGCCACGGCGACGACGAATTCTTTACCGATGCACAGGCGATGGAGTGGTTCGACCTGCCGGGAATCGGGCGCTCGCCCGCGCGGTTCGACTTCAAGAAACTGGAAAATCTCTGTGGCCAGCACATCGCCGCGGGTGACGATGCTGCACTGCTGCACGAATTAGAGGCATTTATTGCAGCCACCGGTGAAAATGCACTGACCGGAGAGCAGCGTGACGGCATGTCGCGCGGAATGTACTGCCTGAAGGAACGGGCCAAGACATTCCCGGAACTCCTTGAAAAGGCGCACTTTATCCTGACGAAACGGCCCATTGACCGGGACGAAAAGGCCGACAAGGCGCTCGACTCTGTATCCCGTGGTATACTGAGTGAATTGACGCCGCAGTTGCAAAATGCTAGCTGGGATCGCGAAAGCCTAGAAGGGCTTGTGGCTGCCGTCGCAGAGGCGCATGACACGAAGCTCGGAAAGCTTGCAGGCCCCTTGCGGGCCGCACTCGCCGGGCGGGCTGTTTCGCCCAGCGTCTTTGACATGATGCTGGTCCTCGGGCGGGACGAAACGATCGCCCGGTTGACCGATATCGGCGCCTAAGACTTTCGTCACACTTTGACGATAATGCTTCGGGCGGCGACCAAGAAACCGCCCGGACGCAATCCTTGCGTGCCGGTTCCTGAGACGAGGGGATATACATGGCCGACACGACCAAAACCGCCACGCTGACGATTGACGGGCAAGCCTTCGAATTGCCGATCCATTCGCCAACCGCGGGGCCGGACGTCATTGATATCCGCAAGCTTTATGGTCAAGCCGGGGTGTTCACCTATGACCCGGGCTTTACCTCGACCGCATCCTGCGACTCGACCATCACCTTTATCGACGGGGACAAGGGCGAACTGCTGCACCGGGGCTACCCGATCGACCAGCTGGCCTCGAAATCCCACTATCTTGAGGTCTGTTTCCTGCTGCTCTACGGCTATCTGCCTGCGGCGGACGAGCTGGAGAAGTTCGAGAACCTCGTGACCCGCCACACGATGATCCACGAGCAGATGCATTACTTCTTCCGTGGGTTCCGGCGTGACGCGCACCCGATGGCCACCATGGTCGGCGTGGTCGGCGCGATGTCGGCTTTCTATCACGACTCCACCGACATCAACGACGAACACCAGCGCGAGGTCGCCTCGATCCGGCTGATCGCCAAGATGCCGACCATCGCGGCGATGGCCTATAAATACCACATCGGCCAGCCCTTCGTGTATCCGCGCAACGATCTCGACTATGCGTCGAACTTCCTGCACATGTGCTTTGCGGTCCCGGCCGAGGAATATCAGGTCAACCCGATCCTTGCCCGCGCGATGGACCGGATCTTTACCCTGCACGCCGACCACGAGCAGAACGCCTCGACCTCGACGGTGCGTCTGGCTTCCTCCTCGGGCGCGAACCCCTTTGCCTGTATCGCCGCTGGCATCGCCTGCCTGTGGGGCCCCGCCCACGGCGGCGCCAACCAGGCCTGTCTTGAGATGCTGCGCGAGATTGGGACGGTCGACCGCATCCCCGAATACATCGCCCGCGCCAAGGACAAGAACGACCCCTTCCGCCTGATGGGCTTTGGCCACCGGGTCTACAAGAACTTCGACCCGCGTGCGAAGGTGATGAAGGAAAGCGCCGACGAGGTGCTGGCGCTTCTGGGGATCGAAAACAACCCGACGCTTCAGGTCGCCAAGGAGCTGGAGCGGATCGCGCTGGAAGACCCCTATTTCGTCGAGAAGAAGCTCTATCCCAACGTGGATTTCTACTCCGGCATTATCCTAGACGCGATGGGCTTCCCCACCTCGATGTTCACCCCGATCTTCGCACTGGCGCGGACCGTGGGCTGGATTTCGCAGTGGAAAGAGCAGCTTGCCGATCCGCAGCTCAAGATTGGCCGCCCCCGGCAGCTGTATCTGGGCGAAGCGAGCCGCGACTACGTCGACATCGAAAAGCGCTGAACCAGACGCTGAACCAGACAAGGCCGCCCCACCCGGGCGGCCTTCTTCTTGTAATCTGCAGCGGTATTTCCTATTTGGGCGTCAGGGTCCGCAGTTCACCCAGGCGCCGCCATCCGTCACAGGACACGCTAAACCTGCTACAACCAACCGATCGCACCCCTTCTTCGGTGCCATCGACAAGGGCGGCCATCGACCCTGGACCCTGTCCGGGCGGCACTGACCAACGCAGGAGTGCTCTCTCATGTCGCAGACCGCGATACCCGTCGTCATTGACGACCTTTCGACCTTTGCAAAGATGCTGCGAAGGGAACTTGCCCTACCGCCGGACGCCACCCCCGGACACAGCGCCATGCTGGGCGCGATTGCCCGCGCAGCCGGGTTCCGCAACCATCAGCACCTGCGCGCCCATGCCCGCGACACCGGCGTGCAAAGCGACCCGGCCCTGCGGGGCCGCGCGATGGAACGCGCGCTGCGGTGTTTTGACGACGGCGGGGTTCTTGTCCGCTGGCCCAAGCAGGCCTCGGCCCGGACCCTTGCCCTTTGGGCGCTATGGGCCACCCTGCCCGCCCGGCACCCCATGACCGAGCGCGAGGTAAACGAGGTCATCAAGGCCCGTAGCGACATTGGCGACCATGTCATGCTGCGCCGCACCTTGATCGACCTCGGGCTTGCGACGCGGACCGCCGATGGGTCCGTCTATCGGCGGGTCGAAACGACCCCGCCCGCCGAGGCCGAGGCCATCATCCGCAGCCTGCGGCGGCGCTAGCGCCCTTCGTAGTGCGGTGGCCGTTTTTCCAGGAAGGCCAAAACGCCCTCCTGGAAATCGCGGGTCTTGCCACAGCGGCCCTGCAACTTCGCCTCGACCGACAACTGCTGCTCCAGTGTGTGTTCGAAAGTATCGGCCAAGGCCTTTTTCAACTGTCGATAGGCCACAGTCGGCCCCATGGCCAACTGCGTGGCGCGCGCCTGCCAATGGGCCTCGAACGCATCCGGGGCGATGGCTTCGTAGATCATGCCCCAATCCCGCGCCTGCGTGGCCGGGATCCGGTCAGCAAACAGCATCGCCCCCATCGCACGGGCAAGTCCAACCTGACGCGGCATATACCATGTTCCGCCGGCATCGGGGATCAGCCCGATCTTGGTAAAGGCCTGCTGGAAAAACGCATCTTCCGACGCGATGACCACATCCGCCGCCAGCGCAAGGTTCGCCCCGGCCCCGGCCGCCGCCCCATTGACCGCCGCAATCGTCGGCACGCGGCAATTGTAGATCGCGTTCAGCATCGGCACGTATTCGTCGCGCAGCACCCGCTCCAAATCCATATTCGCGGCGTTGGTATTGTCGCCCAGATCCTGCCCCGAACAAAAGGCCCGGCCCTCGCCGGTGATCACAACGACACGTGCGGACTTTTCGGCCTCGCGGACCGCATGGGTGATCTCGGCCCGCATCTGGGTATTCAGCGCGTTCATCACCTCGGGCCGGTTCAGCGTGATGGTAGCGATATCGTCCTTCAGGACAGAGCGGATGGCCTGATATTCCATTGGAATCCCTTTGCGGTCTTGTCTGCCGCCTAACCTAGTGAACTTGTCGGTTCAGAAAAGCCAAACCCGGCGTCACGACCGCAGGATTTCGTCCAGCCGGGCCTTTTCATCCTCGGTCAGGGCCTCGGCCTCTTTGCCGCCGCGCCGCCGGATCGTCGCCCAGCCGATCCCAAGCGCGATAATCAGCATCGCGGGTGCCGCATACCACAGGATCAGGTTGGCCCCGTCCCGCGTGGGGTTCAGCAGCACGAACTCGCCATAGCGGGTGACGATGAAATCTACCGCCTCGGCGTCGCTGTCCCCTGCCACCAGACGTTCACGCAACAGGATGCGCAATTCCCGGCTAAGTGCCGCATTGGATTCGTCGATGCTTTCATTCTGGCAGACCGGGCACCGCAATCCCTTGGAAATCTCCCGCGCACGGCTTTCAAGCGCCGGATCGTCTAGGATCTCGTCGGGCTGGACCGCCCAAAGCGGCGAGGCCAGAAGCGTGAGGATCAGGATCAGGCGTTTCATTCGGCCGGCACCCCGCCACTGGCAACCCGCGTCTTGGCCGCCCCCGCCGCAACCCGCAACCGCCGGTCGGTGAGGGACACCATGCCGCCAAGCGCCATGAGGATCGCGCCGCCCCAGATCCAATTGGCGAAGGGCTTGATATAGGTGCGCACCGCATAGCCGCCGCCATCCTGCGGATCGCCGATCACAAGGTAGATGTCGCGCAGGATACCGTTGCGGATCGCCGCCTCGGTCGTGGGCATTCCGGCCACCGGGTAGAAGCGTTTTTCGGGGTGAAGCGTGGCCACCTCGGCCCCGTCGCGCCAGACGACCATTTCTGCCATGGTCGAGATATAGTTCGGCCCCTCGACCCGTTCGCGCACCTCGCGCAATTCAATATCCCATTGGCCGACAGTAAAGGTTTGGCCCACCTGCGCGGTACGGATATCTTCCTGTTCCCAGGCCATCAGGGTGGCAATCCCGAAGATGGTGATGCCAAGGCCCGCATGGGCCAAGAGCTTGCCCCAATCCGCGCGCGGCAGGCGGGTCAGACGACCCAGCCGGTCGGCCAGCGCCCCGCGTCCGGTCCGCATCCAGATGTCCGCGATGGCCCCGAGCACAACCCATGCCCCCAGTGCCACCCCTACTGGACCAAGCGCCGTGCGCCCGGTCTGCATCGCAAAGACCAGCCCGCCAAGGGCCACGGCCAGCACAACCACGGGCCATAGCGGCCGCATCGCCTTGGCCAACGACCCGCGCTTCCACGCAAGGATGCCGCCAATCGGCAGGATCGCCGCAAGCGCCACCATGAAGGGGGTGAAGGCCGCGTTGAAGAACGGCGGCCCGACCGACAGGGTGCGGCCGAGGACGACCTCGGCCACCAGCGGCCAGAGCGTGCCGATGAAGACGACAAAGGTCGCGACAGCCAGAAGGATGTTGTTGGCCACCAGCGCGCTTTCGCGGCTGACCACCGAGAAGACGCCCTTCGCCTCCATCGACGCGGCCCGCGCGGCGTAAAGGGTCAGCGCGCCGCCGGTGAACACCGCAAGGATGATCAGGATAAAGACGCCCCGCTCGGGATCATTGGCGAAGGCATGGACCGACGTGATGACGCCGGAGCGGACGATGAATGTCCCCAAAAGCGAGAACCCGAAGGCAAGGATCGCCAAAAGGATCGTCCAGCTTTTCAAGCTTTCACGTTTCTCCACCACGATGGCCGAATGCAGCAGTGCGGCGGCGATCAGCCAGGGCATGAACGATGCGTTTTCCACCGGGTCCCAGAACCAGAAGCCGCCCCAGCCCAATTCGTAATAGGCCCACCAGGACCCCAGCGCGATCCCCACGGTCAGGAACAACCACGCTGCCAGCGTCCAGGGCCGCACCCAGCGCGCCCAGGCCGCATCGACCCGGCCCTCGATCAGGGCGGCAACGGCAAAGGAGAACGACATCGAAAGCCCGACATAGCCGAGGTAGAGGAACGGCGGATGGAAGGCGAGCCCGGGGTCCTGCAGCAACGGGTTCAGGTCGCGCCCGTCGAAGGGCACCACCGACAACCGGGTAAACGGGTTCGAGGTGAACAGGATGAAAGCGTAGAAGGCCACCCCGATCGACGCCTGAACCGACAATACCCGCGCCTTCAGCGTGGCCGGCAGATTGCCGCCAAACCAGCTGGCACAGGCCCCGAACAGGGTAAGGATCAGAAGCCATAGCAGCATCGACCCTTCGTGGTTCCCCCAGACGCCCGACACCTTGTACAGCATCGGCTTCAGTGAATTGGAGTTCTGGAACACGAGGTTCAGCGAGAAATCCGAGATCACGAAACTATAGGTCAGCGCCGCAAAGGATGTGCCGACCAGCAGAAACTGGGTCGAGGCGGCGGGGTCCCCGAAGGCCATCCAGCCGCGCCAGCCCTTGCTGGCCCCGACCATGGGGACGATCATTTGGGCTACCCCCACAAGGGCCGCCAGAATCAGGGTGAAATGTCCAAGCTCTGCTATCATGCCCCCGTTCTAGCGCAGGGGCGGGGAAAGCCCAATCAAATCGGGGCGAGACATTTTGTCTGAGGCATATAGTCAGCCCCCCAGCGACAGCCCGCCCCGCAGTACATAGGCCAGCGCGCCCATGATGATCGCCCCCATCACCAGCCGGACCAGCCATTTCAACGTGTCCTCGATCGCCGACAGACGGGTTTCCACGTTGATCCGGTGCACCTCGTCCACCGCATTGCGGGTTTCAAGCGAAGCAAGCCGCCGTTCGATGGTCCGGCCCCAGTCTTCATTTGTCATCGCGGGCGGTCCTCCAATCTGTCAGCGCGGGATTGGGCGCGATTGCCATCGCCTCTTCGGCCTGATCCTCGGGGCTGCCCGGCGCGGTCAGGGCGGCGCCGGCCCCCAAGGCTTCGATCGCGCGGACCCGGCGACTGACCTCGCCCGCCTGCGCGGCGGTGATCGCGACGGATTGCTGGAATTCCTGCGCCTTGGCCTGATGCCGCGCCCCGAAATAGAAGCTGACAATCGCCCCCATCAGCCACCACAGCGGTTCGGGCACCAGCGCGATCCCCTGCATCCGGCTGGCAAACCAGATCGGGTCAACCATCGCCATCACAAACAGGCCCAGCGTTCCGAAGGCCAGCAGGGGACGCGGCAGGCGGTTCAGCCCGTCGATGAACCGGTCGAAGATGCCTTTTCGCGGATGGGCAAATTCCGCCGCGAATTGCGACAGGCTTTCGGATTTAGCGCGGGCATCCCGCGCGGCCCCGGCCTCGGCGTTTTCGCGGAAGGCGCCCATGGTTTCAACGACCACATTGCGCCCGTCCCCGAACAGGAAACCCAGGATGTTCGACATCAGCCCCATGCCGCCACCCGCGCCCGGTGTTCGGCGTCCGTCAGGTGATACTTGGGCGAGATGAATTCCTCGGCCCGCAGGATCCAGCCGCCCTTGCCCCCGTCGCGGCGACGGGCGTATTTGCGGCTGGCCGGGCGGGCATCGGCCAAGGCGTAGTAATAGTTGCGCCGCGCGATCCCATAGGCATCGGCGAAATGGCCCGGCGCGGCGGCTTCGGCGGCAAAGGCCGCCTGCACGGTCTGCGGCCCGATCACCCCATCAACCGCAATCTCGATCCGCATGTCCCGGATCAACCGTTGCAGGATTTTCACCGCATGGCTGCCCGCATTGACATACATGTCAAAGACCGAGGCCTGAATCGCTTGCGGCAGACGGTCGATCCCCGGCGCGCGGTAATAGTGGTCGATAAAGATGCGAGTCGCCTCTTCCCGGCCAAGGGCCTGAACATCGCGGGCGTCGATCAAACCGTCATGGGTCAGATCGCGGCCCAGACGGCGCATCGTATGAATGGTCACCCCGTATTTCGTGGCCCCGCCGGGATCGTCGGGATCGTTCACATAGCCGCCCTCGCGGGCGACGATGGCCTCTGCTATCTGCCGGACTGTCTGCATTTCCGCGCCTCGCCTGTTGATCGGGCACAGGCTGCGGAAAATCGGTTAAATCCGGGCTTGGGGACCGCGCGTTGCGCGCCCCGTCAGCTCTCGGGTTCGACGTAGGTGCCCTGTTCCTTCAGCGCGTCGATGACTTCCTTGGGCATGTAGGTTTCATCGTGGCGGGCCAGAATCTCGACCGCCTCGAAGGTGCCGTTCACATAGCGGCCCTGCCCGACCATCCCCTGCCCTTCGTTGAACAGGTCCGGCAGAATCCCGGTATAGCTGACAGGGATCGACGCGCCGCCATCCGTGACGTTGAAGGTCACGGTTTCGCCCTGCCCACGGATCAGGCTGCCTTCCTCGACCAGCCCGCCGATACGGAACACCTCTGTCTCGGACGGGGGTTCCGCGATCACTTCAGATGGGGAGCGGAAGAAATTGATCCCGTCCTTGAACCCATAGCCGATCAGAACGGCCGAGATTGCCAGCGCCACGAAGGCCAGCGCGATCACCTGCACCCGCCGCCGTTTCTTGAGGTTCTTCAATCCCGCCATCTGTCGCCCCTATGGGAATACCGGGGCCAACATCAGCCCGGATGTTTCGTCAAAGCCCAGCATCAGGTTCGCGTTCTGCACCGCCTGTCCCGACGACCCTTTGCACAGGTTATCAAGGGTCGACACCACCAGCGCCCGGCCCGGTTTCCGGTCACCCACCACGCCGATATGGCAGAAGTTCGACCCGGCCACATGGCCCATCTGCGGCGCCTGCCCGAAAGGCAGAACCACGACAAAGGGTTCATCCGCGTAGCGCGCCGCAAGGGCCGCATGGATCGCCTGCGGGTCCCCCTTGACGTAGCAGGACGCGTGAATGCCCCGGTTGATCGGCACAAGGTTCGGGGTGAACTGAATCTCGACCTTCTGGCCCGCGATCATGGTAAATTCCTGATCGAACTCGCCCAGATGCCGGTGCTTGCCGCCCTGACTATAGCCCGCCACATCGGTGGACCGTTCGGCAAACAGCATGTTTTCCTTCAGGCTGCGGCCCGCGCCGGAAATGCCGTTCTTCAGATCGCAGATGATGTCATCCAGATCAATCAGCGCCCCTTCGATCAGCGGTCGCAGGGCAAACTGCACCGTGGCCGCGTTGCAGCCCGTGCCCGCGACCAGCCGCGCGCCCTTGATCTCATCCCGGTAGAACTCGGTCAGGCCATAGACCGCCTCGGGCTGAAGCTCGGGCGCGTCATGGGGTTTACCATACCATTTTTCGTAGTCCGCCGGATCGCGCAGCCGGAAATCGGCGCCCAGATCGACGATCTTGACGCTGCGCGGCAGGTCCTTGACCAGCGCCTGCGACAACCCGTGGGGCAGCGCCGCAAAGGCAAGGTCAATCCCGGACCAGTCGATCTGGTCGATGGTCACAAGGGTCGGCAGGTCCAAATGGCGCAGATGCGGGAACACATCCGCCATCTTCATCCCGGCCTTGCGGTCGGCCGAAAGGGCCCCGATCCGCAGCGAGGGGTGGGTTGCGATGATCCGCACGAGTTCGGCGCCGGTATATCCCGAGGCGCCCAGAATGGCGACGGTCTTGGTCATGTCATGCTCCGTTACAGGAGGGTATTTAGGGGCTGTGATGGCTTTGGGCAATGTGCGCCCGCGCCGCATCAGGCGGCGGTGAATGTCACCTGTCGTCGCAGGAACTGGGTTGCCCGGTCCGACACCTTGCGCGGATCGCCCGTGGTCAGGAAGCCGCCTTCGGTCCCCGGCCCGATCATCGCCGGGTGCCGCCCAAGGTAATCGGCAAGGCTTTCGGCCACCAGATTGGCCTGGCTGTACACCCTTACCCCCTGCCCCAGCGCGTCCTGAAACGTTTCTTCCATCAGCGGATAATGGGTGCAGCCAAGGATCGCGGCATCGGGCTCCGGCATCTTGCGCAAGAGCGCGTCCACGTGCGACCGCACCAGCGCCTCTGCCAAGATCGTGTCGCCCTCTTCAATCGCGTCGACCACACCGCCACAGGCCTGCGCCTCGACATCGACGCCGATCGCGCGGAAGGCCAGTTCACGCTGAAACGCGCGGCTGCGCACGGTGGCGGGCGTGGCAAACAGGGCCACATGCTTGACCGCAACCTCGCGCGGCGGGGAATTGTCACCCCAGTTCCGTTCGGTCAGCGCCTCGATCAGTGGCACGAAGACGCCCAGAACCCGCTTGTCACGCGGAATGAAATTTTCCTGCATCCGGCGCAGGGCGGCGGCGCTTGCGGTGTTGCAGGCGAGGATCACCAGATCACAGCCCGCGTCCCACAGCCGCTGCACGGCAGCGGTCGTCAGCTCGTAGATGTCGTCGGCATCCCGCACCCCATAGGGCGCATGGGCGCTGTCGGCGAAGTAGACAAACGGCACATCCGGCAAGCGCTTTTGCACCGCGTCCAGAACCGTCAGCCCGCCCAAACCACTGTCAAAGACTCCGACCGCCATTGCTGCGCCCTTTGTATTTCGCCTCGAATTCATAGCCGACGCGGTTGGGATCAACCGGATCAGGACTCAGCTCATACGTCGCTTTGCGCAGGAAATCCATGCAGGCTTTTGAATCGCCTTTGAATTCGGCCAGCCGTTCGGCGGGGATCGGCGCACCGATCACCACCCGGACAGGGGTGCCGACACGGGCACGGAATTCGCGGATCAGCATCCCCAAACGCAGGGTGCTGTGTAGGCGACTGGCCAATTGGAACAACCGGCTGTTGCGGCCTTCGAAGAAAATCGGGACGACGACGGCCCCTGACCGCTGCACCATCTTGGCGGTGAAATTGCGCCAGCTTGGGTCCATCGGTGGCGCGAACATCCGCGCAGCGGTGGATACCGTGCCACCGGGAAACACGCCGACCGCCCCGCCCGCCGCCAGATAGCGCTGCGCCTCTGCCCGGGTTTCAAGATTGGTCTTTGCTGCCTCTTTCGTTTCATCGAACGAAATCGGCAGGATCACCCGCTCCAGATCGGGCGACCGACAAAAGACGCTGTTTGCGAGGATCTTGAAATCGCCCCCGCGGCGTTCGGACAGGATGCGCCCCATCGTCAGCCCGTCCAAGATGCCATAGGGGTGGTTCGCCACCACCACCAGAGGTCCGGTTTCGGGGATGTGATCAAGGCTGCCGCCCACGATCTCAAGGCTCAGCCCATAGCGATCGAACAGCACCGACCAGAAATCCCGACCCCGCGCCACCTCCTCCTGATAGCCCCGCGCCTTGCGGATCAGGCGCAACCGGCCCGTGGCGTTTTCCATGACCCGGACAACGGCCCGTGCCGGACGTGTCCGGACCGCACTTGCATAGCTGATGTCACGGGCAATCTGGCGGTCGTTCATCGGGCAACCCAAGGCTGAATCGTCGCGCATGTTCTAGTGCGGTTGACGCTGGGTTAGCTAGCCAAAGTTTCAGCCCTGTGACAGCTACTCCGCCGCGAGTTTTTCCGGGCCGGATTCCAGCGCGGCCAGCAAACTGTCGCGCTGTTTCGCGGCCTTTTCGACGTTTGCGGCCTTGACCGGACCAAATCCACGGATCGTCTGCGGAAGCGCGGCAAGCGCCAGCGCGGCATCGGCATTCGCCCGATCGCCAAGCGCCAAAACCCGATCCATATCCGCCTCGAACTCGGCAATCAGGGCGCGTTCCATCCGCCGCTCCGCCGTATAGCCGAAGATGTCCAATGGCGTGCCGCGCAGCCCCTTCATCCGGGCCAGCAGTTTGAACAGCATCCGCGTGGACGGGCCGAATTGCCGCTTCTTCGGGCGTCCGTCTGCCCCCGTCCCGCCAAGGATCGGCGGGGCAAGGTGATAGGACAGGCGCAGGTCGCCATCAAAGGCCTCTCGCGCCTTCGCTTCGGTGTCCAGATGCATCCGGGCGACCTCGTATTCATCCTTGTAGGCCAACAACTTGTGATAGGATTTGGCCACGGCCTCTTTCATCGCGGGGCTGTCGAACCGGGCTACGAAATCACGATACTTGCGGGCCAGTGCCGGACCTTGGTAGGCCGTCAGCGCCTCTGCCCTGAAGTCGATTCTTTCCTGCAATGTCAACGGTTTCTCGACAGGTCCTTCACCAATCAGTCTGGCCGCATCTTCGGGATGAAGAAGCGCCCAACGCCCCATCTCGAAGGCGCGGATATTGGCCTCCACGCCGGCCCCGTTCAACTCGATCGCCCGGTGGATCGAATTGCGTGACAGCGGGATCGCCCCCGATTGCCAAGCGGCGCCAAAGACCATCATGTTGGAATAGATTGAATCCCCCAACAGGGCGGCGGCAAGGGCCGAGGCATCGAACAGCGCCAACCGGTCCTGAAGCCGGGCCTGCAAGGACAGGGTCAGGTCTTCGGTCGGGATGCGGAAATCCGGATTGCGGGTGAACTCCCCGGTGGTGATGTCATGGCTGTTGACCACGGCGCGGGCGGTGCCCGGACGCAGCAGGCCCAGCGTCTTGGCCCCCGCGCTGACCACCAGATCGCCGCCGATCAGGGCATCGCATTCCCCCGTTGCAACCCGGATTGCACTGATATCGCTTGGATTTTCCGCCAAACGGCAATGAATGTGAACCGCGCCGCCCTTTTGCGCCAGCCCGGCCATTTCCATCATGCCCGCGCCTTTGCCATCCACATGGGCGGCCATCGCAAGGATCGCGCCAATGGTGACAACGCCGGTGCCGCCGACCCCGGTGATGACCACGTTATGGGTACCGTTGATCGGCCCGAAATCCGCCTCGGGCATATCCGGCAGGTCAAGCTGGGCGGTGGCTGCCTTTTTCGGCTTTGCCCCTTCGATCGTCACGAAAGAGGGGCAGAACCCCTTGAGACAACTAAGATCCTTGTTGCAGGCGGATTGGTCCACCGCGCGCTTGCGGCCCAGTTCGGTTTCGACCGGAACGATGGCCACGCAGTTCGACTGCACGCCGCAGTCGCCACAGCCTTCACAGATATCGGTGTTGATGAACACTCGCTTGTCCGGATCGGGAAACTTGCCCCGCTTGCGGCGGCGGCGTTTTTCGGCGGCACAGGTCTGCACGTAAACAATGGCCGATACACCTTTGATATTGCGCAACTTCTCCATGACAGCGGGCAACTCATCGCGTTCATGGATCATCAGCCCCGATGGGAAAGTCGAAAGGTCAATTTCCTCTTTCGGATCATGCACAAGTGCGACGTTCTTTACGCCCATCGCCTGAAGCTCGCGGCAGATCTGGTCGGCGCTCAGGTCACCTTCGTTCTGCTGCCCGCCGGTCATGGCGACCGCATCGTTATACAGGATCTTGTATGTGATATTCGTGCCCGCCGCGACGGCAAAGCGGATCGCCATCAGACCCGAGTGGTTGTAGGTGCCATCGCCAAGGTTCTGGAACACGTGGTCACGGGTGGAAAACGGCGCCTCGCCCACCCAATTGGCCCCTTCGCCGCCCATATGGGTATAGCCGCTGGTTTCGCGGTCCATCCAAAGCGCCATGATATGACAGCCGATCCCGGCATAGGCCCGCGACCCATCCGGCAGCCGCGTCGAGGTGTTATGCGGACAGCCGGCACAGAAATACGGCGTCCGGCTGGCGATCTCGGGGGCGTTGTCGGCTGTTTTGGCGGTCTGTAGCGCCTCCAGCGCGGATTTCACCCCATCGGTGCCGCGCCCTTCCTCGATCAGGATATCCCCGATCCGTTCGGCAATAAGCACCGGGTCCAGCGACATGCGGGTCGGGAACAGTTCCACCTGCCGCCCGTGTTCCCAGGTGTCGCCCTTGTGCCAGCCATAGACACGCCGCCCGCGCCGGTCGTCAAAGATCGCTTCCTTGACCTGCACCTCGATCAGCTTGCGTTTTTCTTCGACCACCACGATCAGGTCCAGCCCTTCGGCCCATTCGTGGAAGCTGGTCATATCCAGCGGGAAGGTTTGCCCGACTTTATAGGTGGTGATCCCCAGCCGCTCGGCCTCGGCCTCATCCAGACCCAGCATTTGCAGCGCATGCACAAGATCAAGCCAGTTCTTGCCTGCCGCGACAAACCCGATTTTCGCCCCCGGCTTGCCCCAAACACGTCGGTCAATTTTATTTGCGCGAGCAAAGGCTTCGGCGGCAAACCTCTTGTGGTCGATCATCCGGGCCTCTTGCGCGATCCAGTGATCGCCAAGGCGGATGTTCAACCCGTCCGCAGGCATCGGGAAATCGTCCGGCGTCACAAAGGACAGGCGATGCGGGTCGCCAGCCACGACCGAGGTCACCTCGACCGTGTCTTTCATCGTCTTCAGCCCGACCCATACCCCGGAATAGCGCGACAAGGCATAGCCATAGAGGCCGTAATCAAGGATTTCCTGAACCCCGGCGGGGGACAGAACCGGCATATAGGCATCGACCATGGCCCAATCGGACTGATGGCAGACGGTCGAGCTTTCGCCGGTGTGGTCGTCCCCCATCGCCATGATGACCCCGCCCAACGGCGAGGTGCCCGCCATATTGGCGTGTTTCATCACGTCGCCCGACCGGTCAACGCCCGGCCCCTTGCCATACCACAGGCCGAACACGCCGTCGTATTTGCCCTCGCCCCGCAATTCCGCCTGCTGCGTCCCCCAGAGCGCGGTTGCGGCAAGGTCTTCGTTCAAACCCGGCTGAAAGGTGATCTGAGCGGCATCGAGATCGGCCTTCGCCTTGGCCATCTGCAAATCCACCGCCCCAAGGGGCGAGCCGCGATAGCCCGTCACATAGCCCGCCGTATTCGCCCCGGCCCGCGCATCCCGCGCCTTCTGCATCAGCATCAGCCGGACCAGCGCCTGCGTCCCGTTCAGCAGCACCTGCCGCTTTTCCAGATCGTATTTGTCGTGAAGACTGATTTCAGCCCGGGTCATGGCGTCCTCCCTGACGGTCTGTGGTCCTGCCCCATTATAGGTCAAAATTGCTGACCTACCAAGGGGATTTTCCGCCCTCTTTTCCCGATAAACACCTGACACATATAGTTGCATGAGGCATGTTAGCCAAAGTAACAGATGAAACTTCGCGAGCGGTAACGGCGACAACAGGGAAACGTCATGGACTGGGACAAGCTAAGAATATTTCACGCGGTGGCCGATGCGGGCAGTCTGACCCATGCGGGCGATACGCTGCACCTGAGCCAATCCGCCGTGTCCCGTCAAATCCGCGCGTTGGAAGAGTCGCTGAACACCACTCTGTTTCACCGCCATGCGCGGGGCCTGATTCTGACGGAACAGGGCGAACTTCTGTTCGACGCGACGAAATCCATGCTGAAACGGCTGGACGCCGCAGCGGCCCGCATCCGCGACAGCGAAGAAGAAGTTTTCGGCGAATTGAAGGTTACCACGACGACGGGCTTCGGCACGCTCTGGCTCGCCCCGCGTCTGCACAAGCTGTATGAAATGTATCCCGACCTGAAGATCGACCTGATGCTGGAAGAACGGGTGCTGGATCTGCCCATGCGCGAGGCGGACGTGGCAATCCGTATGAAAGAGCCCAGCCAGGCCGACCTGATCCGCAAAAAACTGATGAGCGTTCGGATGCGCCTTTACGCGTCGCAGGACTATCTCGATACCCACAAACCCATTGAGTCCCTGTCGGACATGCCGAACCACCGGCTGATTTGCCAGTCACCCAATTCGTTCCAGGTGTCTGCCGGGTCGACCTTGGTCCAGCACCTTCTGACCTTCGAACCGCAAAGCCTGCTGACCGTGAACAACTACTTCGGCGCGCTACAGGCCATTCTGGCGAATGTCGGTGTCGGCGTGCTGCCCGATTACCTGACCGAGGATTTCCCGAACCTGATCCGGGTCCTGCCTGACGTGGAATCCGGCGAGGTCCCCGTGTTTCTTGCCTACCCCGAAGAGCTGCGCCAGTCGAAGCGGGTCTCGGCCTTCCGCGACTTCGTGCAGGATGAAATTTTCGCCCATCGCCGCCGGATGCGGGTCCTGGCCGAAGAGACCTGACGCCGAGCTATGCAATCGGTGCATATCGGGCATGTCGTTTTGTGGCCGTTTTTTCCTTGATTGCCTACCGAAGCGACCCTATCTGCAATCTCGAAGCCGATGATGCTGAAACGCTCATCAACTTCATACCTCCCTGTTGGACTTGCCGGGCCTTGTGCCCGGCAATTTTTTTTGTGCCAAAGCCTTGTGCACGGTGAAAAAACGCGCTGGTGCGGCGCCACGGCTCTTCCCCCCTTGGCCCGCTTGCCCTATTAGGGCGCCAATTCCAGCACAGCCCCGGGGGACCATCATGCAGGAACCGCAGATCACCGCTGATCTTATCGCCGCACACGGGCTCAAGCCCGACGAATACGACGAGATCCTGCGCATCCTGAACCGGGAACCGACCTTTACCGAGCTTGGCATCTTTTCGGCGATGTGGAACGAACATTGTTCCTACAAGTCATCCAAGAAATGGTTGCGCACCCTGCCCACCGAAGGCCCGCAGGTCATCTGCGGCCCCGGCGAAAACGCGGGCGTCGTGGATATCGGTGACGGGCAGGCCGTGGTCTTCAAGATGGAAAGCCACAACCACCCCTCCTACATCGAACCCTATCAGGGCGCGGCGACGGGCGTTGGCGGTATCCTACGCGACGTGTTCACCATGGGCGCGCGGCCGATTGCGGCGATGAACTCTCTCTCGTTCGGGGAAAAGGACCACCCCAAGACCCGCCAGTTGGTGCATGGCGTCGTCGAAGGCGTGGGCGGCTATGGCAACTGCTTTGGCGTCCCGACCATCGGGGGCGAGGTCCGGTTCCACCCGGCCTATAACGGCAACTGCCTTGTGAACGCCTTTGCCGCCGGTCTGGCCGACGCCGACAAGATCTTCTACTCCGCCGCCTCTGGCGTGGGGATGCCCGTGGTCTACCTTGGCGCCAAGACCGGGCGCGACGGGGTTGGCGGCGCAACCATGGCCAGCGCCGAATTTGACGACACAATCGAAGAAAAGCGCCCCACCGTTCAGGTCGGCGACCCCTTCACCGAAAAGCGCCTGATGGAGGCGACGCTGGAACTGATGCAGACCGGTGCCGTGATCTCGATTCAGGACATGGGCGCGGCGGGGCTGACCTGCTCTGCCGTTGAAATGGGCGACAAGGGGGGCTTGGGCATCCGGCTCGACCTCGACAACGTGCCGCAGCGCGAAGAGGGCATGACCGCCTATGAAATGATGCTTTCGGAATCCCAAGAACGGATGCTGATGGTGCTGCGCCCGGAAAAAGAGGCCGAGGCGCGCGCGGTGTTCGAAAAATGGGACCTCGATTTTGCCATCGTCGGCGAAACCATCCCCGAAGACCGGTTCCTTATCATTCACAAGGGTGAATGCATGGCCGACCTGCCGCTGGCCCGTCTGGCCGGCTCAGCCCCGGAATACGACCGGCCGTGGAACGAACCCGTGGTCAACGCCGACATGGACGACGTGCCGGGTGTCGACCCGATCGACGGGCTGAAGGCGCTGATCGCCTCGCCCAACTATGCGTCGAAGCAGTGGGTCTATGAACAATACGACAGCCGCGTGATGGGTGACACCACGCAGGCGCCGGGCCTTGGCGCGGGCGTCGTGCGGGTGCACGGCACCCAGAAATCGCTCGCCTTCACGTCGGACGTGACCCCGCGCTATGTCAAGGCAAACCCGGTCGAGGGCGGGAAACAGGCCGTGGCCGAAGCCTTCCGCAACCTTTGCGCGGTCGGGGCCAAACCCTTGGCCACCACCGACAACCTGAACTTCGGCAACCCCGAAAAGCCCGAGATCATGGGCCAGTTCGTCGGCGCGCTGCGCGGCATTGGCGAGGCCTGCCTTGCGCTGGACACCCCGATCGTGTCGGGCAACGTGTCGCTGTACAACGAAACCGACGGGCAAGGCATCCTGCCGACCCCGACGATTTGTGCCGTCGGCCTGATCTCCTCCCCCGAGGAACTGATCGCCGGGACCGCGCGGGACGGGCATGTTCTGTTGATGATCGGTGAAACCAAGGGTCACCTTGGCCAATCCGCCCTTCTGGCAGAGGTCTTCAACCGCGAAGACGGTGACGCGCCCCATGTGGACCTGAACGCCGAACGCAAGCATGGGGATTTCATCCGCGCCAACCACGCGCTGATCGACGCCTGTTCCGATATCGCCGACGGCGGGCTGGCGCTGGCCGCCTTCGAAATGGCAGAGGCCGCAGGTGTCGGCGTGACGGTGGACGCCGATGACACCCCGACCCTGTTTGGCGAGGATCAGGCCCGCTACCTGATCGCCTGTTCCTTCGACAAGGCCGAAGCCCTGATGACCGAGGCCGGCGCCGCGGGCGTGACAATTGCCACGGTTGGCAGCTTTGGCGGCGATAGGGTGCGTTTCGGCAGCAGCGAGGCCACGTTGGACGAGTTGTCCGCCATCTTCCGCGGCAGTTTTGAAGCCGCCTTCGGCTAGGCAACCGGGGCCGCCCCCTTGCGGCCCCTCCTGCCCCGCTCTACATCTGGGAAGAAGACGAGGAGAGCACCACGATGGCCATTACCGCCGAAGAGATCGAACACCTGATCCGCGAAAGTTTCCCCGATGCACAGATCACCGTGCAGGGCGACGACGGGGCGCATTTCGCGGCACTTGTGGTCGACGAGGGCTTTCGCGGGATGAACCGGGTGCAGCAGCAACGCGCGGTCTATGCCGCGCTCAAGGGCAAGATGGACGGGTCCAACGGCGAATTGCACGCGCTGGCCTTGACCACCAAAGCCCCCGAATGACATCAATCTCGCCTCTCTTGCCGGTGGCATTTGTCGGTATTGCTATCATTGTCATCCTCGTGCTGAAAACAGGCTTGGGGCCGTTTGCTTTGTTGAGCCGCGTCCTGAACGGTTCGCCTATTCACGATGAAGAAATCAAGAAAGAGCTGGGCATGGAAGCCACTGATCTTCAGAGCGTCAATCAGGAATTGAGACATGCCAGAAGGCTGGAAGAGCTCAATGGGGCGCGCCGTTCAGATATGGGCAAGAATGCCACAAGACATAACAGCTCTGCATTCACCCCGAAACGCCATCCGTCTTGGTCGGACTCCGTTCTGGATCGAGTAAATGGCCAAACTCGAAAGTCACAGGAATAGTCATGAGCGCTGAAGACCAGATCAAGGAAACCGTGACCGGCAACGATGTTGTGCTGTTCATGAAGGGCACCGCCTCCATGCCGCAATGCGGGTTCTCGTCCCGCGTGGCGGGCGTGCTGAATTTCATGGGGGTCGAATATAAGGACGTGAACGTTCTGGCCGACGAAGGCATCCGTCAGGGGATCAAGGATTATTCCGACTGGCCGACGATCCCGCAGCTTTACGTAAAGGGCGAATTCGTCGGCGGCTGCGATATTGTCACCGAAATGACCCTCTCGGGCGAGCTAGACCAACTGTTCGAACAGAACGGCGTCGCCTTCGACAAGGAAAAGGCCGACCAGATCCGCGCGGCCAACCAGTAAATCAAGCGCTGAAACGGTAAGTTATTCGGGGGGCTTTGGCCCCCCGTTTTCGTTTATGGACAGTCGATCCGGGCCCTCAGCCTTCGACCCGTTCCTCGATCTCGTCCGCAAGGGATTCCGCCCGCGCGGCCAGTTCGGCCAGCGTTTCGGTTAGAGACGCGGGCACCACTGGCACCTCGACCTTCTGCGGATTGTCACGGAGCCGGGTCGCCTCGGCCATGGCCTCCGCCGCGCGGGCCTCTGCCTCGCGCAGTTTGTCTTCCAACCCGGCGGTCTTGTCGGCCAGCATCAGCCCCGCCATCAGCAGCATCCGCGATTCCGGCATCCGCCCAATTTGCGAAGACAGGGCGGCGGCCTCGGTGTCCAGCATGGCGGCGGCGGCGTGCAGGAATTGCTCTTCGCCCTCTTGGCAGGCCACCTCGAAACTGCGGCCCCCGATCCTGATTTCCACGTGCGGCATCAGCTTGCCCCCTCTATCAGCGGCCGAAGTTCATCCAGCACGGCGTCCACTTCGGTGGCGTCTGCCTGCCGAAGCGCGCGCAGCGCCTCCAGTTCGGCGGCCATGGCGCGGTTGATCAACTCCGGCTCGGTGATCCCGTCCTCCAGCGCCTCGCGCAGGCGGCCATTGTTGGCGCGCAACTCTGCGTTCACCTCGCGCAGGCGGTTGATGTCCTTTTCGAACCGGGCCAGCTTGGCAAGGTTGCCTTCGGCCGCGGCCTCAAGTTCGGCCACCCGCCCGTCCTGCCGCGCTTTCAGGGCCTGAACCCGTTCTTCCAGCTGCGCATTGGCAAGCCTCTCTTCCTCCAGCTTCTTCTCAAGCTCGGCCACGCGTGGGTCCGGCCCGGCCGCGACGGGCGCGGCGACGGGGTCCGCGTCTTGCGGGTCTTGGGGCCAGTGATCGGCGGGCTCCGCATGCTCCGTCTGGACTGGCCGCGTCAGCCGCTCTGCACTGTATCGGATCCGGTCAAGCGCCGCGGCAATCCTGCTTTCGAAATCTGAAATCTCGCTCATCTGCCTGTCCTTGATGCCCGTTTATCGTCGGCCCACATCGCCCAGCGTCGACAGGGCCGAATCGAACCGCTTTTGAAAAGCCTATGCGATCCCCCCCAGCCCCGCAAATATCCCGGCATATTCGCCCATTGCGGCATCAGGGCAGCCCTCTGCGGCTTGATCTTGCGCCCTTGCCTGCTATGACGCTTTCGACATTTTGCGATCCAGCAGAGGAACAGCCCGTGGATATTGCCACCCTGCGCACCGCGCACCCCGATCATTGGATGAAAGCCGCCGCCATCCGGACGCTCACGCTTGATGCCGTGGCCGCCGCAAACTCTGGCCACTCCGGCATGCCGATGGGCATGGCCGATGTGGCGACGGTTCTGTTCGAAAAGCACCTGCGCTTTGATCCCAAGGCCCCGAACTGGCCGGATCGTGACCGGTTCATCCTGTCCGCCGGCCACGGGTCCATGCTGCTCTATTCGCTGCTCTATCTGACCGGCTACGAAGACATCACGCTCGACGAGATCAAGAACTTCCGCCAGTGGGGCGCCAAGACGGCCGGCCATCCGGAATACGGCCACGCCCGCGGCATCGAAACCACCACCGGCCCGCTGGGTCAGGGCATCGCCAATTCGGTCGGTTTCGCCATCGCCGAGGCCAACCAGCGCGCCCGCTACGGCAAGAAGATCGTCGATCACTACACCTATGTCATGGCCGGGGACGGCTGTCTGATGGAAGGCGTGAGCCAGGAAGCCATCGGCCTTGCCGGGATGCAGGAACTCGACCACCTGATCGTCTTCTGGGACAACAACAACATTACCATCGACGGCACCGTCGACATTTCCGACAAGACCGATCAGGTCGCCCGCTTCAAGGCGTCCGGCTGGCATGTTCAGGAAATCGACGGCCACGACCCCGAAGATATTGACGCCGCGATCACCGCCGCCAAGGCCGATCCGCGTCCGTCGATGATTGCCTGCAAGACCCACATCGCCCTTGGCCACGCCGCTCAGGACACATCCAAGGGGCACGGCGCCCTGACCGATGCGGCCCAGCTGAAGGCCGCGAAAGAGGCCTATGGCTGGCCCTACGGCCCGTTCGAGATCCCGGCAGAGGTCAAGGCCGGCTGGGAAGCCATGGGTGCCCGTGGCGCCGGTGCCCGCGCCGCATGGGAAGCGGAATTCCAGACCCTGTCGCTTAGCCGTCAGGCAGAATTCAACCGCGCCTACGCCGCTGAGGCCCCGAAGAAGCTGGCCTCGGTCGTGCGCAGCCTGAAAAAACAGGTCGCCGAGGAGCAGCCCAAGGTCGCGACCCGCAAGTCGTCGGAAATGGCGCTGGCGGTGATCAACCCGGTGATGAAGGAAACCATTGGCGGGTCGGCGGACCTGACCGGGTCCAACAACACCAAGACCGCGGATATGGGCGTCTTCCACCCGACCGACCGCAAGGGCCGCTATGTCTATTACGGCATCCGCGAACACGGGATGGCCGCGGCGATGAACGGCATGGCGCTGCACGGCGGCACCCGTCCCTACGGCGGGACGTTCATGTGCTTCACCGACTACGCCCGTGGCTCGATGCGCCTGTCGGCCCTGATGGGGGTTCCTGTCACCTATGTCATGACCCATGACAGCATCGGCCTTGGTGAAGACGGCCCGACCCACCAGCCGGTGGAACATCTGGCCATGCTGCGCGCCACGCCGAACACGCTGGTGATCCGGCCCGCCGATACGGCTGAGACCGCCGAAGCCTGGGAAATCGCGATGACCCAGACCTCGACCCCGACGGTTCTGGCCCTGTCGCGGCAAAACCTGCCGACCGTGCGGACCGAATACAAGTCGCAGAACCTCGTGTCGCGCGGTGCCTATGTTCTGGCCGAAGCCACCGGCAAGCGTCAGGTGATCCTGATGGCCACCGGCTCCGAGGTCAGCATCGCGCTCAAGGCACGCGAGGCGCTCGAGGCCCATGGCATCGGCACCCGTGTTGTCTCTGTCCCCTGCATGGAACTCTTCGCCGCGCAGGACGAAGCATATCGCCGCAAGGTGCTGCCCGCCGGGCCGGTCCGCGTCGCCATCGAGGCGGGCGTGCGTCAGGGCTGGGATGCGCTCTTGCTCGGGGAACGCGGGCGCGAGGCCAAGGCCGGTTTCATCGGGATGGAGGGCTTTGGCGCCTCTGCCCCCGATACCGTTCTTTATGAAAAGTTCGGCATCACCGCCGATGCGACCGTCAACAAGGCCAAGGCCCTGCTGGGCTGAACCTGAACAAAGGAAAGCGCGATGATCCGGACCTTAGCCCTAACCGCGCTTTCCGCCTTTGCCCTTGCGGCATGCGATGCCAACACAGTTGGCGGACCAGCACCGATTTCCCCGAAAGGCGAAATCGTTGAGAACCGCCCGACCGGCGGACAGTTTCAGCCACAACGCCGTATCCCCGTTCCGAACCCGCCCGAAGCGGCCGCCGCCGCCTTTGCCCGGTCGTTTCTTGACGAATTGCAGTGGGTGTCGATCCGCGACCAGCGGGAATATTGCGGCTACTTCATCGTGAACCCCGACGGCAGCTTTGCCGCGTCCCCGCCGGTGCGCGGCACCTTCGCCAGCTGCGACTATTCCATCCCGGACGATCCGCGCATCTTTGCCAGCTACCACACACATGGGTCATTCTCGATCGCCTATGATAATGAAGTTCCGTCTGTCGCGGACCTTGAAAGCGATTTCGATTTCGGGATGGATGGCTATATCTCGACCCCCGGCGGGCGGATCTGGCACGTCGACTATGCCACAAGGACAGCCCGGCAGGTCTGCGGGCTGGGCTGCGTCTACCGCGACCCGATCTGGCGCCCCGTGGAAGAGGGCAATGTCGCGCAGGTCTATACCGTCAATTCGTTGATGGCGCGGAACTAGGACGTCCTAGGAAAACCTGAATCACCTAGATCTGCCTGAAATGATAGATTTCATTGCGTTGCATCATGCCTGTTCCATCAGGTCCTTCGTCACGCGCTCTAATGCGCGGCGGGTTTCCCGCTGAACCGCGCCATGACGGGCCCGATCACACGGGTCACCACCGGGATCAGCAAAAGGCCTAGCGCCAATCCGATCACCCCGTCGCTGAAGGCTGTCACCGCCCATGAGGCGAACCCCTGCCAGGATGCGGACACGCCATGCGCCGCCACCTCGGCCCAATGGTGGATCGTTTCATAGGGCCACGCCCAGAGGTGGGTCACTTCCAGCCCATGCACGATGATCGACCCACCGACCCACAGCATCGCCACCGTGCCGACGATGGACAGGACCTTCATCAGGCGCGGCATCGCCTTGACCAGCCCCCGGCCAAGGTTCTGGCCGAACCGGGTGCGGGCGGTCGCGGCGGTATAAAGGCCGATGTCGTCCATCTTCACGATCAGCGCGACCGACCCGTAAACGACCAACGTGATCGCCACGGCCACGACAGCCAGCGTCGCCGCCTCCATCCAGAAGCCATCCGCCTCGATTGCCGACAGGGTGATGGTCATGATCTCGGCCGAGAGGATGAAATCGGTCTTGATCGCGCCCTTTACCCGTTCTTCTTCCAGATGGGCCGGGTCCTTGACGTCAAGGTCCGCCTCAACATGGGCGTCGCCATGGGGGAACAGCCAATGAAACACCTTCTCGGCGCCTTCGAAACACAGGTAGGCCCCGCCCAACATCAACAGCGGCATCACCATCCAAGGCGCGAAGGCGTTCAGGATCAGAGCCAGCGGCAACAGAATCACCAGTTTGTTGAACAGCGACCCCTTGGTGATGCGCCAGATGATCGGCAGTTCACGCTTGGCATCGAAGCCGTGGACATATTTCGGGGTCACGGCAGCATCATCAATGACGACACCAGCCACCTTGGACCCCGCCTTGGCCGCCATTCCGGCCACGTCATCCACGCTCGCCGCCGCAACCTTTGCAATTGCCGCCACATCGTCCAGAAGCGCCAGAAGTCCGCTCATGTCCTGCCCCTCATACCTCTACCGTCACCTTTCCTAACGCGACTCACCCCTGACGCAAGCCCAAACTCTTTGTGCGCATGTTCGCGCTAACCGTTAGCGCACACCTGTGACCGATTGGACCTGTTACCGTTAACATATTGGCAGGATTGAATTTTATTCTTTGCACATGCGGCATGACCGACTAACGAGGCCCCAACCTAAGGCATGCTCGAAAGGACGCCCCCAATGACCGTCACCGTCGGCATCAATGGCTTCGGCCGCATCGGACGCTGCACCCTCGCCCATATTGCGGAAAGCGCCCGCAATGATGTGCAAGTGGTCAAGATCAACGCCACCGGCCCGATCGAGACCAACGCCCACCTGCTGCGCTACGACAGCGTGCACGGCCGGTTCGGCGGCGATGTCCGGGTCAACGGCAACACGATGGACCTTGGCCGCGGCCCGATCGAGGTGATGTCCACCTACAACCCCGAGGAACTGGACTGGTCCGGGGTCGACGTGGTTCTGGAATGCACCGGCAAATTCAACGACGGTAACAAATCGAAGGTCCACCTGGATCGCGGCGCGAAAAAGGTGCTGATCTCGGCCCCGGCCAAGAACGTGGGCCGCACCGTCGTCTACGGCGTCAACCACCGTGATCTCCTGCCCGAAGACGGGATGGTGTCGAACGGGTCCTGCACCACCAACTGCCTTGCCCCGCTGGCGAAGGTGCTGAACGACGCCATCGGCATCGAAAGCGGGCTGATGACCACCATTCACAGCTACACCGGCGACCAGCCGACGCTGGACCGCCGCCACAGCGACCTGTACCGCGCCCGCGCCGCCGCCATGGCGATGATCCCCACCTCCACCGGGGCCGCAAAGGCCCTGGGCGAGGTTCTGCCGGAACTTGCGGGCAAACTGGACGGCACCGCCATGCGCGTCCCCACCCCGAACGTCAGCGCCGTGGACCTGACCTTTGTCGCGGGCAAGGACGTGACCGTGAATGACGTGAACGAAATCGTGCGCGAGGCCGCATCGGGCTACATGGGCATGGTCATGGCCTATGACCCGGAGCCGAAAGTGTCGATCGACTTCAACCACACCACCCAATCTTCCATCTTCGCCCCCGACCAGACCAAAGTCTCGGGCAAGCGGCTGGTCCGGGTGCTGGCATGGTACGATAACGAATGGGGCTTCTCGGCCCGGATGGCCGACGTCGCCGCCCATATGGGACGTCTTGGCGCGTAATATCTCGCGACTTTCGCCTAAACCTATGCAATAGGCTCCTGCCCCGGTTCCCCGCGGCAGGAGTTTTCATTTTGACGGCGTCACACTGTGCGGCGCTGCCAGCGGCACAATGCCGCCGAAACAACGCACGCCGAGCCGAGCCATACCAGAAGGTCAGCTGCTTCGGCGGTTTTTCTCTGAACCTGGGTTTGAGGCCCCTAAACCGTCGTGATGCCCCGCCCGGCCTAAACCTTGGACGAATGGTCTGTCGGTGTGACGACGCAAATCCTTGGTCCCGACGGTGCACCAATCCGGTGCCCGCACATCGTGAAAAAGGACCAACGCAATGAAGAAACTTATCCTCGCCCTCGCCCTGATCGTGCCTGCCAACTTTGCCCTTGCCTCGGGCGCTGAGCCGGTTCTGACCGACGAAATCCGCACCCAGATCACCGAACTGATGGTCGCCGACGGCTATGAAGTCCGCCAGATCAAGACCGAAGATGGTTACTTCGAGGTCTATGCCCTCAAGGATGGTGAACAGTTCGAACTGTTCCTCGATGCCGACTTCAACATCGTCGACCGCGCGGACAACGATTGATCGGGGAAACCGGGTCGGGCCCGCCCCGGCCCGGCCTGCCATCTGAAAGGACAGAAGTCATGACCAAATACCGCATCTGGGATCCGTTCGTCCGGGTCTTTCACTGGACCGTTGTCGTGTGTTTCGCGGCCAACGCCCTGTTCACGAATCCCGAAAAGGACCTTCACGAAACCCTTGGATACATCGTCGTGGGGCTGGTCGGCGCCCGGATCCTGTGGGGATTGGTCGGACCTCGCTTTGCCCGCTTCTCGAGCTTCTGGCCAACCCGCGCCGGGGTTGTCGGGCAAATGGGGGACATGGCGACAGGGCGCACCCGGGTTCACCTTGGGCATACGCCCCTTGGTGCGTTGATGATCCTGAACCTTCTGGCTGCCATGCTGGTGATCGGAGCGACCGGCTATATGATGACCACCAACGCGTATTTCGGGATCGAATGGGTCGAAGAAACCCACGAGGTCTTTGTCACCTGGGCCGAAATCTCGGTCGTGGCGCATGTCGTCGCCGTCATCTGGGAAAGCCGCCGCACCGGTGTCAATTTGCCTCAGGCGATGATAACAGGTGTCAAGTCCGTTCCGGCCAATGCTACGATTGCGGAATGAAAACCCCGATTTTCGACAGGCCCCTGTTTGTTTCGCTCCTGATCGTGGCGCAGGCCCTTTGCGCCGCTTTCTTCCTGTTCGACGTGGTCGCGGATGGGTTTGAAATGGGGCTGGCTGGGTTCTTCACCAGCCACTTCGGCATCGAATTCATCGCAGTGGTTGCCCTGATCGCAGGCATCCTGTTCGAAATTCGGGTTCTGTCAGGGATGCTGCAACGCACGGCCCATCTTGAACGGCAGGTGTCGCAGGCCTCCAAGGCGCTGCACGAGGTGATCGAGGCGCATCTTGACCGCTGGGGGCTGACGCCGTCGGAACGGGATGTGGCCCATTTCACGATCAAGGGCCTGTCGATTGCCGATATCGCCCGTCTGCGCGGATCGGCCGAGGGCACGATCAAATCGCACCTCAATGCGATCTATCGCAAGGCCGGGGCCAGCAATCGCGGCGAACTGCTGGCGCTGTTGCTGGACGATCTGATGGACTATCGCTCTGACCCCGACCCAACTGTAGGGCTATCGGCGCAGACATCACCGCGCTAGAACCGACGCATGACCACTCGTCTTGCCCTGATCCTTTTCGTCTTGCTGATTGTGGCGATCTTTATCGACCACCGCAGCGGGGCCGAAATCGGCCTGCAATTTGCCCGTTGGGGCGTTTCCCTGATCGAATATCTGAAATTCTGGCGCTGATCCCCGCCGATCTGGCCCGTATGCCCGATAAAGGCGGTTGACCTTTCCGCTTAAATCGCAATGTTAGCGCCAACATCCGACATCACCTCCCGGAAAGGAGACCGACATGGCCGTCAAGGTTGCCATCAATGGATTTGGACGCATCGGGCGGAACGTGCTGCGCGCTATCATTGAATCGGGCCGCACCGATATCGAAGTGGTCGCGATCAACGATCTGGGTCCGGTCGAGACCAACGCCCACCTGCTGCGCTACGACAGCGTGCACGGGAAATTTCCGGCGAAGGTCACGACAACTGAAACCACCATCGACGTGGGCCGTGGTCCGATCGCGGTGACGGCCATCCGCAACCCCGCCGACCTGCCCTGGGCCCATGTCGACATCGTCATGGAATGCACCGGAATCTTTACCTCCAAGGAAGCCTGTCAGGCGCACCTTGAAAACGGCGCCAGCCGGGTTCTGATCTCTGCCCCCGGCAAGGACGCGGACAAGACCATCGTCTACGGCGTGAACCACGACACGCTGACGAGCGACGATGTCGTCGTGTCGAACGCCTCCTGCACCACCAACTGCCTGTCGCCGGTGGCCAAGGTGCTGAACGATGCCATCGGCATCACCAAGGGCTTCATGACCACGATCCACAGCTACACCGGCGACCAGCCGACGCTGGACACGATGCACAAGGATCTGTACCGCGCCCGCGCCGCCGCCCTGTCGATGATCCCGACCTCGACCGGTGCGGCCAAGGCCGTGGGTCTGGTGCTGCCGGAACTTAACGGCAAACTGGACGGCGTGGCGATCCGCGTCCCCACCCCGAACGTGTCGGTCGTCGACCTGACGTTCGAAGCCGCCCGCGCCACAACCGTGGAAGAGGTGAACGCCGCGATCATCGCCGCCGCCGACGGCCCGCTGAAGGGCATTCTTGGCTATACCGATGAACCGCTGGTCAGCTCGGATTTCAACCACGACCCGCATTCCTCGGTCTTCCATCTGGATCAAACCAAGGTTCTGGACGGCAACATGGTCCGCATCCTGACGTGGTATGACAACGAATGGGGCTTCTCCAACCGGATGAGCGACACCGCCGTCGCCATGGGAAAGCTGATCTGACCTGATCACGAAACATGAAGAAAGGCCGCCAAGCGATTGGTGGCCTTCTTTCTTTTCAAGATCCCACTTTCACCGAAGGCGGGAAATCAACGCCTCGCGCACGGCCGGGGTGACGAATTTCGACACGTCCCCGCCAAGCCGGGCGATCTCCTTGACCAGTTTCGAGGCAATCGCCTGATGCCGGGCTTCGGCCATCAGGAACACGGTTTCGATGGATGAATCGAGCGCCCGGTTCATGCCAACCATCTGATATTCATATTCGAAATCGGCCACGGCCCGCAGACCGCGGATAATGACCGACGCACCAACATCATTGGCGCAGTCAATCAGCAGGTTTTCGAAAGGGTGCACGACGATCTCGCATCCAACTTCGGCCCCGATGGGCACGACCTCTTGCTCGATGAAGGCCACCCTTTCTTCCAGATTGAACAACGGCCCCTTGTCGCGGTTGATCGCCACGCCGATCACCAGCCGATCCACCAGCGAACAGGCCCGCCGGACGATGTCGATATGGCCCAGCGTGATCGGGTCGAATGTGCCGGGGTACAGGCCAATACGCATGATCTTCCTTTCAGCGACGCGGTGCTGATGCGCACGCAACATTATTGCGCGCTCTTTTGCAAGTGCGGCATTGGCCTGCGCTGACGCGCGGTCAGTGACCCATGATCATTCCTTCAAGGGCATTGCGCTCCATCGCCAGCTCTTCCAGCCGTCCCTTGACCACGTCACCGATGGAAATCAGGCCGACCATTTCGCCGTCGCGCATCACCGGCATATGGCGGAACCGCTTCTCGGTCATGACCCGCAGAATCGCCAGCGCGGTCTGGTCTTCCGTCGCGGTGATGATCTTGGCGGTCATGATACCGCTGACAGGCTCCTCCAGAACCGGGGCGCCGCGCTTGCCCACCTCGCGCACCACGTCACGTTCCGACAGGATGCCATCAAGGCTCTTGCCGTCCTTGGACACCACCACGGTCCCGACCCGGTTGTCCGACATCACCTTCAGCGCGTCCTGCACCGAACTGTCGGGGGTGACAGACAAAATTCCGGCATTGGCTTTCGCTTTCAGGATTTGCTGAACAAGCATGATGGGGCTCCTTGACCTTCGTTATGGGTCCAGCGTCCCCCCGTCCGGCCCATCCTGTCAAGCATTCAAATGATCACGGCCCTCTGGGTCGAAGGCGTGGGCCTCCAGCCGGGCGACCTCGGCCCGGACGCCGGTGGCCAGTGCGGTCGCGAACCGGTTCAGCCGGTCGTTGCGCCGGTCGGCGGCATGCCGGACAAGGTAGAAGGACCGCGTCAGGGCAACATCCTCCGTCAGGACAAAGCGCAATTCCGTCGCCACCGGCATGATGAAATCATGGATGAACCCGACACCGCCGCCTGCCCGCAACATCATCGCCTGCACCGCAACCGAATTCGATGCCATCTGCACGCCCCCTGCCCCAAGGTCGCCCAGATAGTCGAGTTCCCGGTCAAAAATCATGTCGGGGATATAGCCGACCGTCGGCACGCCCTTCAGGTCCGCCATGGTCCGGATATTGACGGCAATATCGGCGTGGGCGGCCAGATGCAGGTGATAGTCGGTCAGTTTCTGCACGGTCAGCCGCCCGGCCTCGGGCGGGCTGACGGTGATGGCCATGTCCGCCTCGCGCCGGGACAGGTTGATGACGCGCGGCAGGGCAAGGATCTGGATTTCCAGCCCCGGATTGTCTTTCTGGATCGCGGCGCAGACCTGCGGCAGGATGTAATTCGCGCTGCCATCCGGGGCGCCGATGCGGATCTGGCCGGTCAGGCCCTCGGTCGTCTTCTGACCTTCATCGAAGGCCAGTTTCATGGTTTCCTCGGCCTCGGCCGCGCGGTCCCGCATCCGTTCGCCCAAATCGGTCAATGCGTAGCCCTGCGGCGATTTCAGGAACAGCGCCGCGCCAAGGTCATCCTCCAGCCGGGCGATCCGGCGGCTGACCGTGGCCGGGTCCATCTTCAGAACCGGCGCTGCCGACGACAGGCTTTCGGCCCGCGCAACCGCAAGAAACACCTTCAGATCGTCCCAATTCGGCATGCACCCTCATTTTGCAATAACGCAAGACCGTTTTGAAAACCTAGCGCTTCTACCGGGAAATTTGCAAGGCTATAAAGAGCGCAGTTTTCATCGCCCGCCATCCCGCGCGGGCGCACCCAATGGGAGGATACCGATGCGTGAGATCGGACATTTCATCGACGGTAAGGTCGTCAGCGGCACCTCGGGCCGGACGGCGGACGTCTTCAACCCGGCCACGGGCGAAGTGCAGGCGCAATGCGCCATGGCCAGCGCCGCCGAAACCAATGACATCATCGCCCGCGCGGCGGCGGCTCAGGTCGCCTGGGGCGCGACCAACCCGCAGAAACGCGCCCGCGTGATGATGAAGATGGTCGCGCTGATGAACCGCGACATGGACAAGCTGGCCGAAGTTCTGTCCAGCGAACATGGCAAGACCATCCCCGACGCCAAGGGCGACCTTCAGCGCGGGCTGGAAGTGATCGAATATTGCATCGGCGCGCCGCAGATGCTGAAAGGCGAGTTCACCGACAGCGCCGGCCCCGGCATCGACATGTATTCCATGCGCCAGCCGCTGGGCGTGGTCGGGTCGATCATGCCCTTCAACTTCCCGGCCATGATGCCGCTGTGGCACGTCGGCCCGGCGCTGGCCTGCGGCAATGCCGTGGTCCTGAAACCGTCCGAGCGTGACCCTTCGGTCCCGATGATGCTGGCCGAACTGTTTGTCGAGGCCGGGCTGCCCGAAGGCTGCTTCCAGGTCGTCAACGGCGACAAGGAAGCGGTGGACACCATCCTTGACAGCGACATCATTCAGGGAGTGTCCTTCGTCGGCTCCACCCCGATCGCACAATATATCTACAGCCGCGCAACCGCGACCGGCAAACGCGCCCAGTGCTTTGGCGGCGCCAAGAACCACATGATCGTCATGCCCGACGCGGACATGGATCAGGCCGCCGACGCGCTGATCGGCGCGGGCTATGGCGCGGCGGGCGAACGCTGCATGGCCATTTCGGTCGCTGTGCCCGTGGGCGATGAAACCGCTGACCGGCTGATCGAAAAACTGGTGCCCCGGATCGAGGCGCTGAAGGTCGGCCCCTATACCGCAGGAAACGATGTGGACATGGGTCCGGTCGTGACCGCCGCGTCGAAGGAACGTATCCTTGGACTGATCAATTCGGGCGTGGAACAGGGTGCAACCCTTGTTGTCGACAATCGCGACTTCAAACTTCAGGGCTACGAAGACGGGTTCTTTGTCGGGCCGCACCTGTTCGACCATGTCACCACCGACATGGACATCTACAAACAGGAAATCTTTGGGCCGGTCCTGTCGACCGTCCGCGCCAAGACCTATGAAGACGCGCTGAAGATGGCGATGGACCACGAATACGGCAACGGCACCGCGATCTTTACCCGCGATGGCGACACCGCCCGCGATTTCGCGTCCCGCGTCAACATCGGCATGGTCGGGATCAACGTTCCGATCCCGGTCCCGCTGGCCTATCACACCTTCGGCGGCTGGAAGAAATCCATGTTCGGCGACCTGAACCAGCATGGGCCAGACAGCTTCAAATTCTACACCCGGACCAAGACGGTCACCTCGCGCTGGCCGTCGGGGATCAAGGAAGGCGGAGAGTTCAACTTCAAAGCCATGGACTGATCTTCCATCGCAAAACGTGGAGCGGCCGCAACCTTACGTTGCGGCCGCTTTCGCTTTTAGGTTGATTATGGCGGCAAATACTGGAACCCCTAGGGTATGGCTGTCACCTATAAGATTCACCCCGATCTACATCTGGTTTGCGTCACCTACAGTGGAGAGGTGACGCCGGATCAATACCTTGCGTCCTTCGATGCCTACCTGAAGGACCCGGATTTTGCGCCCGATCTGCGCATCCTGATGAACATGACCGCCGCTACCGGTTTCGACATAGATTTCAAATCAATGTTCAACCTTGTGCTGCACCAGATCCCCTATTACGCGGATCGCCCCCAAGGCACCCGTGCCGCCATTATCGCCCCCGACGATCTGTCTTTTGGCATCGGGCGGATGTATCAAAGCGTCTCGGACGGACAATTGCCGTCCGACCTTGCCGTGTTCCGCACCACGCAGGAGGCGTTTGATTTCCTTGGGCTGGCCCCGGATGAATCCCTGTTGCAGCCTTCGACAGTCGACTGACCTTGCTTGCCCGATCCGGGCGCATCTGCTCAACTGTCTGAAAGCCACGACAGGAGCGCCCCATGCAGGAACCGGATTTCACCCTTGGGATCGAAGAGGAATACCTGCTGGTGGACCTCGACAGCCTGCAACTGGCCCAGGCGCCCGAAGGTCTGATGGAGGCCTGCGTGGCCGAGTTGGAAGGACAGGTCAGCCCCGAATTCCTGCAATGCCAGATCGAGATCGGAACCCGGGTTTGCGGCACCATCGGGGATGCCCGCGAAGACCTGCGGCGGCTTCGGTCGACTGTGGCGCGGGTGGCGAAGACCTACAACCTTGCCCCCATCGCCGTGTCCTGCCACCCCTCTGCCGATTGGAAGGACCAGCACCATACCCGCAAGGACCGCTATGACAGCCTGCAACGCGATCTTGGCGGGGTCGTGCGGCGGATGCTGATCTGCGGGATGCATGTGCATGTGGGGTTGGGGGACAATGACCTGCGGGCCGACCTGATGCGGCAATTGTCTTATTTCCTGCCGCACCTTCTGGCCCTGTCCACCTCCTCCCCCTATTGGCAGGGGCGCGATACCGGGCTGGCCAGCTACCGGATTTCGGTCTTCGACAACCTGCCCCGCACCGGCCTGCCGCCGCAGTTCGAAAGCTGGGGGGAATATGACCGGTCGGTTTCGGCCCTTGTCGATCTGGGCATCATCGAAGACAGCTCCAAGATCTGGTGGGACCTGCGCCCCTCGGCACGCTTCCCCACGCTGGAGGCGCGGATTTGCGATGTTCAGCCCCGTTTGGAACATACCCTGTCCCTTGCCGCCGTGATCCAGTCGCTGACCCGGATGCTGTGGCGCCTGCGGATGAAGAACCAGCGCTGGCGCATCTATGACCGATTCCTGATCGGCGAAAACCGCTGGCGGGCGCAACGCTATGGCGTGACCGAGGGGTTGATCGACTTTGGCCGCGCTGAGATCGTCCCTTTCCGCGAATTGATGTCCGAGCTGATCGAACTGGTGGCCGAAGACGCAGGCGTCCTGCGCTGCGCGACCGAGTTGGAACAGGTCATGGGCATCGTCGAAGGCGGCACCAGCGCCGAGCGCCAGCGGGCCGTCTGCGCGGCTGCAGAGGCACGGGGCGCGGATCATGACGGGCAGATGCGATCGGTGGTGTCCCACCTGATCAAGGAATTCCACGCCGACCTGTGACCCTCACGAAAAGGTTCCGGTGCGCGCGATACGATCTGTGCTAGGCTGGCAGGATCAACAGGAGGATCATCATGCCACGCCTGACCAGACGCACTACACTTGCCCTTTTGTCCGCCGCCCCGATTGCCGCCCTGTCCGGCACCGCCCGCGCTGCATCGCACGCCATGACCCACGAGGTGATGATCGAGGGCTTTGCCTTTGCCCCCGACGACCTGACCATCGGCCTCGGCGATACGGTCGTCTTCACCAATCGTGATGGCGCCCCACATACCGCGACCGCCAGTGATGGCAGTTTCGACACCGGCCGCCTGAATCGCGGCGACAGCGTCAGCCTCACCTTCGAGGCCGAGGGAACATTCGACTACATCTGCCAGTTCCACCGTTCGATGAAGGGCAAGATCACAGTCAGTTAGCGCTGCCACCCCCTTGCAAGGATGGCGGGCCTCCGGCATAAATTGAACAAGCGTTCATTTGCTGACGGGAGGCCGCAATGGATTTCGCCCTGACCGAGGAACAGGAAGCCATCGTTGACATGGCCCGCGCGTTCGGTGCTGACCGGATCGCGCCAAACGCGCGAGACTGGGAGGCCGAGGGCACGATCCCGAAAGAGCTTTGGCCCGAAATCGGGGAACTGGGCTTTGGCGGACTTTACGTCTCCGAAACGTCCGGCGGCTCTGGCCTGTCGCGGCTGGACGCCACGCTGGTGTTCGAGGCCCTGTCGATGTCCTGCGCCAGCGTCGCGGCCTTTCTGTCGATCCACAACATGTGCGCCAAGATGCTCGACGATTTCGGCTCGGACGAGATCAAGGCGCGGTTCCTGCCCAAGGCCCTGACGATGGAGAACGTGTTTTCCTACTGCCTGACCGAACCGGGCAGCGGGTCAGATGCCGCTGCACTGCGCAGCCGCGCCGAAAAGGACGATCAGGGCTACCGCCTGACCGGAACCAAGGCCTTCATCTCGGGCGGGGGCTATTCCGACGCCTATATCGTCATGGCCCGTACCGGTGCGGACGGCCCCAAGGGCATCAGCGCGCTGGTCATCGAAGACGGCACGCCGGGCCTGTCCTTTGGCGGGCTGGAACAAAAGATGGGCTGGAAATCGCAACCCACCCGACAGGTCCAGATGGATGACTGCCCCGTCCCCGCAGGCAACCTGCTGGGCGAAGAGGGCAAGGGCTTTGCCTATGCCATGAAGGGGCTGGACGGCGGCCGCCTGAACATCTCGGCCTGCAGCCTTGGGGCGGCACAGGCGGCGCTGGACGCCACGCTGGCCTATATGGCCGAGCGCAAGGCCTTTGGCCAAAGCATCGACCAGTTTCAGGCCCTGCAGTTCCGGCTGGCCGATATGGAGATCGAGCTTCAGGCCGCCCGCACCTTCCTGCGGCAGGCCGCATGGAAACTTGACATGGGCGCGCCGGATGCGACGAAATTCTGTGCCATGGCCAAGAAATTCGTGACCGAGGCCGGAAGCCGCATCGCAGACCAATGCCTTCAGCTGCACGGCGGCTATGGCTATCTTGCTGACTATGGCATTGAAAAGATCGTCCGCGACCTGCGGGTCCACCAGATCCTGGAAGGCACGAATGAAATCATGCGGATGATCGTCGCCCGCCAAATGGTGGCCAGATGAGTGAAGACATCCTGATCCGAAAAGACGGGCGCGCGGGCCGGATCACCCTGAACCGACCCAAGGCGCTGAACGCGCTGACCTATGACATGTGCATGGCCATCGACGCCGCGCTGAAGGACTGGGCGTCGGACGACGATGTCGCGCTTCTGGTGATTGACGGGGCCGGGGACAAGGCGTTCTGCGCGGGCGGTGACATTGCCGAAATGTATGCCACCGGCACGGCGGGCGACTATTCCTACGGGCGACAGTTCTGGCGCGATGAATACCGGATGAACGCGCAGCTGTTCGAATTCCCGAAGCCCGTGGTCAGCTTTCTGCAAGGGTTCACGATGGGCGGCGGCGTCGGCGTCGGCTGCCACGGATCGCACCGGATCGTCGGGGAAACATCCAAGATTGCCATGCCCGAATGCGGCATTGGCCTGTTGCCGGACGTGGGCGGCACGCTTCTTCTGGCCCGCGCACCGGGACGGATCGGCGAATACCTTGGCACCACCGGCGACCGGATGGATGCGGGCGACGCGATCTTTGCCGGCTTTGCGGATTACTTCATCCCCGAGGTGGACTGGGACGCCCTCAAGACCGACCTCTGCCAAACCGGCGACTGGGAGGCGGTGGACCGTGCCGCGCGCCCTGCCCCCGCCGCGCGGCTGGCCGAGTGGCAACCGCTGATCGACGACTATTTCGGCGGCGAAACGCTGGGCGATATCTGGCGCGGGCTGCCCGCCGAAGACGACTGGCCCGAACCCATCCGGCACGCGATGAAACTGATGGACCGCAACGCGCCCTTGGCCATGGCCGCGGCGGTCGAATGCGTCCATCGGGCCCGGATCAGGGACGACATGCGCACGGCACTGCGGCAGGAATACCGTTTCACCCACCGGTCGATGGCACAGGGCGACTTCCTTGAAGGGATCCGCGCCGCCATCATCGACAAGGACCGCAGCCCCAAATGGGCCCACGCAGATTGGCGGGCCGTGCCCGGTGGGGACGTACACGCCATGACCGGCCCGTTGGGACCGGACGAATTGACGTTTGACGATGAAAGGAACGGCGCATGAAAATCGGCTTCATCGGACTTGGAAACATGGGCGCGCCGATGGCGCAAAATCTGATTGCCGCTGGTCACGAGGTGACGGGGTTTGACCTGGCAGCCCGCCCCGAAGGGATGCCCATGGCCGCCCGTGCGGCAGAGGCCGCCAAGGGGGCCGATGTTGTCATCACCATGTTGCCCAATGGCGCGATCCTGCAATCTGTCGCCGCCGAAATCCATCCGGAGATGGCGGCAGGCGCCGTGCACCTTGATTGTTCAACCGTGGATGTGGACAGCGCTCGTGCTGTGGCCCGCGCCGCCGAAACGGCCGGGTTGATGGCGGTCGACGCGCCGGTCTCGGGCGGGGTCGGCGGCGCTGCGGCGGGCACACTGACCTTCATGGCAGGCGGCCCGGCCGCTGCCTTCGACAAGGTCAAGCCGCTGTTCGACATCATGGGGCAAAAGGCCGTGCATTGCGGCGATGCCGGCGCCGGTCAGGCTGCAAAGATCTGCAACAACATGATCCTCGGCGTCACCATGATCGCCACCTGCGAGGCCTTCGCGCTGGCTGACAAGCTGGGCCTCGACCGGCAAAAGATGTTCGATGTGGTCTCGACCTCCTCGGGCTACAGCTGGACCATGAACGCCTATTGCCCGGCCCCGGGCGTCGGCCCCACCTCGCCCGCCGACAACGGTTACAAACCGGGCTTCGCGGCAGAGCTGATGCTGAAGGACCTCGGGCTATCGCAAATGGCCGCCGAGGCGGTGGACGCAGACACGCCAATGGGGGCCGCTGCGCTGACGCTCTACCGGCAATTCGTCGAAGACGAAGACGGGCGCGGCATGGATTTCTCAGCCATGCTGCCCCGGTTCGAAAAACGCGGTCGCGGTTAGGTTTGGTGACCTAGTCACTGACAGGCACACAGCAAAGATTTAGGATGTATCCATAATCTGAACTGGAGGATGGGCACATGCTCAAGAAGAACGAAGGCAACATCGACCGCATTCTGCGGGTCGTCCTTGGGGCGGCACTGATCGCGGGCTATTTCATGAATTCCGACGGGGCCTACAGCTGGCTCTATCTGCTTGGGATCATTCCGCTGGTGACCGGGCTGATCGGGTCCTGCCCGCTCTACACGGTCCTCGGGATCTCCACCTGCCCGATGAAGAAGGGCTGATAACCTCTTCTTTGGGTTGATAAATATCCTCGGGGGTGAGTTGGCCCCACGGGCCAAGAGGGGGCAGACAGCCCCCTCTTTTCATGTGGCGTATTGGATGGGTCAGCGTGACGCCTCGCCGATTTCGGAAAAGGAATGCGGCGGCAGCCGCGCCTTTGGATTACTCCGCCGCCACCCGCCCCGGCTTCAGCATCGGTCCAAGATAGCGGCCAGTATGGCTTTCAGTGACCTTGGCCACGTCCTCCGGCGTTCCAAGGGCTACGATCCGGCCCCCGCCATCACCGCCTTCCGGGCCGATGTCGATCAGCCAGTCGGCGGTCTTGATCACATCCAGATTGTGCTCAATCACCACCACCGTATTGCCCTGATCCACCAATTCATGCAGCACTTCCAACAGCTTGCGCACGTCTTCGAAGTGCAGCCCCGTGGTCGGCTCGTCCAGAATATAGAGGGTCCGGCCCGTTGACCGCTTCGCCAGTTCCTTGGACAGCTTGACCCGCTGCGCCTCACCCCCTGACAGGGTCGTCGCCTGCTGGCCGACCTTGATATAACCAAGGCCCACCCGCATCAGCGCATCCATCTTCTCGCGGATGCTCGGCACCGCCTTGAAGAACTCCTGCGCCTCTTCAACAGTCATATCAAGAACGTCAGCTATGCTCTTGCCTTTGAAGTGAATTTCCAAAGTTTCGCGATTGTATCTCTTGCCCTTGCAGGTCTCGCATTCGACATAGACGTCGGGCAGGAAATGCATCTCGATCTTGATGACACCGTCGCCTTGACAGGCCTCACAACGCCCGCCCTTGACGTTGAACGAAAACCGACCGGGCTTGTAGCCCCGCGCCTTCGCCTCGGGCAGGCCCGCAAACCAGTCGCGGATCGGCGTGAAGGCCCCGGTATAGGTCGCCGGGTTCGACCGCGGCGTGCGTCCGATGGGCCTCTGGTCGATGTCGATCACCTTGTCCAGATGCTCCAGCCCCTTGATCGTCTCGCAGGGCGCAGGCGTCTGCCGTGCGCCGTTCAGCTTCATGCTGGCGGTCTTGAACAGGGTTTCAATCGTCAGGGTGGATTTGCCCCCGCCCGAGACCCCGGTCACACAGACGAATTTGCCCAGCGGAAACTCTGCGGTCACCTCTTGCAGGTTGTTTCCCGTCGCCTTGACCACAGTGACGGATTTGCCGTTTCCGTCCCGCCGCAGCTTCGGCACCTCGATGGCGCGCCGTCCGGCAAGGTAGTCGCCGGTGACGCTCGCGTCATTCGCGATAATCTCGGCTGGCGTGCCGCAGGCTACTACCTGCCCCCCATGAACCCCGGCCCCCGGGCCGATGTCAAAGACGTAGTCCGCTTCGCGGATCGCTTCTTCGTCATGTTCGACAACGATGACGGTATTGCCCTGATCGCGCAGGTTCTTCAGCGTGGTCAGCAGACGGTCATTGTCGCGCTGGTGCAGACCGATCGAGGGTTCGTCCAGCACATAAAGTACCCCGGTCAACCCCGACCCGATCTGCGACGCCAGCCGGATCCTCTGCGATTCCCCGCCTGACAGCGTGCCCGCATTCCGCGACAGCGTCAGGTAATCAAGGCCGACGTTGTTCAGAAACCCGAGCCGTTCGCGGATTTCCTTCAGGATCGCCTTGGCGATCTCGTTCTTCTGTGCAGTCAGGCTCTCCGGGGCCGCCTCGACCCAGGCCAGCGCCTCCTTGATCGACATCTGCACCACCTGCCCCACGTGCAGGCCGCCGATCTTCACGGCCAGCGCCTCGGGCCGCAGGCGAAAGCCGCCGCAAGAGCCGCAGGGGCGGTTATTCTGGTATTGCTCAAACTCTTCGCGGATCCAGTTGCTATCGGTCTCGCGATAGCGGCGTTCCATGTTGGGGATCACCCCTTCGAACGCGCGGGTCACCTGGTAGACGCGGCCGCCTTCGTCATAGCGGAACGGGATTTCCTCTTTGCCGGACCCGCGCAGGAACACCTCCTGCACATTCTCGGGCAGGTCCTTCCAGCGGGCGTTCTTGTCGAACCCGTAGTGTTTCGCAATCGCCTCGATCGTTTGCAGGAAATAGGGCGATTTCCCTTTGCGCCACGGCGCCAGTGCCCCGTCGGCGATCCGCAGGGTCACGTCCGGCACCACCAGCCGTTCGTCAAAGAACAGTTCGACCCCCAACCCGTCGCAGGACGGGCAGGCCCCGAAAGGCGCGTTGAAGGAAAACAGGCGCGGTTCGATTTCGGGGATGGTGAATCCGCTCACCGGACAGGCGAAATTTTCACTGAAGGTGATCCGCTCCGGTTCGCCCTCGCTTGGGGCGGTTTCCAGAATGGCGATCCCGTCGGCAAGGTCCAGCGCGGTGCGGAAACTGTCGGCCAGCCGGGTTTCCAACCCTGCGCGCACGACGATCCGGTCCACCACCACGTCGATGTCATGGCGGAATTTCTTGTCCAGCGTGGGCGGTTCATCCAATTCGTAGAACTGCCCATCCACCTTGACCCGCTGGAACCCCTGCTTGCGCAGTTCAAGGAATTCCTTGCGGTATTCGCCCTTGCGGTCCCGCACGATGGGGGCGAGCAGGTAGCCGCGCGTGCCTTCCTCCATCCCCATGACCCGGTCGACCATGTCCTGCACCTGCTGCGCCTCGATCGGCAGGCC
Source organism: Marivivens marinus (assembly GCF_035969385.1). NCBI lineage: Bacteria > Pseudomonadati > Pseudomonadota > Alphaproteobacteria > Rhodobacterales > Paracoccaceae > Marivivens > Marivivens marinus. The sequence continues at coordinate 277,808 of NZ_JAYKKJ010000004.1, read as the reverse complement.
GGTTGCTGGGCTGTAGGGGGTGCCGACGCGGGCGAACAGAAGCCGCATATAGTCGTAGATTTCCGTGACGGTGCCGACCGTCGACCGGGGGTTCTTCGACGTGGTCTTTTGTTCGATGGAAATCGCGGGGCTGAGCCCGCTGATATGGTCCACATCCGGCTTTTCCATCATGTCAAGGAACTGCCGCGCATAGGCCGACAGGCTTTCGACATAACGGCGCTGCCCCTCGGCATAGATCGTGTCGAAGGCAAGCGATGACTTGCCCGACCCGGACAGCCCGGTGATCACCACAAGCTGGTCGCGCGGGATGTCCACGTCGATGTTCTTGAGGTTATGTTCGCGCGCACCGCGCACCTCGATATGCTTCAGTTCCGGCATCTAATCCCCCGGGGCCACTCAGCGTTAACAGATAGTAGACCGGGCGCGAGTCTCCAACCAAAAAAGCAGAACATTGCGCGAACAATTGGGTGATTGGGACGGATTCGGTCAGGTTCTCCGGACCTGCGGCACGAGGCAGTCGGCGCTAACCTCGGGTCATTCTCTCTCATTTCATCGCGAAAGGATAAATTCATGGCACTCCATTTCGAAGTCACCAACACCGGGCCATTTCCCTATCTTGGCAATGACAATGCGGTTGCGCTGACCGTTGCGTTGGTCAGTGGCGACCCGATGGTCCTTTACCTGAACCAGACATCGTATGAAGACCCGATCACCTATCTGTCTCTTGCCCTTGATCATACCTACAAGGAACATGACAGCCCGGCTGGGTGGGAGGTCATCTCGGGCTTTGCCTATGATCCGATCCGACGCATCGTCGGCTGTTCGAACATGACCTCGAACATGCACCAGGTGATGGCCTTCGACCCCATCACGGAACAGGCGGTCGCCGACCTTGATCTTACCATCGACGATGACATCCCGCCCTATGCCGAAGGGATCGGAACAAATGGTCTGTTCTTCATCCGCGGCGGTGGCAGCAGGGTCGAGCTACGGACCATGACCGGGGTAAAGCTCGGCCAGAAGGACTATCCGGGGCGCAACATCTCGGGCGCATCCGCGGCGGGGATCGGCTGGCTTCTGGCGGACAAGAGCGCGGATGAGATCGTCATCCTCGACCCCTTCGGCAACGAACGGGGGACGGTCCCTGCCCCCGGCGCGCCCGGAGGGTTGGATGCCGTGGCCTTCGACTATGTGGTCAATCACGAATACATGCCGCAGGTCATCCCGCCCTCCGACGGGTCAGCCCCCGGTGACGCGTCAATCCCGTGGAACCCGGCACCGTGGATTCAGCGGCACCGGATCTATGTCGCCAACTCGGTCGATCACACGATCTATGCCGGATACATCTACGAAACCTGAGCGATGTGTATCGGAGGGTCTTTACATTTCATTTTTCTAATGTATATACCTTCCGTAACACAGCCACACCAAGGATGCCCAAAATGTTTCGCATGTTTTCGTCTCAGCCCGCGACGCCGGGCATGACCGCCGCAGAGGCGATCCAGAAATCCGCCGCGGGCGAAATTGTCGTTCTCGACATTCGCGACGGGGGCGAGGTCGCCATGTCCGGCAAGGCCAAGGGGGCGCTGCACGTGCCACTGGCCGCGCTGCGGATGAAGGCGGACCCGTCCAGCCCTGAATGCCTTGCCGAACTCAAAAGCGGCAAGCCCATCGCGGTTTACTGTGCTTCTGGCGCACGGTCGTCGATGGCCGCGCAGGCGCTGGGGCAGATGGGCCACAAGGATGTGCACAACATCGGCGGACTGGCACATTGGGCGCAGGCGGGCGGCGAGATCATTCGGTCAGAACAATAGTCCCGCCAGCTTCTTCAGGTTGGAATCTTAGAAAGGTGCCCCGTCCAGAAAACGGGGCACCCCAGATCCAAACGGCAAAAACAAAGAACACAGCAGCCCAGAACGACAGGCCGCGATGTGTTGCAGGCCGCAAAACCCCAAGCGCGGCGTTTGCCTGAGAAGCGCGAACCACGATTCGCGCCCCTCCCATCGCCGTTGCCCAATGCGGTGCTACATCTAACGTGAATTGATCCCAGATACGGTGATCAATACCCTCAGCCCCGAGCGCAGCACGACAAAGCGCAACGTCTACACCACCATAAAGCCACCCAACCGTGACCCATGGATCAGAAGTGGATCGCGCGACCGTAGGCATCCAGAACCGCCTCGTGCATCATTTCCGACAGGGTCGGGTGCGGGAAGACGGTTTGCATCAGGTCTTCTTCGGTCGTCTCCAACTGGCGGCCCACCACATAGCCCTGGATCAGCTCGGTCACTTCCGCGCCAACCATATGCGCGCCCAGAAGTTCGCCGGTTTTGGCGTCGAACACGGTCTTGATCATGCCCTCGGGTTCGCCAAGAGCGATGGCCTTGCCGTTGCCGATGAATGGGAAACGGCCAACCTTGATCTCGAACCCCTGCTCTTTGGCCTTCGCCTCGGTCAGGCCGACGCTGGCCACCTGCGGGTGGCAATAGGTGCAGCCTGCGATCGAATTCGGCTTGATCGCATGGGGTTTCTGGCCCGCGATCAGTTCGGCCACCATGACACCTTCGTGGCTAGCCTTATGCGCCAACCAGGGCGCGCCGGCGATATCGCCGATGGCGTAAACGCCCTCGACCCCGGTGCGGCAATATTCATCGGTCACCACATGGGTACGGTCGATTTTCACACCGGCTTCTTCAAGGCCCAGACCTTCGACATTGCCGACGATGCCCACGGCGGAAATGACGGTGTCAAACTCCATCTTCTCGATCTTGCCGGCGACCTCGACATGGGCGACGACGCCTTTGCCGGGGGTGCGATCCAGTTGCTTGACCATGGCTTTTTCCATGATCTTCATGCCCTGCTTGACGAATTGCTTCTTGGCGAAGGCGCTGATCTCGGCATCTTCCACGGGCAGGACCCGGTCCATCACCTCGACCACGGTCGTATCGGCGCCAAGGGTGTTGTAGAAGCTGGCGAATTCGATGCCGATTGCGCCGGACCCGATCACCAGCAGCTTCTTCGGCATCCGGGGCGGGGTCAGCGCGTGTTTGTAGGTCCAGACCAGATCGCCATCGGCCTCTAGCCCCGGAAGTTCGCGGGCGCGGGCGCCGGTGGCGACGATGATCGACTTCGCGGTCAGGTCCTCGGTGCCCTTGTCGGTCTTGACCGAAACCTTGCCCTTCCCGGCCAGTTTCGCCTCGCCCATGACCACGGTCACCTTGTTCTTCTTGAACAGATGGCCAATGCCGCCCGACAGCTGCTTAGCCACGCCGCGCGACCGCTGCACGACGGCGTTCAGGTCATAGCCGATCCCATCGGCCTTCAGGCCGAATTCCTTGGCCCGGTGCATCAGGTGGAACACCTCAGACGACCGCAGCATCGCCTTGGTCGGGATACAGCCCCAGTTCAGGCAGATACCGCCAAGGTGTTCCCGCTCGACGCAGGCAACCTTCAGCCCAAGCTGCGCGCCCCGGATCGCGGCCACATAGCCGCCGGGACCAGCGCCGATCACGATAAGGTCGAATTCTTTCGCGGCCATCAGAGCCTCCTCCATCTGAAATTAGTTTGACGTTAAACTATTTTCGCATCCAGCTAAAGGGGGCTGGTGGCATGGCAGGTATTTGCTGAGCGCAAATCGACCCTATTGCCCGCCCGGCAAAAGTAGCGAGGCATCCCCATAGCTGAAGAACCGGTATTTCGCGGCCACGGCATGGTCGTAGATCCGGCGAATCCGGTCCACCCCCATGAAGGCGGACACAAGCATCATCAGGGTCGATTTGGGCAGGTGGAAGTTGGTCATCAACCCGTCCGCCACGTTGAAGGTGAACCCCGGCGTGATGAAAATATCCGTCTCGCCCCGCCACGGGGTCAGCGTGCCGCCCACCGCCGCACTTTCGATCAGGCGCAGCGCCGTGGTGCCCACCGGGATCACCCGGCCGCCCGCCGCCTTGGTCGCGGCAATCTCGGCCACTGCGGCCTCGGTCACCTCGCCCCATTCGGCGTGCATCTTGTGGTCGCGGATGTCATCGACCTTGACCGGCAGAAAGGTCCCTGCCCCCACATGCAGGGTAACATGGGTCACATCCACCCCTCGCGCGGCCAGCGCCGCCATCAGCGGTTCATCGAAATGCAGCGACGCGGTAGGCGCGGCCACCGCTCCGGAGTTCCTTGCCCAGACAGTCTGGTAATCCTGCTTGTCCTGTTCATCGGGCGCCCGCAACGCCGCGATATAGGGCGGCAATGGCATTGCCCCTGCCTCGGCCAGGGCCGCATCGAAATCCTCGCCGGTCAGGTTGAACCGCAGATGCCCCTGCCCCTCGGCCCGGCCTTCTGCGGTTGCGGACAGGTCCGGAGAAAACACGATCACCTCCCCGTCACGGACCTTTTTCAGGGGCTTGAGCAGCGCGCCCCATGTGCCATCGGCGCGGGGCTCAAGCAGTGTCGCCTCGATCCGGGCCTCGGTTTCACCTTCGGGGCCGCTACGCCGCCGGACCCCGGACAGACGGGCTGGGATCACCTTGGTATCGTTCAGCACCAACCGGTCGCCGGGCCGCAGGATATCGGGCAGGTCGAACACATGCCGGTCTTCGATCCCGTCACCAGCGGCCAGCAGCAGCCGGGCCGACGACCGGGGCCGCGCGGGCCGGGTCGCGATCAGGGTCTCGGGCAGGTCAAAGTCAAAATCGCTCAGCTTCACGGCGTTGGTCCTATTGGTTCGCGTCAGGTGGCGGACGGCGGAATATTTCCCGGAACATGCCGGGGGTCAGGGCCGACAACGGATCGACCGACACCCGCAGGTTCCCGACCACCCCATCCAGCCGATAGGTGAACCCGAAAAGCCCCTCTCCCGGCCGGGTCAGTACAGATCCGATTCCGTTCAGAAGATAGATGGGCGAAATGACCCCCTGAAATTCCATCCGCTTCGTGCCCAGCATGTAGATCCCATCCATCGAGATGCCAAGGCCGGGCCCGACAGCAGAACCTTCAGTGACGGTGATCCGGTCAGGGGTAATCCGGAAACTTGCATCAACATTGGTGAACGACAGCCCCTGCCCGTCCAATTGCCCCAAGAGCCCCACAACGCTGATCGCATCCAGAAGCGCGGCCAGCGCCGGGGCATCGCGCACCCGAAGGTCCGTGGCGGCCATTGTTCCGTCATAGGTGCCCTCGGCCCCGGTGGGCAGAAGGACCATTTCAAAGGCCCCGTCCTGCGCATTCTCCAGCAGCCCCGCCGACCGGAACACACCGCCCGCATCGTCGCTGAGAATGCGCACGGCCGACCGGCCCTGATAAGGAACGATTGACCCACGCAGCGGCGTCCCGCCATTCAGACGCGCGGTGAACTGCCCCGAAAACCCGCCGCCGCTGTCGAACTCTCCGGCAAATCCCGTCAGGGCGATGCCATCGGAGATTTGCAACCGGTCCAGTTGGATCGCCATCGGCCCGCCCTGCCCCGCGCTGTCGCCGAACTGCGCGCGCCGCAGATCAAAAGTACCGCCCGATATTTCGACCCCGACCGGCGCGCCGGGCCCACGCCCACGCAGGACAACTGGCCCGTCCAGCCAGCCGCCTGCAATGACCCGGTCAAACCGCGCGACGTCCAGCCCGCCACCGTCACGCAAGGCAACGTCGCCTGTCGCCCGCAGCCCCCCCGCATCAAGGGTCAGCCGGTCAATACTGGGCACCGGTCCCAGCGTGCCTGTCACCTCCAGTACGCCTGGTTCGCTATCGGGTTTGGACCATCCGATTGCCGGCAGTCCAAGACGAAGCCCGACAAGGTCCGACCGCAAGACAAACTCTGGTGCTGCATTCGGGCGCAATTCCAGGTCAAGCATCCCGGTCCCCGAACCGCCAACGCTTCCATCGGGCAATCCAATGTTGAATTCGGACAGAAAAGCAGGGTCGAGTGTTACTGACGCCGACACCCGGCTTAGCCCGCCGTTGTCCGGGTTAAAGGCCCGCGTCCAGTCCCCAACCAACTGGGCCTGCCCAACGCGGAGTGCTCCTCCGATCGACAGCATTGCATCGTCCGCCGTCACGCCTAGCCTGCTTGCAGCCAGCGTCCTGCCGGGAACCAACCTGTCCGTGCGGACGTCGCGCAGATCACCGGACAAGTTGAACGCGACGTCACCCGGCTTGATCCCGGGCCGCAGCGGCAGAGATATAGTCCCGCCCCCGGAAAACCGGCCATCGGCAAGGTCGACCGGCAGTCCGGCCTTTGTCAGGAATTCGAAGGGCGGCAGATCAAGGATCGACAAGGCGGCGGTAATCGTGCTGTCCAGCGTCAGATCCACCTCGGACTGTGCGCCGGGCCGGGTGATGTCCGCGATGGAAAAGACCGATCCGGCAAGGTCGATTGTCCCGCCTTGCGGGGCCATGACGTACCCCTCTTCCACCGAGGCGACAAATCGGCTGCCATCGATCGTCAGAAATCCAGCGCCCGCTTCCAGAACTGGCAGGGTTTTCATGTAGCGCAAAGTTGTATCCGCGAAATTCGCGCTTCCTGCCATGCGGGCGGCCTCGTTCGGGGTGAACCGGAACCCAAGCGACAGATCGCTTATCGTGGCCGCGATCAGGTTTTCGGCAAACCATGTGCGGGCCCGCGGTTTGACCACCTCCGGCCAGAACGACATGACCGCCTCGGGCCGCAGCACATCCGCCCGCAGGTCGGCGGCCACGTGCCAGCCTTCGTCAGTTGCCCGAACGCGCCCGGCGCCGACGATTTCCTGCCCTTCCGCCGCGATCAGGAACTGCCCGACCTCGATTAGGAACGGATCCAGCCGAAGCCGGAAGTCCAGCGCCGCGCGGTCGATCTGCCGGGCCTCGGGGTAGACCCCGTCGGGGTTGAGCCAGACATCCCCAAGGTCGAACTGTGCGATCAGCGCACCGGGCAGCCCATCCTGCAAGTCCCGGAGATAGCTGACACCTTCGGCCGCGAACCCTCCCCAGTCGGACTGCACTTCCAGCCGGTCGAACCGAACCTCGGCCTCCGCTGGATCGAAGGTCAGATAGGCCTTTGCCGTCTCAAACGGGATTGGCCGGGTCGCGGCTGTGGGTTGCACCGCACCGGGGCCAATTTCCAGCGTGGCGCTGACCGGGCCAAGCGCGCCCGCGCTGTCAAGTTCCGCCCTCAGGTTGCCCGTCAATGGCGCGTCCAGCGCCCCAAGCCACCCCAACGCAGGCACCTGGCTGCCCAGATCCGCCGCCGCGCCATCGGTGATCGACAGGCCCATCCGGGCGGCACGGCTGCCCCGCGGGCTGGCATAGCTGATGGTGATGCCCGTCGCGAACGACCGCCCCGACAAGAGCGACAGGTCCGCCCGCAGGGCGTTTTCCCCGCCCCGAAGGTCAAGGTCGATCTGCCCCCCGTCCAGCGTCCAGCTGCGCCCCGCCCGCGCATCGGCAAAGTTCACGATGACACCATCGGCCGTGACCTGTTCCAGCGCCTCCAGTGTCGGACCTTCCAGGGCACGGTCCACCTCGTCCATCAGGGCAAGAAGGCCGGGTGCTTCACGCAATGGGCCAGCGCCGGGACCAAAGGACAGGGCCACAGACCCGTCAGCGGCGCGGCGCAGCGAGATCTCGGCGCCGCTGACCCGCACTTCCTGAACCAGAACTTCCTGCCGCAGGATCAGGCCGCGCGGCGACACAAGGGTTTCGATCCGGGGCACCCGCGCCAGCGGCGCGCCCTCCGCATCCCGCAGGCTGACCTGCTCCAGGACCACGGTCGGATGCAGATCGCGCCCGACAGTCACGGTCATCCGGTCGAAGTCCACGCTGCCGCCGCCCAGAACCGCGCTGGCCTCGGCCTCGATTCGCGACACGACCCAGCTGGGCGCGTCCACCTCGCGCCCGATGATCAGGAAAAGGGCGACAATCGCGAACAGAACCGGCGCCAGAATTGCGACCAGGATGCCCGCGCGAATGTAGAACCATGGCCCGTGATGGGGCGGACGGGGGGCGGGCCGGACCGGCCCCTCCGTCGTCTTCTCCACCTCTGGGTCTTCGCTCATCGACATTGCGCTCCGACGGCGCGCGTTGCGCCCTTTATCTTTTCTTTCTCCGCTCTAAAACAAAACGGGACCGAAAACAGCCCCGCCCGACTACGGGTCGGGCAAATGCGAAGGAACCTGCCATGACGATGCCCGCCGTTGGCGCTGCCGCCCCCGATTTCACCCTGCCCCGCGACGGTGGCGGCACCGTCGCGCTATCGGACCTCAAGGGCAAACCGGTTGTGCTGTATTTCTACCCCAAGGACGACACCCCCGGCTGCACGAAAGAGGCGATTGCCTTCACCGATCACGCCTCCGCGTTCGAGGCCGCAGGCGCGGTGGTGATCGGGGTCTCCAAGGACAGCGTCAAGAAACACGACAAGTTCCGCGACAAACACGGGCTGTCGGTGATCCTTGCCTCGGACGAGGACAGCGACACCTGCGAACGCTATGGCACATGGGTCGAAAAGAACATGTACGGCAAGACCTATATGGGCATCCAGCGGGCCACCTTTTTGATCGGCGCGGATGGGCAAATCGTCCGGGTCTGGCCCAAGGTCAAAGTCCCCGGCCACGCCGAGGAGGTGCTGGAGGCGGTGCAAGCGCTATAGCGAGCACCGCTCCACACACCGAGCCCGATCCGACATGCGCACAGCAGGTCTGGGCGAAACAGTCAGATGGCTGCATTGAGCCCAAGTCCGTCGTTTGGCTGGTGGCCCATCGGCAGACCGCGGGATGGCGATCAACGGCTTTGCTGTGCGCTTTATCTTGGCCACATCCGCGCTCCATAGGGGCGATGCACACAGTCCCGCCAAATCGCCAGCCCCGTGGGCGGTCTGGCGATGGGCCGGCACCTGCGGTGCTATTCGGCCCGGGCCTGGGAATGACCGTTAGGTCCCGCAAACCTGCCATCCGCAGTCGATCTGCAGTTGAGGCCGAACCCGATGAAGGGGTTGTGACCTTTATCGGATACTGGCCCTTTCGCCGTCTTGCAGGGTGGGTTGAAACCCACCTTACGGGGCCACGGTTCTGCTGGCCTATGTCGGAACGAGGCAATGCCCATAAGGTGGGCCTTGACCCGCCGCCCCCCGACTGGGCAGAAGGCGGGTCATGACCCAGACCCTTGCCCAGATGGCCGAAGAGGTGCTGCGCACCGCCGATGGCCGCGAAAAGACCGCCCTGTCGCGCCGCCATGCCGACCGCTGGTTTGCGGCGCGCGATGCGGGCACCCCGATTCCGGTGGGCACGGCGACCCCGCCCGACCAACCGGCCCGTCCCGACCGGCCAGAATTGCTGCCGCCCCGCGATGTGCCCAGACGCCGCCCCGGCAGCCCGCAGGGCCGGATCGCCCTGTTGCACGCCGTCGCCCATATCGAACTGAACGCGGTGGACCTGCATTGGGACATCATCGCGCGGTTTTCGCAGACGCCCCTGCCGATTGGGTTCTATGATGATTGGGTCAAGGCTGCGGACGAGGAATCCAAACATTTCAACCTGATCTGCGATTGTCTTGACCGGTTGGACAGCCACTATGGCGCCTTGCCCGCCCATGCGGGTATGTGGCGTGCGGCCGAGGACACGGCAACCGACCTCATGGGCCGTCTGGCCGTCGTCCCCATGGTGCTCGAGGCCCGGGGCCTTGATGTCACCCCCGGCATGATCGACATATTCCGCAAGGCGGGTGACGCGGCGGCGGTCGAGGCGCTTGAAATCATCTATGCCGAAGAGGTGCACCACGTCGCCTATGGGTCGAAGTGGTTCCACTTCCTGTGCGGCCGTCACGACCTTGACCCCAAGGTGGCGTTCCATGATCTGGTCCGCACCTATTTCCACTCGACGCTCAAGCCACCGTTCAACGAAGAAAAGCGGGCCGAGGCCGGGCTGCCGCCTGATTTCTACTGGCCACTGTCCGAGGAAACACCGCCGCGGACGGAAAACCCATAAGAGGTTCGGCATAAATTCGCCCAAGCCCCGGTGCGACACCGCGTATCTGTGCAAATTTGCTCAAAATTCTTGCAGGGCGGCATGGTGGAGGCTAACACCCTTCCGGACGGGCCCGGCGGGATGGTCGGCGCGTCGCTACGGGGATGGACGGGACCAGACAGTTGAAGTCACGACTGATCAAGAAAATTCATGACGCGCTGGAACGCCGGTTCCCTGAAAAGCGCCTGTTCTTGCGGTCTGACTCCGAAACCCGGTTCATTCGGCTGAAGCCTGAAACCCAGCTTGTGATCTGGACCGGGGGCACCCTGCTGGTCGCCTGGACCATCATCGCCACAGCGATCCTTTTGATGGATTCGATTGGCGCGGGGAATTTCCGGGCGCAGGCGCAACGCGATCAGATGGTGTATGAGGACCGGCTGAACGCGCTGAGCGAGGAACGCGACATGCGCGCCGAAGAAGCGGCCGCCGCACAGGCCCGGTTCAGTTCGGCCCTTGAACAGATTTCGGCGATGCAGTCGGAACTTCTGGCCTCGGAAGACCGGCGGCGCGAGTTGGAGACCGGGATCGAGGTGATTCAGGCGACCCTGCGGCGCACGATGCAGGACCGGCAGGCGCTTGAATCCGAGCTGGAAGAAATCACGCTGGCAATCGAAAGCGGCGAAGGTGCGGTGCCCGGCGTCGTGGGCGACAGCGAACTGACCTCGACCGTCGATATCCTTGCCGACGCGCTGTCCAAAACCGCCGCCGAACGCGACCAGATCGAAGCCGACGCGCAGGAAGCCCTGCAAACCGCCGCCGACATGCAGCTTGAATTGCGCCTGCTTCAGGACCGCAACGACGAGATTTTCCGGCAGCTGGAAGAGGCGATGCTGGTCTCGGTCGAACCGCTGGACAACATGTTCCGTGCCGCCGGGATGGACCCGGAGCGGCTGATCGACCAGGTCCGTCGCGGCTATTCGGGTCAGGGTGGCCCGTTGATGCCGATCCAGTTCTCGACCCGGGGCGAAGAACCGGATGCCGATACGCTGCGCGCCAATCAGATCCTTGGGGCGATGGACCGGATCAACCTCTACCGGATTGCCGCCGAACAGCTTCCTTTCGATATCCCGGTGCGGTCCAACTATCGCTTTACCTCTGGCTTCGGCCAGCGTTGGGGCCGCCTGCATGCAGGCACCGATATGGCCGGTCCGGTGGGCACACCCGTCTATGCCACAGCCGATGGCGTGGTGGTCCATGCGGGGTGGTCGTCGGGCTATGGCCGCCTGATCAAGATCCGCCACGAATTCGGCATCGAAACCCGCTATGCGCATCTTAACGCCATTCGGGTCGAGGAAGGCCAAAGGGTCTCGCGCGGGGACCGGATCGGTGATATGGGGAATTCCGGACGTTCGACCGGGCCTCATCTACATTACGAAGTTCGCGTCGATGGTGAACCTGTCAATCCCATGATCTATATAAGAGCTGGACGAGATGTTTTCTAAGAGCAAAATCAACGAGCCGGGGCCGAAGGCATCCGAAACCGAAACCCCTGCCGCTCCGGTGACGTCTTCCGCGACGATCCCGCCGGCAGACTTCAAATCCTCTGCGCCGAAGTCGAAGCCGGCGCCGTCGATCTTGTCGTCGGACCTGACGATCAAGGGCAACCTGAAGACCACCGGCGACATCCAGATCGAAGGTCAGGTCGAAGGCGACATTCGCGCCCACCTGCTGACCGTCGGTGAAACCGCCACCGTCAAGGGCGAGGTGATGGCCGATGACGTCGTCGTCAACGGCCGCATCGTGGGCCGCGTGCGTGGGCTGAAGGTGCGCCTGACCTCGACCGCGCGGGTCGAAGGCGACATCATCCACAAGACCATCGCGATCGAAAGCGGCGCACATTTCGAAGGTTCCGTGCAGCGGCAGGACAACCCACTGGACGTGAACGGCGGCAAGTCCAAAGCAGCGGCGGCCGACAAGGCCGACTGATCCGATCAGGATCGCGAAATGTTTCGGGCGCCCATCGGGCGCCCGTTTTCGTTTTCAAAGCGTCTGACGAAATACCCAAAGCATCACGCATCACCCAACGCGTTGAAATCTTGGATTTCAGGCAGCGTTAGGTGATGCAGGTTTTTCGCATGACGCTTTATTCCGGGTGTTCCAGCGCCCGACGATACAGGTGCCATGTGGCATGTCCCAGGATCGGCAGAACGATCATCAACCCCAGAAACCACGGCACCAGCGCGACCAGAGACAAAACCGCGATGATGACCGCCCAGACCAGCATGACCGGCAGGTTTTCGGATACTACCCGGATCGAAAGCAGCATGGCCGAGATGAAATCGACCTCTTTTTCCAAGAGCAGCGGCAGGCTGGTCAGAGTCATGGCGAACAGAAGGAAGGCCAGCACCGCGCCGACCCCGAGTTCAACCGCGATCATGGTCAGCCCGTTCGGCGTCAGGAACACCTCATAGCTTGACGAGATATTGGTCATCGTAGACAGCCCCATGAAGACCGCGAACAGCATGTGGGCAAGGAACGTCCAGAACAGGAAGTAGATCACGATGATCGCCCCCATCCAGGGGATTTGCCGCGTGCGTTCCTGCCAGACCACGCCCAGAACTGCCGACCAACTCAGCGGCAACCCCGCCTCTAGTCTGCGCGACACCTCGTAAAGACCCACGGCGGCAAAGGGCGCGGCCAGTGGGAAGCCGAGCGAGGTGGCCAGAACCCACGTCACGTGGCCAGCCGACAGCCACAGCATCCCGAACCCACCCAGAACATAGACGGCCGAAAAGAACAGCCCGAACTGCGGTGCGGTTCGGAAATCGCGCCATCCGGCCTTCAGGCAGTCAAGGATATCCTTCAGCCAGACCTTGCGGGTCGCAGGCAAGGGGCTTGGCGGTGGTGCGCCTTCGGTCAGGGTGTCGGTCATGTATTCCTCCGTTGGAATATATGACCACCTGTCAGGGGGTGTCTGTCAAGACTGACGGGCCATTGAGCCGGATCAATCCTCGGCCGTGGCCTCGGCCCGGCTTTTGCCCGACACACCATGCGCCAGCGTGGCGGCCATGAACGGGTCCAGCGCCCCATCCAGCACGCCTTGGGTGTCGCTGGTTTCATGCCCGGTGCGCAGGTCTTTGACCATCTGATAGGGCTGCAACACATAGGACCGGATCTGGTTGCCCCAACCGGCCGACCCCTTGGCTTCGTGCGCGGCGTTGATATCCGCGGTCCGCCGATCCAGTTCCATCTGGTACAGGCGCGATTTCAGGGCCTTCATCGCGATGTCGCGGTTCTGGTGCTGCGACTTTTCTGAACTGGTCACGACGATCCCGGTGGGTAGGTGGGTGATCCGCACCGCGGAATCGGTGGTGTTGACGTGCTGCCCGCCCGCGCCTGACGACCGGTAGGTGTCGATGCGGATGTCGGACGGGTTCACTTCGATCTCGATATTGTCGTCCACGACCGGATAGACCCAGACCGACGCGAAAGAGGTTTCGCGCGTGCCCTTGCCGAACGGCGAAATGCGCACCAGACGGTGCACGCCGCTTTCGGATTTCAGCCAGCCATAAGCATTGGGCCCCGAAATCTTGTAGGCGCAGGATTTGATCCCGGCCTCGGCGCCCGCTTCTTCGGACTGAAGTTCCACCTTGTAGCCGCGCTTTTCGGCCCAACGAACATACATCCGCTGCAACATCTGCGCCCAGTCGCAGGCCTCGGTCCCACCTGCGCCAGCGTTGATTTCAAGGAAGGTGTCGTTGCCGTCCGCCTCGCCGTCCAGAAGCGCCTCCAGCTCCTTTTCGGCGGCCTTGGCCTGAAGCGCTTTCAGCGCGGCCTCGGCTTCTGACACAACCTCTGCATCGTCTTCCATCTCGCCCAGTTCGATCAGGTCGATATTGTCCTGAAGCTCTTGCTTGATGGATTTGTAGCCGGTGATGGAATCGACCAGCATCTGCCGGTCCCGCATCAGCTTTTGCGCGGCGTCCGGATCGTTCCACAGGTTCGGGTCCTCGACGCGGGCGTTGAATTCTTCCAGCCGGTATTCTGCCGTTTCCCAATCCATCCGCTGGGCCAGCAGGTTAAGCGACTTTTCAATGGCCGTGACGATATTCTGGGTTTCAGCGCGCATGGGTCTTCCGGGTGTTGGTTCGAAGGGGGTGATAGCCCGCCCCGCCCGGACGGGCAAGCGGCGGCGTCAGTAAAGCCCGCCCGACGACAGCGTGCCAAAGCTGGCCTTCGGCCCCACGGTCGCGGTGCCGCCGTCCGAAGTGGTGACCTGACGGCCAGCCTGCGGCACCTCGTCGAACAGCGGCAGGTCGGCGGCCATGGCAAAGCCCCCGTCGAACATGATGCCGAACACCGGTTCCTCGCCCGCGCGGAAACATTCGCTGACGACATTCGGGCCACCAGCATCGTTGGGCAGGCGCGCGCCGGTGTAGCGGTCGATCTTGATGAACTGGCAATCCTCGGGAACGTTGAACGGGCCACCGCCGAACCGGGCCACCGCCTCGGTCATGAAGTCCTGGAATACCGGGCCGCACATGCCGCCGCCCGAGGCACCGGGCATCCGCCGGGGCGTGTCATAGCCGATGTAGCAGCCCGCCACGATGTTCGACGTGAAACCGACGAACCAGACGTCCTTGGAATCGTTGGTGGTCCCGGTCTTGCCCGCCGTCGGCACCGGCAGGTTTACCGACCCGCTTGCCGTGCCGCGCTGCACCACCCCCTGCATCATCGAGGTCAGCTGATAGGCGGTCACCGCGTTCATGATCCTGTCGCGGTTCGACACGACCGCCGGGGCCTGACCTTCGGGCAGGTTCAACAGGGAACAGTCCGGGCAGTCGCGCTGGTCATGCCGATAGACCGTGTTGCCCAGACGGTCTTGCACCCGGTCAACCAGTGTCGGCTCGACCCGCTCGCCGCCGTTGGCAAACATCGCATAGGCCGCGACCATCTTGAACAAGGTGGTCTCCTCGGACCCGAGAGAGGCCGAGAGGAACGCATTCATGTTGTCGTAGACGCCGAACCGTTCGGCATATTCCGCAACGACATCCATCCCCACCTCTTGCGCCAGACGCACGGTCATCAGGTTTCGCGACTGTTCGATCCCGGTCCGCAGCGGGGTCGGCCCATAGAACTGGTTCGATGCGTTGGTCGGCCGCCAGATGCCCGCGCCGGTCTGAATTTCGATCGGGGCATCTACCACGATCGTCGCGGGGGAATAGCCGCTGTCCAGCGCGGCGGCATAGACGAAGGGCTTGAAGCTGGACCCGGGCTGCCGCTGCGCCTGCGTGGCGCGGTTGAACACCGAATGCTGATAGGAGAAGCCCCCCTGCATCGCCAGAACCCGGCCCGTGTTCACGTCCATCGCCATGAACCCGCCCTGCACCTCGGGCACCTGCCGCAGGGTCCAGTGGTCGAAGGCCCCGCCCGATGTTGCCTCGCTCACGTGGATCACGTCGCCGACGCTGAAATTGTCGAACAGATTTCCCGAGAACCAGCCGGTATCAGAACGGGGCACGGTGTTTCCGCGCGGATCGTCCAGCGCGATATCCTCGATCCCGATGACAAGCTGTTGGTCCTGCACCTCCAGCACCACCGCCGGATGCCACTGGCCGTCCAGCGTCACGTCACGGGGCACTTGCGTGGAGGCAAGCGCGGCGCGCCAGCCTTCTTCGGTCGCAAGGGCCTCGGCCTCGATCGACTTGCCGGTGCCGGTCCAGCGCCCCTGCCCCCGGTCGAACCGTTCCAGCGCCCGTTGCAGCGCGTGGGCGGCTGTCACCTGAAGATCGGGGTCAATGGTGGCACGGATCGACAGGCCACCGGTAAAGAACTCTTCTTCGCCGAAGTTGCGGCTTAGCTGGCGGCGGATTTCGTCGGTGAAATAGTCGCGCGGCGGCAGGGCCGACCGGAAACTTTCGATATCGCCCGACTGCACGGTCAGAAGCGGCAGGGCCTGCTGTTCGGCAGCGACCGCCTCGGTGATATAGCCATCTTCCGCCAGACGCCGCAGAACGTAATTCCGGCGCGACACCGCATCGTCATACTGGCGCACGGGGTGCAGGTTGCCGGGCCGCTGCGCAAGGGCGGCAAGATAGGCCGCCTCTGCCGGGATCAGCTCTGACAGCGGTTTGTTGAAATAGGTCTGCGCGGCGGCGGCGACCCCATAGGAATTCTGGCCGAGGAAGATTTCGTTGAGGTAAAGTTCAAGGATCTGATCCTTGTCCATCGCCCGTTCGATCCGCACTGCAAGAATCAATTCCTTGATCTTGCGTTCCACGGTCCGGTCCGCCGACAGAAGGAAGTTCTTCATCACCTGCTGGGTAATCGTAGACGCGCCGCGCAGGTCTTCGCCCCGGCTTTGCACCGCTTCGACAAAGGCCGCCGCGATGCCGCGAATGTCATAGCCCGGGTGGCTGTAGAAATTCTGATCTTCCGCCGAGACGAAGGCGAATTTCACGATATCGGGAATCTCTTCCGCCGGGGTGAACAGGCGGCGTTCGACGGCGAATTCGTCGATAATCTGGCCCTCGCCGGAATAAATCCGGCTGATGGTCTTGGGGGTGTATTGCGACAGCACTTCGTGGCTGGGCAAGTCCCGGCCATACATATAGAAAATGGCGCCCAGCGTCAGGGCGGCCATGCCAAGGCCAAGGGTTGCCATCGAAAAGATGGCCCCGAAGAAGGACAGGATGAAACGCAGCACCGATATCGCCTTGCTCTGATCTGGTCCGCTTATATGGGGACCGGCGGGCAAGGTCAAAAGGCGATGGGCCCGGATCGGCTGGTTTGCGCCAGTTTTCGCACGGCCCCGTCACACCCCATTGCACCCATCCCCGGCGCCGGTGCAGATGCCCGCATGAGCACCCCCGACCTGATCCTACCGACCTACGAATCTCACGGCCCCGATTGGGCGAAAAGCCGGGATCGCAGTCTTGTGGAAAAGCGCTGGCTGGATCGGATGATTGCCCATACGCCGCTGCATTCCTCGCGGCGGCGGGTGCTGGACCTGGGCTGCGGGTCGGGCCGACCGATCGCGCAATACCTGTCGGAACGCGGGTTGACCGTCACCGGGGTCGATGGGGCCGCGGCCATGATTGCGCTGTTCCGTCAGGCGCTGCCGCGGGCGCGGGCGATTCATGCGGATATGCGCGGGCTTGCCCTTGGCGAACCTTTCGATGCGATCCTTGCATGGGACAGCTTTTTCCACCTGTCCGCGCGGGACCAGCGGGCGATGTTTTCCACCTTTGCCAGCCACGCCGCCCCCCGGGCCGCGTTGATGTTCACCTCTGGCCCCGATGCGGGCGAAGAGATTGGCAGCATCGCGGGCGAACCGGTCTATCACGCCTCGCTGTCGCCCGATGACTACCGGACGCTTTTGGCAAAGGCCGGGTTTGAAGTGATTGATTTCAAACCTGAAGACCCCGATTGCGGCGGCCGCAGCGTCTGGCTGGCGCGCTTTATTGACGAATAAGGGCCGCGCGCGCCTGTTCTTCTGCCGCCCAGCTTTGCAGGGCCGCCACAATCCCCGACACGATCCTGGCCCGGCCTTCGGGCAGGGTCAGCGCCGCGCGGTCATCAACGTTCGACAGGAACCCCGCCTCGATCAGGACCGATGGGAAATCCGCCGCCGTCAGCACCGCCAGCATTGCCTCGCGCCGGGGACGGCTGTTCAGCGTCGCGCCGGATTGGCGCAGGCCGGACACCAGCGCCGTGGCCAGCCTGTCGGTCCGCGGCGCGGTTTCCAACCGGGCAAGGTCCATCAGCACCGTGGCAACCGTGTCATCCTGCCCTGACAGGTCCAGACCGGCCAGAAGATCGCCCCGGTCATGCCGCTCCGCCATCCGGGCCGAGGCACGGTCCAGCGCCTCTTCGGTCAGGGTATAGACAGAGGCCCCCTGCGCCGCATCGGTTTCCAGCGCATCCGCATGCAGCGAGATCAGAACATCCGCCCGCGCCTGACGGGCCACGGTCATCCGCGCTTCAAGCGGGACAAAGCTGTCATCCGTCCGGGTCAGGATCGCCCGCATCGTGCCAGACCGGTTGATCGCCTCGGCCAAATCCAGACCAAGGCGCAGCATCAGGTCCGCCTCTTGCAGACCGTCGCGTTCGGCGCCTGGGTCAATGCCGCCATGGCCGGGGTCCACCACCACGGTCAGAATGCCGGGTTCGGCGGGGTCTGGGGCTGGAAGGGTCGGGTCCGCAAGGGTCAGCGCCGCCCACTCCGGCCCTTCGGGCGGGGCACCGCTGGCCGCTGCGAATTCTGCGTCGTTGACCCGCTGCAGGGCCACGGTCAGATGGGCGGTTCCGTCCACCTCGGACACGCGCATCCCGGCGGTGTCGATGGCATAGGGGCCGGTCAGGTCCAGCACCAGCCGCGACCAGCCGGGGCGCAGGGTGCCAAACCTCAGATCACTGGCCCCTGCCCTGCCCTGAAGCAAGGTCTCTGCCGATGCCCCCCGCCAATCGACCTCGCGGAAATCAAGGACCAGCCGGGCCGGATCGGTCAGGGTAAAGGCCCGCCACGGAACCGGCTGCGACAGGAACAGGTCCACCTCGGGGCCAGACCGGGTGTCGCGCACCGCGCTTTGACCCACGTCCAGACGCGCCAGCGCCGTCAGGTCCTGCGCCTGACCGACGCCGGGCAACGCCAGTGCAAGCATCAGGGCCAGTGCGCGGATCATGTCCGCCCTTTCATGAAGGCCTGCAACCGGTCCAGACCTTCGACGATATCCGCCGTGGCCCGCGCATAGGAGAACCGCAGCCAGCGGTGGCCCCGGTGCGGATCGAAATCCAGCCCTGGCGTGACCGCGACCCCGGCCTCGTCAAGGATCTCCGTGGCAAACCCCAACGCGTCGTCGGTATAGTCGGACACATCCGCATAGACATAGAACGCCCCATCCGGCGGCGCGATCCGGGTGAACCCGGCATTCGGCAATCCGTCCAGCATCAACCGGCGGTTTTCGCGGTAGACGGCGGCATTGGCCTCCAGCTCTGCCGTGCAATCCATCGCGTGCAGCGCCAACCGCTGCGCCGCGTGCGAGGGGCAGATAAACAGGTTTTGCGCCAGCCGTTCGATGGTGCGGACATGCGCCTCGGGGACCACCATCCAGCCGACCCGCCAACCGGTCATCGAGAAGTACTTGGAAAAGGAGTTGATGACATAAACGTCGTCGGTGACTTCCAGCGCGGTCACCGGGCTGGCCTCTCCGACGCCGTGATAGATCTCGTCCGAGATGAAGGCGGTCCCATGCGCCGAACAGGCCGCCGCCAGCGCGGCAAGGTCATCGCGGCCCAGCATGGTGCCCGTGGGATTGGCCGGCGAGGCGACGATCAGCCCATCCAGATCATGGGTTGCCACATCCGCCGGGACCGGCTGAAACCGCGTGTCCATATGGGTCGGGATGCCGACGGGCAGCATATCCATGGATTTCAGGATCTGCCGGTAGGAGGGGTAGCAGGGTTCGCCCAGACCCACCCGCGCGCCGGTGTCGAACAGCGCGGTGAAGGCAAGGATGAACGCGCCCGAGGCCCCGGCGGTGATGACCACCCGCTCCGGGTTCAGGTCCACACCATACCAGTCGCGATAATGGCGGGCGATGCGGGCGCGCAGCTCTGGCAGGCCAAGGGCCACGGTATATCCCAGCGGCCCGTGGGCCATGTCGGCGGAAAGCCGCTGTAACGCTTCGGACGGGGCGCCGGTGCCCGGCTGGCCCACTTCCATATGGATAATATGGCGTCCTGCGGCCTCGGCCTGCCGCGCCTGTTCCATCACATCCATGACGATGAAGGGATCGACCTCGCCGCGCCTTGAGTTCCGCACCTGACCGCCTCATTCTGGTTTCTTGTAACTTACCCCTGTCTTGCCCGTAGGAGGCTTGGCCCGTCAATGCACCTTTCCCCCTTCAAGCTGATCCTTGCCGCGTTTTTCTGGGCGGTGACGGTGGCGCAGCCTGTCCGCGCCGCCTCGCTTCTGCGCGACCCCGATATCGAACACGCGCTGTCTGAACTCGCCCGGCCGATCCTTCTGGCCGCCGGGCTGTCACCTTCGAACACGCGGATACTTGTCGTTGACGACCGGTCCCTGAACGCCTTTGTCGTGGATGGCCGGGCAATTTTCATCCACTCGGGCCTGATCCTGAAACTGGAAACCGCTGGCCAATTGCAGTCCGTGATCGCGCATGAGGCCGCCCATATCGCCAACGGGCATATCGCGCGGCGCGGGGCCAATATTCGAAACGCGCAGACGGCCGCCGGTCTGGGCGTCGCGCTGGCCATCGCCGCCGCGGCATCTGGCAATTCCGAAGCGGCCGCGGGGATCGCTGCGGGCACCGCCGGGTCCGCGCAGCGGGTCCTGTTTTCGCACACAAGGGCGGAAGAGGCCGCAGCCGACCAGTCCGGCCTTCGGTTCCTGCTGTCGGCGGGCGTGGACGGCAGCGCCGCGATCGAAGTGCTGGAGATTTTTCGGGGCCAAGAGGCGCTTTCGGTCGGGCGGCAAGACCCCTATGTGCGGACCCACCCGCTGACCGCGGACCGGATGCGTCAGCTACGCGGGTTGGTGGCCGCGAACGAAGGCCGTGCCGCCGACAGTGCCACCGCCGATTACTGGTTTGCGCGGGCACAGGGCAAGCTGTCGGCCTTCACGCATAATTCGAACTGGACCCTGCGCCGGGTGCGCGGCAATACCGATCAGATCAGCCTGATGCGGGCCGCCATCGCGCTGCATCGCAAGCCCGACCGGGACGGCGCGATCCGGGCGATCAACCAGCTTGCGGCCGCCTATCCAAATGATCCGTACTTCGCGGAATTGCAGGGGCAGATCCTGCTCGAAAACCGGCAGTTCGCGGCGGCGGTCAATGCCTACGGGCGGGGGGTGAACCTTGCGCCTGACAATGCGCTGATCCTTGGCGGCTACGGGCGGGCGCTGCTGACGCTGGACACCGCCGATGGGAACGCGCGCGCCCTCCAAGCCCTGCAACGGGCGCGCGACCGGGATGGGCAGGACGCGCGGGTGCTGCGGGATCTGGCGCAGGCCCATGCCCGCGCCGGTCAACCGGGGCTGGCCTCGCTGGCCATCGCCGAACGCTATGCGCTCATGGGCCGGATGTCCGATGCGGCACTCCACGCGGGACGTGCGGCGGATCAGCTTCCTCGCGGAAGTGTGGGTTGGCAGCGGGCGCAGGATGTGCTTGTTGCTGCGGAACAATTGACACGGAGATGACATGCTGAAACGCCTTTTCGCCCCCGCTGCCCTTGCCCTTGGTCTTCTGGCCGGGTCGGCCAGTGCCTTTGACATGGCCACGATGACCGACGAGGAACGCGCAGCCTTCCGCGACGAGGTCCGGGCCTATCTTCTGGAAAACCCCGAGGTGTTGATGGAAGCGATCGCAGTTCTCGAAGATCGTCAGGCCGTGGCCGAGGCGCAGGCCGATCAGGACCTTGCGCGCACCAATGCGGATGCGCTGTTCAACGACGGGTTCTCCTGGGTCGGCGGCAACCCCGAGGGCGACATCACCCTAGTCGAATTCATGGATTACCGCTGTGGCTATTGCAAACGCGCCTTTGAAGAGGTCGAGGCGCTGGTCGCGCAGGATGGCAACATCCGCTTCATCCTGAAGGAATTCCCGATCCTTGGCGAACAGTCGGTCCTGTCGTCGCGGTTCGCGGTCGCGGTGCACCAGCTGCATGGCGATGATGTCTACAAGGACGTGCACGATGCGCTGATGCAGGTGCGGGGCGATATCACCGCCGAAAGCCTCGTGCGGCTGGCCGAAGCGTTTGGGCTGGACGCCGACCCGATCCTGGACCGGATGACCAGTGAGGAAGTCACGCGGGTGCTGGAAGAAAACCGGCTGCTGGCGCAGCGGCTGAATATCACCGGCACGCCGACCTTCGTGATGGAAGACCAGATGCTGCGCGGCTACGTGCCGCTGAACGTGATGCAGCAATACGCCGCCTCGTTGCGGGCCGATGGCTGACCATCCGATGCCCTGAAACGCAGAAAGGCGGGCCTCGGCCCGCCCTTTTTGTCTTTAAGTGACCGATCAGTAGTTGAACTGGAATTGCGCCCCGTCGCCGATTTCTAGGACGCCCTTCGGTTTGACCGTTCTGGGGAAGAAGGTTAGGCACAAATGTCCAACAGCTGCGGCGCTATGCCCTGAGGTCAAAACCCGATGCCGCCAACAGGTCTTGGCCGGAAACTGGGTCCAGCCTCGGTCGGCGCTCGCCGCGTTCATAGGCCGGCCTATCGAAATCCGCCTTCCCATCCCGATCCAACGCCCAAAAGTCGCAATGGCGGTTGAACTGCGTGACCAGATCCGCGAATTCCGCCTTGTCGATCCGGCTCGATCCGTCTTCCGCGAAGCTCCAGACACCCGCATTCAGGGCCGCGATGTAGGTTTCGATCATTGAGCCAAGAGTATCGAATGCTGGATAGCGAACATCGCTACTTGGAGAATGATTTACATTCAAAACATAGCCACCATCCAAGATAGTGATGTCCAAGAACGGCAGGCCCACTTTGCGAGTAAATGGAATTTCTCTTGTCATCGGGAACGGTGATCTTGTGCGGCAAAAGTCGGTTTTTTGCACGACAGCCTCTGCTGACGGCCAAAAGAACGGACCAAAGAAATTACCCAGTCCCTGCCACATGGTCTGGGGCGGTTCGGCACCATCATACCGTTCGTAGAGCAAGAAAAGGTCCTCCGGCACCCAATCCGCAAGGGACTCGATCATCGCCCTCCGGCGTGGGTCGGGGCGCTTTCGCTTGGCATATTTCGCGATCGGGCGTCCCCGTTCCCGGTGCATCGCGATGAGGGTTTCAAGCTGATCGATCAAACCACTCATTTCGCCTCGGAACTCGCGGCGGCCTCCAGCTCGGCGGCCTTCTTTTCGACCTCTTCGACGATGTGGTCGATCATCCGGTCGTTGGACATCTTGTGGCTTTGCTTGCCCGCCAGATAGACCATGCCCGACCCTGCCCCGCCACCGGTAAAGCCCACGTCGGTCATCAGTGCCTCTCCGGGCCCATTCACGACGCAGCCGATGATCGACAGGCTCATCGGGGTCTTGATATGGGCCAGCCGGTCTTCCAGCGCCTCGACCGTCTTGATCACGTCGAACCCCTGACGGGCACAAGAGGGGCAGGAAATGATATTCACCCCCCGGTGCCGCAGACCCAGCGATTTCAGTATCTCATAGCCGACCTTCACCTCTTCGACCGGATCGGCGGAGAGGCTGACGCGGATCGTGTCACCGATCCCCATCCACAACAGGTTGCCCAGACCGATGGCCGACTTGATGGTGCCTGTCATCAGCCCCCCGGCCTCGGTAATCCCAAGGTGGATGGGGGCGTCCGTCGCCTCGGCCAGTTCCTGATAGGCGGCGGCGGCAAGGAAGACGTCAGACGCCTTCACACTGATCTTGAATTCGTGAAAATCGTTGTCCTGCAGGATCCTGATGTGGTCCAGCCCGCTTTCGACCATGGCCGCTGGACAGGGTTCGCCGTATTTGTCCAGAAGGTGCTTTTCCAGACTGCCTGCGTTCACCCCGATCCGGATCGAACAGTTGTGGTCGCGGGCGGCCTTGATCACCTCGCGCACGCGGTCCGGGCTGCCAATATTGCCGGGGTTGATCCGCAGGCAGGCCGCGCCCGCCTCTGCCGCCTCGATCCCCCGGCGATAATGGAAATGGATATCCGCCACGATCGGCACCGGGCTTTCCGCGACGATCTCTTTCAATGCCTTGGACGATGCTTCGTCAGGAACCGAAACACGCACGATATCCGCCCCGGCCTCGGCCGCCGCCTGCACCTGCGCGATGGTCGCCTTTACATCCGTGGTCAGCGTGTTGGTCATCGTCTGCACGGAAATCGGCGCATCCCCCCCGACCGGCACGTTGCCGACCATGATCTGGCGGCTTTTGCGGCGGTCGATGTTGCGCCAGGGGCGGACGGGGTTATGGGTCATCGGGGCGTCCTGAATGGTGGCCGAAACTGTCCGCGCATAGGTAAGCCGCCCCGTGGCCAAGGGCAACAGGCGCGGGCGCGGATTGTCAGGGATCAGTCGGTAGTGACTTCGGCCACATTGACCACGGCGGCAAGGTCGGCGTCGCCGCTCAGGTCCGCCACCTGGTAGGACGTGGTCAGATTGTCGACCGACAGCGCCAGGTTCGAGGTGATCGTGCCAGTGTCCCCGGCGGGGCCGTAGTGGACCCCGTTGACCGCGAAATAGATCGCCCCGGATTCGCCGACGCGCAGGGTCGCGGGTTCCTCGGTCTGGGCAAGATCATAGGTGGCGCCGGCCTCCATGATCCCTTCGTAGATCACGGTGCCATCGGCGGACCGGACCCGGACCCAGGCCGGGCGGACGGCGACGATCTGCACCTCGGGGACCGGCCCGTCGGTCACGCGCACCGGGCTGCCTTCGGTCACATCCGCGGGCGCGGCGGCCAGATCGGTAGCGAACTCGGCCGCCTCGGGGGCGAAACTGCCGATCGAGGCCGGATCTAGGGTCGAGATCGGACCATCGCGGCTGACCAGAACCGGCACGTCCAGCGCCTGCGGACGGTACAGCCGATCCAGCGCCTCGGTCGAGGGCGGGGTAAAGACGGCGACCGCGTCGCCAGCCCCCGCGCCACCGGCCAGCGGGTCCACATCGGCCACCACCACGGGGGCCTGTTCCACCGGGGCGAACTGAACCTTCTGCACTTCCTGCAACACGGTCCAGGCGCCGAAGCCCAGCCCGCCGATCAGCAGGACCAGCACGAGAACGGACCCGACTGCGCCGGGTTCCACATGGGACAGAAAGGCGTCCTTGCCGGGGGCAAAGGGCGTGGCGGGGGTCGCGAAAATATCCGCGTCACCGCGGTTTCCCAGCCGTTCTTCGCGCGTCGGCCGAACCGACGAGGCCGCCGCCGACATGCCATGCGCGGTGGAAAATCCGCTTTCCTTGCAGAAGGTCGCAAAGGCCTGATCCGGATCCATGCCCAGATAGCGGGCGTAAGACCGCACATAACCCGCGATGAACCCGGGGGTATCAAAGGCCGACGGGTCGGCGTTTTCGATCGCTGCGATGTAGGCGGCCTTGATCTTCAGCTCGCGTTGAACGTCCAGAAGGCTTTTGCCCATCGTGGCCCGTTCACCGCGCATCAGGTCCCCAAGACGCAGCTCGTAGGCATCGAACCCTTTGGGTTCAACTTCCTCGACGGCTTGCTTGCGCTTGAAGCCCTTCAAAATCATCCGGCTGTCCCAAACTGCCCAATTTGCCCCCGCGTCATGGGAATCGATTCGAGTTCTCCCAAGCGCTTTAATTGCGCCTAGCATACACCAAAACCGGGCGCACCCGTGGAAAAATCTCAGCCCGCCATTTCGGCGCGATTCAGCGCACAATGGGACCAAAGGGCGTCCATGGCCTTGACCAGCTTGTCGATCTCGCCCGGCCCGTGGACCGGCGAGGGGGTGAAGCGCAGCCGCTCTGTCCCGCGCGGGACGGTCGGGAAATTGATCGGCTGAACGTAGATGCCGAACTGATCCAGCAGCATGTCGGACAGCTTCTTGGTGTGCACTGGATCGCCGACGATCACCGGAACGATATGGCTGCCGTGGTCGATGATCGGCAGGCCAAGGCCCTTCAACCGCAGCTTCAGAACCGCTGCCGCCTCTTGGTGCCGGTCCCGGATGGACTGGTCTTCCTTCAGAACCCGGATCGACGCCGCCGCCCCCGCCGCCACAACCGGCGGAAGCGAGGTTGTGAAGATGAAGCCCGGCGCGTAAGACCGCACCGCGTCACACATTTTCGCGCTCGCCGCGATATAGCCGCCGTGCACACCAAAGGCCTTGCCCAGCGTGCCGTTGATGATGTCGATCCGGTCCAGAAGACCATCGCGTTCGGCAACGCCACCGCCGCGCGGGCCATACATGCCGACCGCGTGCACCTCGTCCAGATAGGTCAGCGCGCCGAATTCGTCGGCCAGATCGCACAGCGCCTCGATCGGGCCGAAATCGCCATCCATCGAATAGACGCTTTCAAAGGCGATCAGCTTGGGCGCGGCCGGATCGTCGGCTTCCAGCTTGGCGCGGAGGTCGGCCAAATCGTTATGCTTGAAGATGCGCTTGGCCCCGCCATTGCGGCGGATGCCTTCGATCATCGAGGCGTGGTTCAGTTCATCGGAATAGATGATCAGCCCC
This sequence comes from Marivivens marinus, assembly GCF_035969385.1. Classification (NCBI taxonomy): domain Bacteria; kingdom Pseudomonadati; phylum Pseudomonadota; class Alphaproteobacteria; order Rhodobacterales; family Paracoccaceae; genus Marivivens; species Marivivens marinus. The sequence goes on along the minus strand of NZ_JAYKKJ010000004.1, from coordinate 251,708 downwards.
GGAAACAGCTTGGGAAGGGTGCTCAGCGTCGCGTCATTGGCGATATAGGCCGAGGTGAACAGCAGCGCCGCTTCCTTCTGGTGAAGGTCGGCAAGCTCTGCCTCAAGCCGCTTGTGATAGACGGTGGTGCCGGAGATATTCCGGGTGCCGCCCGACCCGGCGCCGGTTGCGTCCAGCGCCTCTGCCATGGCCGACAGGACCGCCGGGTGCTGGCCCATGCCAAGGTAATCGTTGCCACACCAGACGGTGATATCCTGCTTGGACCCGTCAGGTTTGTTCCAGACCGCATGGGGGAAATGCCCGCGTTTCCGCTCGATATCAATGAACGTGCGATAGCGGCCTTCCGAATGCAGCCGGTCCAGCGCGGCGTCAAGCTGGGCGTTGTAGTCCATGGGTCGTCCTTGCAGCAGCCTCTTTGGCGCGAGGGGCCAAAGGTATTTCAAGGGTCATATAACCCCATGCCCCCTGTCGCAATACGCTACAATTTGCCGCCCCTTCCGCATATTCGCACAGGGTTTGCCATGGACAGTGGCCACAAGGGGCGTAACCTGCGCCCAAATTCAAACAAACACGGAGCCCCTGACATGAGCCTCGATCAGGTATTGTCGCGTATCGACACCGATCTGGACGCCGCCATCGACCGGTTGATGACCCTTCTGCGGATCGAATCCATTTCAACCGACCCCGCCTTTAAGGCAGAGTGCGACAAGGCCGCCGATTGGTTGGTGGCCGACCTGCAATCCATGGGCGTCGATGCGCAAAAGCGTGCCACGCCCGGCCACCCGATGGTGGTGGGCCACGTCCGGGGCGACGGGCCACATCTTCTGTTCTACGGCCATTATGACGTGCAGCCGGTGGACCCGCTGAACCTGTGGAAGACCCCGCCCTTCGATCCCCGGATCGAGGACACCCCGAACGGCAAGGTCATCCGGGGGCGCGGATCGTCCGATGACAAGGGCCAGTTGATGACCTTCGTCGAAGCCTGCCGCGCCTGGACCGCCGTGAATGGCACCCTGCCCTGCTCCATCACCTTCTTCTTTGAAGGCGAGGAAGAATCGGGCTCGCCCTCGCTCATCCCCTTCATGAAGGACAACGCTGCAGAGCTGACCAGTGATATCGCCCTGATCTGCGACACTTCCATGGTCTCGCCCGGCGTGCCCTCCATCGCCTCGCAACTGCGGGGGATGCTGAAGGACGAATTCACAATCCACGGCCCCCGGATCGACCTGCATTCGGGCCATTACGGCGGCCCCGGCCTGAACCCGCTGAAGGAAATCGCCCGGATCGTCGCGTCCTTCCACGATGACACCGGCCGGGTTGCGGTCGACGGGTTCTATGACGGCGTTCACGAGGTCCCGGCCGAGATCCTGCGCCAGTGGGAAAATTCGGGCTTTGACGAAGCAACCTATCTCAGCTCAGTCGGCTACAGCCGCCCCCATGGCGAGGCGGGCTACTCAACGCTGGAACAGCAATGGTCGCGCCCCACGCTCGAGGTGAACGGGCTCTGGGGCGGCTATCAGGGGGCCGGGTCGAAGACCGTGATCCCGGCAGAGGCCCATTGCAAAATCACCTGCCGCCTTGTGGGCGACATGGACCCCGACGACCTGCGGATCAAGGTCCGCAAACATGTCGAGGACCGGCTATCGCCTGATGCCCGCGTGACCTGGGACAACGATCTGGAAGGGGCGCCCGCCTCGGTCATGAACACCGACCGGCCCGAGTTTGAACTGGCCCGGCAGGCCCTGTCGGACGAATGGAACCGCGAGGCGGTGCTGGTCGGCATGGGCGGCTCGATCCCGATCGCCGGCTACTTCAAGACGATCCTCGGAATGGACGCGATGCTGATCGGCTTCGCCAATGACGACGACGCCATCCACAGCCCGAACGAAAAATACGATGTGCAGAGTTTCCACAAAGGCATACGCAGCTGGGCTCGGGTCCTCGACGCGCTGTCGCGCTAAGCAGAAATCGCCCGACGGTGGAAACTCTGTCGGGCTCCGCCCGTGACCCGCTGAAACGCTCCACCGGAGCGTTTCCGGGACGTGGGTCACTCCACAAGGGTATCCGCAGCTGGGCGCGAGTGCTGGACGCCCTGTCGCGCTAATCGTCACCGGCAAATGAACTGCGCGGTCAGGCCCCCTGACCGCGCAACACTTCTCGCAGCCCCTTGGCAATCAACAAAAGCCACGGTGCGCCATGCATCAGCAGGTCAAAGATATCGACCGGGCGCGACAACGTTCCGGCCACCAGCATCTTCAGCTTCTCCCAGATATGCGGTTCCGGAAAGAACGGCGCCAGCCCAAGCGTCAGGGCGGCGATGATGACGATATTCCACGGGATTTGATCAAGAAACTGCACGGGACCCTCCTATCGGCAGTCCCTACATATGTCATTTTGCAAATATAACAAGCCCGAGACCAAGCAGAGGTGTTCTGGTCTTTCATCGTCCAGCAAGAGGGGAAAGTGGCGCGGTTGACGGGGCTCGAACCCGCGACCCCCGGCGTGACAGGCCGGTACTCTAACCAACTGAGCTACAACCGCGCATACGTCTGCGTCGGGCAAGAAAGACAGTGGCGCGGTTGACGGGGCTCGAACCCGCGACCCCCGGCGTGACAGGCCGGTACTCTAACCAACTGAGCTACAACCGCGTATCTGTCTTTCGGCCATTCGACCGAACGTGAGGCGCCTTCTACGGGCAGGCCCGCCCCCCGTCAAGCGCCGTTCGGCGCAATTTTCGGATTTTCGACACGACGCGGATTTCATCTCCGACGGACCCGAACAGAACGATCCAAATCCTGCGAAAAAACCGTCCCGCAAAGCGATGCGATTGTTGAACCGAACCGGTCGTCCGGCTAGCGTGGCGGGAAGGATTTGATCAGACGCACCAAGCAAGCGGCACAGGGGCGCGGTCGTCCGTTCCGCGACCGCGCCAAGGGGCGTACTCTTCAACCTCGATGCACTGGAAAACGGTTACAGACTACTCGATGAACGAAAACGGACCCCAGCCCATGCTCAGGAACCGATCTGATCAAAATCGGGGCTTTTCTCCATTGTTTTGTCATGAAATGCGTTTGGTTGACATGTTTGGCAGGGCGCACCGGCTGTCCTTCGTTCAGATTTGGACCCTGCTTTCCAACTGGCGCGCAATCGGTTTGGTCTGTCTCGTGGCCGTCGCGATCTTTGGCACCAACCCGCACGGCTACAGGGGTCACATGCCCCTTCTGTACGAAGTGCTAATCTGGCAATTCGGTGCAGGCCTGCTGATCCTTCTCAAACTCCTGGCGTTTGCCTGCCTGTCGATGCTCACCTTCAAACGTCCTACTCGACGGATATACCTGCCCCTCCTGTCGTCGGCCGAATTCACAATTGTCTTTCTGGCCATGCTCTGGGTGCAGGGCCGACTGGTCGATGACACCTATCAATTCGATCATCTTGCCGCCTTCCCTTTTCTTCTGGTCACGCTCCTGATCGTCGAAGTGCTGTTCATGCGGTTTCTTTTGTCGACCTACGGGATTGCCGGCCTGCAGGAAGAGACGGACGCGGCAAACGGCCAACAGGCCCCCGCCCCCCTCTCCAACCCGCCCACCGGGCCCCGGTTGATCGAGATTGGCGATCGCCGCATCCGGGTCGACAACCTGCGCTACATCGCGTCCGAGGAGCATTACCTGCGTGTCGTGACGAAACAGGAAACCATCGTCCAACGCGCCAAACTGGGCGATGTGATCGACCAGCTGCACGACAGCGATGGCGTCCGCCCGCACCGGTCCTGGTGGGTGTGCCGCCACGCCTGTCCCCGGCTGACTCGCGACGGCGCACGTGGGACCATTCACCTGCCCGATTTCGACCTGTCCGACCTGCCGACGATTCCCGTCGCCCGCAGCCGCCTTCAACAGGTTCAGGACTGGTTCGATTTCCACATGGACTGGTAGCTGGGAAATGGTGGGTGGTGAGGGACTCGAACCCCCGACATCTTCGGTGTAAACGAAGCGCTCTACCAACTGAGCTAACCACCCGACCCGCGCCGTTTAGCCGCTTCGGCCCGGCCCCGCAAGGGCCTGCGTGTCAGGGCCAAAGAACGTCGTGATGTTGGCCCTGAATGCGGAACAGGCACCCCTGCCCGCCCGGCAGCTCCATCAGATCGGCAAGCGTCCAACCCAGCGCGCGGGTTCGCAGGAATCGCGACGTGATCCCATGGGTGAAAATGACGGTCGGCCCGGTCAGCCCGGCCAGTACCATTCCCACGCGATGCCAAAGCGCATCGAAGGATTCGCCGCCGGGTGCGCGGGAATATCGTTCGATGAACGGCTCATCTTCTGCGCCCGGCCATCCGTCTTCGATCTCCTCGGTCGTCAGACCGGCCCAGTCGCCGACCCCGATTTCGCGCAGCGCATCATCGGCGCGAGCTTCAGCCCCAATGAACGCAAGGGCAATCCGGGCGGTTTCCACCGATCGTCCTTGCGGGCTGGTCAGGAAGGACCAGTTGCCGGGCCCGACCCCTTCCCGAAGCAATATCTGCCCCAGCCCACAGGCCTGATCCCGGCCCTTGTCGGTCAGGGGCGAATCGAGTTGCCCCTGCCAGCGGCCCGCGCGGTTCCATTCGGTTTGTCCGTGGCGGGCGATGATGATCTCGGGCAGGCTCATGCGCTTGGGATAGCCCGCCCGCCTGACCCCCGAAAGCAAAAACGCGCCAGGTTGGGACGCGTTTCAAAGGAAGAATGGTGGGTGATAAGAGATTCGAACTCCTGACATCTTCGATGTGAACGAAGCGCTCTACCACTGAGCTAATCACCCGTTGGCGGGTCTTTAGCCTTCCTCGCCCATCTCTGCAAGGGGGTCTGATCCGGCTTTTTTGACGCCCTGTTCCGGGATGCGAACCCGGACCGTCGCGACCTTTGCGCCGCCAATGTCCTTGGACTTCACATGCTTGATCTTGCCCAGCGGCGGCAGGTTCATTTCCTGCCCGTCGCGGAGCGCCGCAGCCAATGCAGACAGCACCGCATCGACGGCAACGCGGGCATCCTTGGGTTTCAGCCCGCTGTCAGAGCTGACCCGCGCGATAAACTCCTTGCGCCCGATTGTCTGAACCACCTCCGGCGTCGTTTCGGCCTCCGGTGCCTTGACGTCCAACACCACTGGTTTTGTCTTTCTCGCCATATCGACGCCCTGCCTTTCCGCTTCAACACCATAACCCGACTTGCGCGATGCTGATCGCTCGACCCGGCAAATGCCAGCGGAAACAACGCAAAACCATGCATTTTCGGCGGAAAAGGCATGGAAACCCATGCTTGACCCAACGTCCCCGACAGGCCAGAGTTGGAGGACATGGGGAACCGGCGTGCTGCCAGATGCGCCAAATGAAACAAATGAGGTCTGCTATGAAGAACATCATTCTATCAAGCTGTGCGCTTGCCCTGTCGGCAGGGGCCGCTCTTGCTGGGGGTATGGCCGAGCCTGTCATGGAAATGGCCCCCGTCATCGTCGAAGAACAGGCCGGGTCGTCGTCCTCCGCCGGGTTGATCATCCCGCTGATCCTGATTGCGCTGATCGCGGCGGCAATGTCGTCCTCGTCGGGATCGTCTGAAATCAACTGACCCGTCTGAACCCCTTTATTGAAACGTAGGAGTATTTCATGAAGAAAATCCTCGCATCCGCCGCCGCCCTTCTGGGCACCGCCGGCGCCGCCCTTGCCGGTGGCATGGCTGAACCCGTGATGGAGATGGCCCCCGTCATCGTGGAAGAGCAGGCTGGCTCCTCCTCTTCCGCCGGGTTGATCATCCCTCTGATCCTGATCGCTCTGATCGCGGCGGCGATGTCGTCCAGCACTTCCGAAGTCAATCCGGACTAATCGGCGCGACGCGCCCTTTTCAAGGTTGGGAGACCCAATGAAAACCACCCTAGCAACTGCCACCGCTTTCTTGGCTTCCGCCGGTGCTGCCCTTGCTGGCGGCATGGCCGAACCCGTAATGGAAATGGCCCCGGTGATCGTCGAAGAGCAGGCCGGTTCGTCCTCTTCCGCCGGCCTGATCATCCCGCTGATCCTGATCGCACTGATCGCGGCGGCGATGTCCAGTTCGACCGGGTCCGAAGACCTCTGATCCGCGAAACAACATCTGAACGACCAGGAGACCAAGATGAAGAAAATCCTCGCATCCGCCACCGCCCTTCTGGGCACCGCCGGTGCCGCCCTTGCCGGTGGCATGGCTGAACCGGTCATGGAAATGGCCCCGGTGATCGTCGAAGAGCAGGCCGGTTCGTCCTCTTCCGCCGGCCTGATCATCCCGCTGATCCTGATCGCACTGATCGCGGCGGCGATGTCCAGCTCGACAGGTGTGGAAGAATCCTGATAGGGACATCGCATTGACCTGAACGACAAAAGGCGCGGTTTTCACCGCGCCTTTTGCTTTCGCTCCAAGGGTCCCTAGTGGGTGGTGGCCGTCGCGCTATCCTCTGGCGATCCGGACAAGGCCCGTTCCGCCGCTGCGGCTTCCTCGGCCTCCTCGTCCCAGTCGATCGGCTCCGGCTTGCGCACAAGCGCATGTTCCAGAACCTCGGACACATGGCTGACCGGGATAATTTCCAGCCCTTCCTTCACGTTATCCGGGATTTCCGGCAGGTCCTTTTCGTTCTCGGTCGGGATCAGCACGGTTTTCACTCCGGCGCGCAGGGCCGCCAGCAGCTTTTCCTTCAACCCGCCAATGGCGCTGGCATTGCCGCGCAGCGTCACCTCGCCGGTCATGGCAATGTCCTTGCGGACCGGGATCTGGGTCAGCACCGACACGATGGCCGTCACCATCGCCAGACCTGCCGACGGCCCGTCCTTGGGCGTCGCCCCATCCGGCACGTGGACGTGGATGTCCAAGCGGTCGAACTTGGGCGGCTTCACCCCGATCTGCGGCGCGATGGACCGAACATAGGAACTGGCCGCGTCGATAGATTCCTTCATCACATCGCCCAGTTTCCCGGTGGTCTTCATCCGGCCCTTGCCCGGCAGGCGCAGCGCCTCGATCGACAGGATCTCGCCCCCGACAGAGGTATAGGCCAGCCCGGTGACCACGCCGATCTGATCTTCCTTTTCGGCCAGACCGTAACGGTACTTCGGCACCCCGAGAAAATCGTCGATATTGGCGTCGGTGACTTCCACCAGCTTGGTTTCGCCCTTGACGATCCGGGTTACCGCCTTGCGGGCGACCTTGGCCACTTCGCGCTCAAGGTTCCGCACCCCGGCTTCGCGCGTATAGGTGCGGATCATCGCTGTCAGGGCGCTGTCATCCAGCGTGAACTCCTTGGGTTTAAGCCCATGGTTTTTCATCACTTTCGGAAGCAGGTGCTGACGTGCGATCTCGCGCTTTTCATCCTCAGTGTAGCCGGCCAGCGAAATGATCTCCATCCGGTCCAGAAGCGGGCCGGGCATGTTGTAGGAGTTCGCCGTGGTCAGGAACATGACGTTCGACAGGTCGTATTCCACTTCCATGTAGTGGTCCACGAAGGTCGAGTTCTGTTCCGGGTCCAGCACTTCCAACATGGCGCTCGCCGGGTCGCCCCGGAAATCCTGCCCCATCTTGTCGATCTCATCGAGAAGGATCAGCGGGTTGGTGGTCTTCGCCTTCTTCAGCGCCTGGATGATCTTGCCGGGCATCGACCCGATATAGGTCCGGCGGTGGCCGCGAATCTCGCTTTCATCACGCACCCCGCCCAGCGAAATACGGATGAATTCGCGTCCCGTGGCCTTGGCCACGGATTTGCCAAGGCTGGTCTTGCCGACGCCCGGAGGGCCGACAAGGCACATGATCGGCCCCTTCAGCTTCTTCGACCGCTGCTGCACCGCAAGGTATTCGACGATGCGTTCCTTAACCTTTTCAAGACCATAGTGGTCGGCGTTAAGAACCTTTTCGGCATGGCCAAGGTCTTTCTTGGTGCGCGATTTCACGCCCCACGGGATGGACAACATCCAGTCAAGGTAGTTGCGAACGACAGTCGCCTCGGCCGACATCGGCGACATCGACTTGAGCTTTTTCAGCTCCGCCTCGGCCTTGTCGCGGGCTTCCTTGGATAGCTTGGTTTCGGCGATCCGGGATTCCAGCTCGGCGATCTCGTTCGCGCCTTCCTCGCCGTCGCCCAGTTCCTTCTGAATGGCCTTCATCTGCTCATTCAGATAGTACTCGCGCTGGGTGCGCTCCATCTGGCTCTTGACGCGGGTCTTGATCTTCTTCTCGACCTGCAGGACCGACATTTCGCCCTGCATCAGGCCATAGACCTTTTCCAGCCGCTCACTGATCGACAGGGTTTCCAGAAGCTCCTGCTTCTGGTCGACCTCGATCCCAAGGTGGCCAGCCACAAGATCGGCCAGCCGCGCCGGTTCAGAGGTTTCAGAAACCGCTGCAAGTGCTTCTTCTGGAATGTTTTTCTTGATTTTCGAGTAGCGTTCGAATTCTTCAGAAACCGACCGGACAAGGGCGATCAGCTCGCTTTCCTCGCCGGGAAATTCCGTCAGATATTCGGCGCTTGCCTCGAAGAACCGGTCGTTCTCGTGGAATTCGGTGATCCGCACCCGCGCCTTGCCTTCGACCAGCACTTTCACGGTGCCATCGGGCAGCTTCAGCAGTTGCAGGACATTGGCCAGCACGCCGGCCTTGTAAATCCCGTCCTGATCGGGGTCGTCCTGACCCGGGTCGATCTGGCTGGACAGCAGGATCTGCTTGTCATCGGCCATGACCTCTTCCAGCGCCCGCACCGATTTCTCGCGGCCGACAAACAGCGGCACGATCATGTGCGGGAACACCACGATGTCGCGCAGCGGCAGCACCGGGTAGGACGTGGCGAGGGGTTCTTGCATGCTCGTTTCCTTGTTCTGGCAAGACGCGACCGGGCCCCGTTTGGTGGCAGCCACCGGCGTCTCCTCTTCTCGGTTTTAACAAATGGGGCCGGTGTGCCGCCAAATCAACCGTGTCTGGGTCGGCGCAGAATGCCTTTGGCATCGACCCGCTGCAAGGGACCATCGTCGGGAAATCTGTTCGATTGGCAGGGTTCGCGCGAAAATGACCCGCTCTGTGCCGCTGTCTTGCCAGATTTCGCGGTCAGGGTGGCGCGAAACAAGACCGTCAGGATCGTGCCTATGCTCACCTATCTCCTTCGCCAGAAGCGTCGGATCATCTTTGCCGGGGTCGCAGGAATGCTTGCCCACGCCCTGCTGTTCGGGCCGGGACTGGGGGCGATCGGAACTGGCGTCCTAATGGCCGTCATCGGGCTCTTCATCATCGCGCTAGCGCCAAACTATCGTGGCATGGCCGAAAGCCTGTCGCTGGGTCTTGTGATTGCGGCGCTTCTTCCCCTGCCCGCCCAAATTTTTCCCGGCACCGCGATTGTCTGTATCCTTGCCGCCCATGCCGCGCTGCACGGGTCATGGACCGATCGGTTGCCGCTGCGCCTCGGTCTTGTCAGCACCCGCAAGTCGCTGGTCAATCTGCCCGCCGTTCAGGTCTGGAACGCGGTAATCCCCGGCGAGTCCCACCCCGAAGATCACTGGACCGGCCGTCTTGTCGATTTCGACAAGGATGCCGACGATGCCGAAACCATCTATCTGCGTTTCGCTCGCCCCGATGACACGCCCGAGGAAATGACCCTGACCTTCCTTGAACGGGTGCCGCACAAGCGGGCGCGCTACCTTCTGGAACGGGTGGACCCAACCGGCGCCGACGACGTGATGATGACCATCTGCCTGAACGAACCCGAACTTGGCCGCTGCGAGGTCGACACCCGGCTGGAACAGGAAGCCATGCCGATTCGGCTGGCCTTTGAGCATTGGTTCGACGATTGTTTCGGGGATGAGCTGCACAATTTCGCCACGCAATTGCAGCGCAACCACCGCTGGACCGTGGTCCCCACGCAGGCCCTGACAGGCAAACCTGCCTGACTGTTGGGGTCTAGCGCCAGTCCCCCCGGTCCGCGGCTATCAGACCGGCTCGATATCGCCCTCGGCCCGCTGAGCGTGAAACGCCGCTTCCCAAGCGGCAAACCGCCCTTCGGCAATCGCCTCGCGCATGCCCTGCATAATCTCCTGAAAATAATGCAGATTATGCCAGGTCAGCAGCATTCCCGAAATCATTTCCTGCGACCGGAACACATGGTGCAGGTAGGCCCGCGAATAATTGGTGCAGGCCGGACAGGTGCAATGTTCGTCCAATGGCCGCGGGTCGTCCGCGTGCCGCGCGTTCTTGATGTTGACCTGCCCGCGCCGGGTCCAGGCTTGCCCGGTGCGGCCTGACCGGCTGGGCAGCACGCAATCCATCATGTCGACACCGCGCTTTACCGCGCCGACGATATCATCGGGCTTGCCCACCCCCATCAGATAGCGGGGCTTGTCCACGGGCAGTTGGTCGGGCGCATAGTCCAGCGCCGCGAACATCGCGTCCTGCCCCTCGCCCACCGCCAGCCCGCCAATGGCATAGCCGTCGAACCCGATCCGCGTCAGGGCCTCGGCGCTTTCGGCGCGAAAATCCTCTTCCAGCCCGCCCTGCTGAATACCGAACAGCGCATGACCGGGCCGGTCGCCAAAGGCATCGCGGGACCGCTGTGCCCACCGCATCGACAGACGCATGCTGGACGCGATCCTGTCGCGGTCGGCAGGCAGCGCCGGGCATTCGTCAAAGGCCATGACGATGTCGGACCCCAGCAGCTTCTGGATTTCCATCGACCGTTCCGGGGTGATCTCGTGCCGCGATCCGTCGATATGGCTGCGGAAGGTCACGCCCTTCTCGGTCAGCTTGCGCAACTCCGCGAGGCTCATCACCTGAAACCCGCCGCTGTCGGTCAGGATCGGCTTGTTCCAGTTCATGAACTTGTGCAGCCCGCCCAGCCGGTCGATCCGTTCCGCCGTCGGACGCAACATCAGGTGATAGGTATTGCCCAGCAGGATGTCGGCCCCGGTCGCCGCCACGCTTTCCGGCATCATCGCCTTGACCGTGGCCGCGGTGCCCACGGGCATGAAGGCAGGGGTGCGGATATCCCCGCGCGGCGTGTGGATCACGCCGGTCCGGGCCTTCCCGTCGGTGGTTTTCAGGGCAAAGGAGAACTTGGTCATGGGTTCGGTCCGCATTTGGGTCGGGCGGGTGATAGCCGAAATCGTGCCGAAAGAAAGCCCCTGCCGACCGTCCAATCACAAATGTTGAACTTCATCACAGTTGTGATATACTGACCGTGCTGCACCAAAGGATTCCCCATGTCTGCCGAAGCTCAACGCCTGCCCCAAGACGACACCCGCACCCATCTGATGGTGCAGGTCGCGCGCATGGCCTGGGCCGAGGACCGCACCCAGACCGAGATCGCCTCGGAAACCGGATTGAACCGCTGGCAAGTGGCCCGCCTTTTGCAAGAGGCCCGTGATCAGGGTATTGTCCGGATCGAGATCCTCCCCCCAGACCTGCGCCAACCCGCGTTGGAGGCCGCGCTGGTCGCCCGGTTTGGGCTGCGCGATGCCGTGGTCATCGGGACCGAGGCCGGGCCCGAGGCGGTGACACAGGCCGCCGGCCGCTATCTGGCCGCCCTGCGCCCCTCGCCCGAGTTGATCGGGGTCAGCTGGGGCCGGACCATGGCACAGGTGGCCCATTGGTTGCCGATGGGCTGGGCCGATGGAGTCCGTGTTGTGCAGATCAACGGCACCGTCGCCCCGAAACCGCAGGCCAGCGGCCATGACGACGTGGCCGCCACTTTCGCCCGCAAGGGTCAGGGCCGGTTCACCCCCCTGCCCGTCCCCGCCATTCTTGGCCGGGCCGAAACCGCCCGCGTGCTGGAGGATGACAAGATCGTCGCGGATGTCCTGTCGCTTGCCCGCTCCGCCCCGGTCCTGTGCTTTTCCATGGGCGCGATGACCGACGACAGCGCCCACCTGCACTCCGGCAACCTGACGGGCGAGGAGATTGCACGCCTGCGCGTCGCGGGCGCGGTGGGCGACATCCTTGGCCGCTTTGTCACCGCCGATGGCCAGATTGCATCCGCCGGGATCGACGCCCGCACCATCGGGCTGAAACTGGACCAGCTGGACAGTCACGACCGCCGGATCGGCGTTGTCACCGGCACCGACAAACATGCCATCGCCCGCGCCGCCCTGCGCGCGGGTTTCGTCAATACACTCATCACCGACGCGGCCACCGCCGCCCATGCATTGGAGACTTCCCAATGACCGACACCCCTACCCACGGGGCCAACCACGCCCGCAACCCCGGCATGGCGCTGGATACAGCCATGTTCGAAGGCCACGGCGTGAACCGCACCGCCGCCGAACGCCGCGCTGCCCAACTGACCACCCGCCGCACCGTCAAGAAGACGTATCAGGCGGCCTGGCTGGTGAACGCGATCCGCTGCATCGACCTGACCACATTGGCGGGCGACGATACCGAAGGCCGGGTCCGGCGCCTCTGCGCCAAGGCCCGCCAGCCGCTTGCCCCGCATATCATGGCGGGCCTCGGGCTGGACCGGCTGCACACCGGCGCGGTCTGCGTTTACCCGACCATGGTCGGCCACGCGGTCCGGGCGCTGAAAGGTACCGGCATCCCCGTCGCCTCGGTCGCGACCGGGTTTCCAGCGGGGCTGATGCCGCTGAACCTGCGGCTGGCCGAAATCCGCTATGCGGTCGAGGAAGGCGCGGAAGAAATCGACATCGTCATCACCCGCGAACATGTGCTGAACCGGGACTGGTCCGCGCTCTATGACGAGGTCGCCGCCATGCGCGAGGCCTGCGGCGACGCCCATCTGAAGGCCATTCTTGCCACGGGTGACCTGCAAACCCTGCGCAACGTCTATGCCGCCTCGATGGTGGCGATGCAGGCCGGGTCGGACTTCATCAAGACCTCCACCGGCAAGGAAGGGGTCAACGCCACCCTGCCCGTGTCGCTGACCATGGTGCGTGCCCTGCGCGATTACCGGGACGCCACCGGGCACGACGTTGGGTTCAAGCCCGCGGGCGGCATGAAATCCGCCAAGGACGCCATCGCCTGGCAGATCCTGATGAAAGAGGAAATGGGCAACCGCTGGCTGCAACCGGACCTGTTCCGGCTCGGCGCCTCTTCCATGCTGGGCGACATCGAACGCCAGCTTGAACACCATGTTACGGGCCGCTACGCCGCCGCCCACCGCCACGCGATCGCGTAAAGGAGCCACCCCATGCCCACCCTGACAGAGATCCTTGAGACCATGGACTACGGCCCGGCCCCCGAAGACGCCAAGATCGCGCAAAGCTGGCTGGACAAGCATTCCGGCGGCTTCGGCCATTTCATCAACGGCCAGTTCACCAAACCCGGCCAGTGCTTTGCCGTGTCGAACCCCGCCACCGGGGCCGAGATCGCGCAAGTGACCCAAGGCACGGCCGAGGATGTGGAGATGGCCGTCAAGGCCGCCCGCGCCGCCCAGCCGAAATGGGCCGCCCTGCCCGGCCATGCCCGCGCCAAGCACCTTTATGCGCTGGCCCGTCATGTGCAGCAGCACGCCCGCTTTCTTGCGGTGCTGGAAACCATCGACAACGGCAAGCCGATCCGCGAAACCCGCGACATCGACGTGCCGCTGGTGGCCCGCCATTTCTATCACCACGCGGGCTGGGCCGAGATCATGGCCGATGAATTCCCCGGCGCCACGCCGCAGGGTGTCTGCGGTCAGGTGATCCCGTGGAACTTCCCCCTGCTGATGCTGGCGTGGAAGGTGGCCCCGGCGCTGGCCGCGGGCAACACCGTTGTCCTGAAACCCGCTGAATATACCCCCCTGACCGCGCTGGCGCTGGCCGAGATCGCCGCCGAGGCTGGTCTGCCCAAGGGCGTGCTGAACATCGTCACCGGCGACGGGGCCACGGGGGCCGCAATCGTCGGCCACGGAGACATCGACAAACTCGCCTTTACCGGCTCGACCGATGTGGGTCGGATCATCCGTCGCCAGACCGCCGGATCGGGCAAGGGGCTGACGCTGGAACTGGGCGGAAAATCCCCCTTCATCGTCTTTGCAGATGCCGATATCGACGCCGCCGTCGAAGGCGTGGTCGATGCGATCTGGTTCAATCAAGGGCAGGTCTGCTGCGCCGGGTCGCGAATCCTTGTCGCCGAAAGCATCGCGCCCCGCTTCACCCAACTGCTGAAACAGCGGATGACGAAACTGCGCGTCGGCGACCCGCTGGACAAAAGCATCGACATGGGGGCGATCGTGCATCCGGTGCAGCTTGACCGGATTGCAAGCCTTGTGGATCAGGGCAAGGCATCCGGCGCGGCGATCACGCAAGGCACCGCGCCGCAGGGCTGTTTCTACCCGCCGACATTGGCCGAGAACGTGGAACCGGCCAATATCCTCGCCACCGAAGAAATCTTTGGCCCCGTGGTCACCCTGACCACCTTCCGCACCCCCGAAGACGCGCTGGCGCTGGCCAATGCGACCAACTACGGGCTGGCAGCCTCGGTCTGGTCGGAAAACGTGAACCTTGCGCTGGACGTGGCGGCCAAGGTTAAGGCGGGCGTGGTCTGGATCAACGCCACCAACCTGTTCGACGCCGCCGCCGGGTTCGGCGGCTACCGCGAAAGCGGATTTGGCCGTGAAGGTGGGCGCGAAGGGATGATGGCCTATCTGCGCCCGGCCCGCCCCGGCAAACCGGGCAAGCCCGAAGCCAGCCCCGCCACGCCCGACCCGCTGCCCGCACTGTCCGGCCCGGCGCAGCCGATCGACCGCACCGCCAAGATGTATATCGGCGGCAAGCAGGCCCGGCCCGACAGCGGCTATGTCTATCAGGTGACCGGGCCGAAGGGGCCTGTCGGCATGGCCGGTCTTGGCAACCGCAAAGACATCCGCAACGCGGTCGAGGCCGCGCATAAGGCCGCGGGCTGGGGCAAGGCGACCGGTCACAACCGGGCGCAGGTCCTATACTACCTCGCCGAGAACCTGTCGGCCCGAGCAGGCGAATTCGCCGACCGGCTGCACAGCTTTGGCCAGTCGAAAAAGTCCGCAGAGGCTGAGGTGGACGCCACGTTGCGCCGGGCCTTCTGGTATGCCGCGCAGGCGGATAAATTCGACGGGGCGGTGCATTCCACGTCGAACCCCTATGTCACGCTGGCGATGAATGAACCCCTTGGCGTGGTGGGCGTGGCCTGCCCGGACAGCCTGCCGCTCCTGGGGTTGATGTCGCTGGTCCTGCCCGCCATCGCGATGGGTAATGCCGTCGTGGCCCTGCCCAGCCAGTCGCACCCGCTGGCCGCGACTGACCTCTATCAGGTCTTCGACACTTCGGACCTTCCGGGCGGTGTGGTGAACCTTGTCACCGGCCCGCGCGATGAACTGGCCAAAACGCTGGCCGACCACGACGACGTCGCCGCCATGTGGTATTTCGGCAGCGCCGAAGGGTGCGCGATGGTCGAAACCGCCTCGGCCGGGAACCTGAAACAGACCTGGACCGAGGTGGCGGGCACCCGTGATTTCACCGGCCCCGCCGGGCAGGGGCGCGAATTTCTGCACCGGGCCACGCAGGTGAAAAACATCTGGGTGCCCTACGGCGAATGATCCAAGGGGCGCGAAGGATATTGGCTTCTTTCGCGCCCTTTACGCCCCCGGCCCAAAACCCTATATGAACGGTCAGGAATTATGGGACCTGCATCATGACCGAAGCCACCGGCCACCTCGAAGGCGCACCGCTGATCCAGCCGTCATCGACGGATCATCCGCTTTACGATAGCATCGTAGAGGCCTGCCGCACGGTCTATGACCCTGAAATCCCGGTCAATATTTACGACCTTGGCCTTGTTTACACCATTGATATCAATGATGAAAACGAGGTGAAGATCATCATGACCCTAACCGCCCCCGGCTGCCCCGTGGCCGGTGAAATGCCCGGCTGGATTTCCGACGCCATCGGCCCGGTTGCCGGGGTCAAGGATGTCGAGGTTGAACTGACCTGGGAACCGCAATGGGGCATGGACATGATGTCCGACGAAGCGCGGCTTGAACTGGGATTTATGTAAAGCGCACCCTTTTTTGGGTGCACACCGAGAAACGCACCCAAAATGGGTTGCATTTCGCCATATGCACCCTATTTTGGATGCATGACTGAGACCAAGCATCAAATCGCTGTCCTGACCGGTGATCTCGTGAATTCTACCGAGTTGCCGCCGGAAAGCATTGACCGGGCGATGGCGGCCCTTGCGGACGCATCCGAAAGACTCGGCGCACTTCAAGAGAGGTCCTTGCGGTTCACCCGACACAGAGGTGACGGCTGGCAAGTCGTACTGTCCGAACCGGGACTCTACCTCCGCGCGGCGCTGGGCTTTCGCGCGGCAGTCAAGACGTTGGGACAAAACTTTGACACCTACATCGGAATCGCTGATGGGCAGGTGGACGGTGAGCTTCCCAGCAACCTGAATTCAGCCACGCAGGACGTTTTCGTAAATTCTGGGCTTGCACTAGAAACTTTGAAAGCCTCGCGCCGACTTGGCTGGCGGTTCCTGCACGACGATTTCAAAGACAAGGCTGCCACCTTAACCCTTGCAGACCAAATCTCTCAAGGCTGGACCGCTGCACAATCCGCCGCTGTGAAACAAGTAATATTCAACTATGAGTCGCGAACGATGACGGATGTCGCCGAGGCACTCGGCATTTCCCGGCAGGCGGCAACAAAATCTTTGGACGCTGCGGGCTACAACTTCCTTCAACAAGCACTGTATTTCGCTGAAAAGGTCGACCCATGATCGAAACCGTTCTCGCCCTGCTTCTGGCCCATGCTGTCGCGGATTTCGTGCTGCAAAACCGCTGGATCGTTCAGAACAAGGGGCGGGCCGGGGCTTTGCTGTTGCATGGGGCGCTGGTGCTTCTGACCGCGCAGGTCGCGACCGGGCAGTGGGCCGCGCCTGCCCTTCTGGTCCTTGCCGCCGTCCATGTGCTGATCGACCTTGCCAAGGCGCGGCTGACACGCGGTGGCATCGGCCCCTTCCTTGCCGATCAGGCCGCCCATATGGCCACCATCGGCGCGGTGGCGGTCTTCGCGCCGGACCTTTGGGCGACCGGTCTTTGGCCGGGCCTGATCGCCCCAGACCAGCTCGACCTTGTCCTGCATGGCATCCTTGTCGTCATCACCCTCATCTTCGCCCTGCGCGGCGGCGAATTTGCGGTGGGTCTTCTCATGCGCCGCTATGCCGCCCGCATGGGCAACAGCGGGCTGCCGCAGGCGGGGCGCACTATCGGCTGGCTGGAACGGGGCCTTGTCTGCCTGTTCATCGGCACCGGCATTCCGGCGGGCATCGGGTTTCTGGTCGCGGCCAAATCCATCCTGCGCTTTGGCACGGCGTCAAAGGATCAGAAACATTCGGAATATGTGATCATTGGCACGCTGGCCTCTTTCGGCTGGGCGCTCACGATTGCGTTGATCGCCGATTGGACCGGCGCAAACCTTCTGCCCCCGCTTGAGATCGGACCCGCACGGCCCTAGATTGGGATCAAAGGAGACCCCCATGTTCGGCATTCCCGGCAAATCGCCTGTCACCATCACCCCGCGCGCCGCGGCCCAGATCGCCAAGCTGATGCAAAAGGGCGACCATGCGGGCCTGCGCATCGGCGTGAAGAAAGGCGGCTGTGCGGGCATGGAATACACCATGGATTACGTCGATGCCGTCGAAGCCCATGATGAGGTAGTCGAACAGGACGGCGCCAAGGTGATCATCGCGCCCATGGCCCAGATGTTCCTGTTCGGGACCGAGATCGACTATGAGACCTCGCTTCTCGAATCCGGGTTCAAGTTCAAGAACCCCAATGTGGTGGATGCTTGCGGCTGCGGCGAGTCGATCAAGTTCGACGAGTCGCTGGGCGCCGGGCGGTGAGCGTTTCCGCCGCCGATATAGGTTTTGCACTGGAACTGTTTGACGGGCTTGGCCCGCTGACCCATCGCAAGATGATGGGGGGCCTGTGCCTTTATTCCGATGGAACCATCTTTGCGATCCTGCATTCGGACGCTTCCCTATGGCTCAAGGGCGCAGGCGACTGGGCCGATCACATGACCGCGGAAGGCTGGGAACGCTGGACCTATTCCCGCGATGGCCAGAAGACCACGGCGATGCCCTATTGGCGGCTGCCTGACGCCGCGCTGGACGACCCCGACGAGGCCTGCCGACTGGCCCGCGCCGCGCTCGCCTGCCTCTAGAACTCCGCCCGTCTGCTTGCTACAGACGCTGTGAGCGATAACAGGAGGGTCCCCCATGCGCCGCAAGCTTGCCGCCGGAAACTGGAAAATGAACGGCACCGCCGCCGATCTGGCAGAGGTCGCCGCATTGGCCGCCGCCCACCCTGCCCCCGGTGTTGACTTGCTGCTCTGCCCCCCTGCCACGCTGATCCACCGAATGGCGCAGGTCGCCGGGCCCGTCGCGGTTGGCGGGCAGGATTGCCACGCCGCCGCCAAGGGCGCGCATACCGGCGATATCTCGACCGCGATGCTGCGGGACGCGGGCGCGACCCATGTGATCCTTGGCCATTCCGAACGGCGCACCGACCACGGCGAGACCGATGCGCAGGTCCGTGCCAAGGCCGAGGCCGCGCTGGCTGACGGGCTGGTCGCGGTGATCTGCATTGGCGAGACGCTGGAGGAACGCGAGGGCGGCCAGACGCTGGGCGTTGTGGGCACACAGCTTGCCGGGTCCACCCCCGATGCGGCCACCGCCGCCAACACCGTGATCGCCTATGAACCGGTCTGGGCCATCGGCACCGGCAAGGTCCCCACCCTCGACCAGATCGCAGAGGTGCATGGGTTCATCCGCGCCGAACTGGTGAAGCGGTTTGGCGAGGACGGAAACGGGTTCCGCATCCTTTATGGCGGGTCAGTGAAACCCTCGAACGCGGCCGAGATCTTTGCGGTGTCCGATGTGGACGGGGCGCTGGTGGGCGGTGCGAGCCTGAAGGCCGCTGATTTCAGCCCGATCATCGAAGCACTCGAGGCGAGCTGAACCCAGGGACGCGCCCGTCCCGGGGTGGGCGCTTGGGCCGCTGGCCGTTTTGTCGATTTATCGTCCAACACCATGCCGACGGCTGAGCCATTTGTGTCGGTAGAATGCGCCCGCCCATGGGTCGGGACGGGCGCGGCCCGGGCTGGTCGCCCGGGCCAGTAGGCACAAGTGCCCTCTATCTCACGATGATCTCGGGGCCCATCAGGCTGGTCGGCAGGAAAGTCGACAGCCATGGGATGTAGGTCACCATGATCAGGAAGACGAAGAGGACCATCAGGAACGGCAGCGCCGCCCGGACCACCCGCATGATCGGCATCCCCGCCACGCCCGAGGTAACGAAAAGGTTCAGACCGACCGGCGGGGTAATCATCCCGATCTCCATGTTGACCACCATGATGATGCCCAGGTGGATCGGGTCGATCCCCAGTTCCAGCGCAATCGGGAACACCAGCGGCGCCACGATCACGATCAGCCCCGAGGGTTCCATGAACTGACCCCCGATCAACAGGATCACGTTCACCACGATCAGGAAGGTGATCGGACCAAGACCCGCGGCCAGCATCGCCTCGGTGATGTGTTGGGGCACCTGTTCGTCGGTCAACACGTGCTTCAGGATCAGCGCGTTGGCGATGATGAACATCAGCATGATGGTCAGCTTGCCTGCCTCCAGCAGCGTATGCTTGGTGTCCTTGTGCACCAGCGCGGGCACGAACATGGCAAGGTTCTGAAGGTTGGCGCGGACAAGATGGCCGACACCGGTCATCAGGCTGTCTTCATAGCTGGCACCAGAGGCCACCAGCCGTTCCGCCGACCGCAGCAGCGCGAAGGCAAAGACAGCAGGCGGCAGAACCAGGACAATCACCGAAAGAACGGTCAGGATGATGTCCATCGCGACCGAATTCTCGCTGCCCCAGATGCCGCGCAGGACGAACAGAAGCGGCAGCACACCGAAGATCACCACCACGGCGGCCGAGAGTTTCTGCCCCCAGCCCGCGGCAACCGCCTTGTGCATGGTTCCACCAAGGATCACTGCGACGACGAGGAAGGCCAGACCGCCCCAGACCCCGTTCATGATCGGTGCGCCCAGCATGAAGGCGGCCACGACGTAGATGATGGTCGAGACAAGGGTAAAGCCCCAGACCCGCAGCCCCAGAAGCGCCCGGTCCTTGTCCTCTTCGGGAATCCACGGCTTGCCCTTCAGCGGCCCCATGTCCCGATAGACGAAGACCGCGACAAGGAAGGCATAGACAGAGGCAATCGCCGCGGCCTCGGTCGGGGTAAAGACCCCGCCATAGATCCCGCCGAGGATCACCACCATCAGGAACAGGCCCCAGGAGGCATCAAGGATGGTCGAGAAGACCTCGGGCCAGCCCAGCCATTCGCCCTTGGGCAGGTTCTTGACCCGGGCGATGACATAGATTGCGGCCATCAGCATAAAGCCCGCCAGAAGGCCCGGAATAACGCCCGCGAGGAACATCCGCCCGACCGATACATCGGTGGCCGAAGCATAGACGACCATCACAATTGAGGGCGGGATCAGGATGCCCAGTGTCCCGGCGTTGCAGATCACCCCGGCGGCGAAGTCCTTGGAGTACCCAACCTTCTGCATCCCGGCGATGACGATCGACCCAACCGCGACCACCGTCGCCGGCGACGACCCGGACAGCGCCGCGAACAGCATGCAGGCCAGAACCCCGGCAATCGCCAGACCACCCCGCACATGGCCGATCACCGCGATGGCAAAGCTGATGATCCGCTGCGCCACACCGCCCGTCGACATGAAGCTCGACGCAAGGATGAAGAAGGGAATGGCGAGAAGCGTATAGTGCCCCGCCATCGCCTGATACAGCGACTGGGCGATAGACCCCAGAGAGCTGTCCGAGAACATCAGCAGGAAGACGGTGGACGACAGGCCAAGCGCCACAGCAATCGGAACCCCGACCGCTAGAAGGGCGATGACCATTGCAAAAAGGATGACGACGTCCATCAGCGGGCTTCCTTATTCAATTCGCGACCGGCTTCTTCCACCGCGTCTTCGGCCTCATGGCTGACGATCAGGCAGTCGATATCGCCCCGGATCAGCCGCACGGTTGCCTGCGCGATGCGGAACAGCATCAGCGCCATGCCGAATGGCAGGATCACGTAGGGGATGAAACGGGGCATCTTTTCGTATTCTTCGCCAAGGTTGAAATTCGCCTCGAGCCAGTCCTTGGCAAAGGGGATCGGAACCTGTTCGGTCTCATACCAGGCCTGATCGCGGGAGTTTTCAAAGCCCGTCGGGAACCAGCGGCCCGATGTGGCGTCAAGCCCCGCAAAGGGCGCCCAATAGTCCCACGCCCCCTTCAGCAGCAGGAACGCGTAGGCAAGGCAGGCAACCGCCGCGATAATCCCCATGGCCTTGCGGACTGGTTTGGGCACGATGTTGATCAGCGCATCCACCCCAAGGTGCGACACCACTTTGAACCCATAGCTGATCCCGAACAGGACCAGCCATGCAAACAGGATCAGCGTGACCTCAAGCCCCCAGATCAGCTGGCTGTTGAACCCGTAGCGCATGACCACGTTGACGAAGGTCACCACGGTCATCAACCCCAGTAGCAGGGCGATCATGCTTTCTTCCAACTCGTGGACGATGCGGCCGACCGGGCCGCGCGGTGTTGTGCCTGACGATGACATGGATATCCCCACCCTGTGCAAGTCGGGGGCGGCGGCAGAACCGGCGCCCCCGTTTTCGGTGTCGGAAGTGGCCCGGCGCCGTCCCGTTCGGGCGCGCCGGGCCGGGGGTTCAGCCCTTAGAGAGAGGCGTTGATCGCCTGGGCGGCGTCGATGTTTTCCTGGCCGACATCATCCAGGAACTGATCCCAGACCGGCTTCATCACGTCGACCCATTCCTGACGCTGTTCGGCGCTCAGTTCGCGGATCACGCCACCGGCGTCCAGAACCGACTGACGGGCGGCCGCGTCCACGGCGCCGACGGCAGCATTCCGTTCAATGGTCACCTCGTTGAGGATGGTCAGGAACTGGTCACGGGTCGCCGGTTCAAGGCTGTCCAGCCAGTCGACCGAGGCCACGACCAGATAGTCGATCACGCCGTGGTTGGTTTCGGTGATCCCGTCCTGCACCTCAAAGAACTTCTGACCATAGATGTTCGACCAGGTGTTTTCCTGCCCGTCCACAACGCCGGTTTGCAGCGCGCCGTAAACTTCCGAGAAGGCCATTGGCTGCGGGCTGGCGCCAAGGGCTTCCATCTGGGCAACCAGCACGTCCGAGGTCTGCACCCGGAACTTCAGCCCTTCGGCATCAGACGGCGAGATCAGCGGCACGTTGGCCGAGAACTGCTTCATCCCGTTGTGCCAGAATTCAAGGCCCTGAAGACCGCGGCGCTGCATGCTGTCCTTCATTGCCTGACCGGTTTCTGAATTCTGGAAAGCGTCGACCGCGTCAATGTTGGTGAACATGAAGGGAAGGTCGAAGATCCGGAACTGCTTGGTGAACTGTTCGAACTTCGACAGCGAGGGCGCGGCAAGCTGCACATCACCCTGAAGCATGGCTTCAAGCACCTGGTCATCGTTATACAGCGTGGAGTTCGGGAAGACCTCCATGCACATCACGCCGTCCATCTCGGCGTTGATACGTTCCATCAACAGGGTGGCGGCGATGCCCTTGGGGTGGCGGTCGGTGTTGGTGACGTGGCTGAACTTGGCAACGATTTCACCATCGTCACAGCCCATCGGGTCGGCCTGTGCCAGACCGGCGGTCAGGGCGATAGCGGCGACAGAGGTAGCGAGTTTCGCGAATTTCATGTGGTCTCCTCCCATGAGACATGTGTGTTCCCCGTCGTTGACGGGCGCGTGATCAGACTGTGCACCGACACCCCGATCCCGTGTAAGAAATGATGCATTTCTTCGCAGCAGGATGATTTTTCGTTCGATTTCAAATCGGTAAGCCTTCGACCTTCCCCGGAACCGACACCTGTAGCCTGCGAAATGGCGGAAACCCGCACAGGCGTTATCGGTAACTGTGCGGATTTCCGCACAGTGCTTGCGGCGACTCACCCTTCTTGCCTCTGACCCAGCGGCTGGCCAAGGTTCGGCCGAAAGGAACCGCCAAGATGCCCGCAGACCGCCCCCTGTTCGGGATCGCGCTTGTCACGATCTCGGTTCTGTTTTTCGCCGTCGCGGACGTGCAGACCAAACACCTTGCCATGGCGCACCCGGTGCCCGTGGTCGTCGCGGTGCGCTATCTGGCCAGTCTCGCACTGCTTCTGGTCCTTGCCGGGCCGCGGATCGGCGCGCGGCTGTGGCGGACTGATCGGACCGGGCTTGTCCTGCCGCGTGGCGGGGTTCTGACGCTGGCCTCGCTGACCATAGGCTATGCGCTGAAACTGATGCCGGTCGGGGAAACGATTTCGATCATGTATCTGTCGCCGATCGCAGTGATGCTGCTGGCGATACCAATCCTAGGGGAACGTGTCAGCGCGGCGGGCTGGGCACTTGCCATGCTTGGGTTCATCGGGGTTCTTCTGATCTTGCGGCCGGGGGCCGGGCTGAACCCGGCGGGGGGTGCCTTTGCGCTGACCAATGCGGCCTGCGCAACGGTCTACCACCTGATGACCCGAATGCTGAGCCGGACGGAAACCGCCATGGCCATGCTGTTCCAAGTGACCCTGACCGGGGCGGTCTTCTTCAGCCTTGCCGCGATCCCCAGCCTGTCGGGTCCCTTGCCCGGCCTAGGCGACCTGTCGCTGATGGCGCTACTCGGGGTGCTGGCAACGGCCGGGCATTTCCTGTTCACCCTCGCCTATCGGCAGGCGCCCGCTTCGTTGATTGCACCAGTCAACTACATGCACCTTGTCTGGGCCGGGCTGTTGGGCTGGCTGGTCTTCGATCACCTTCCCGACGGAATCAGCCTGATCGGCATGGGCCTAGTCCTGATCTCCGGCGTGGCGATCGCGCTGCGCAGCCATATGGACGGGCGGCGCAAACGGGCGGCCCGCGCCGACGCTTTGCCGGACACGCCGGGGGCCTAGGCCCGGTAGTCCTCGGCCCGGATGTCGTGCCGGGCCAGCTTGTCGTAGAAGGTTTTGCGCGGCAGTTTCAGGGCGCGAGCGGCTTCGGTTGCATTGCCCTGCACCCGGCGCAGCGCAGCGATCAGCAGGGATTTCTCGACCCGAGCCATTTGTTCGGCCAGTCCCAATCCTTCGGCCTCTTCGACCTCTCCCAACCCCATGGCAAAGCGCATGGCGGCGTTCATCAGGGCCCGCGCGTTGCCCGGCCAGTCCTGCGCCATCAGACGGGCCAGAACATCCGGCTGGATTGCGGGCACCGGCAAGTTCGCCTGCTCGCAGGCTTGGGCGACATAGTGGCGGAACAGCACCGGGATATCCTCCGTCCGCTCTCGGATCGCTGGAATGCGGACCCGCATCAGGTCCAGCCGATAGAACAGGTCGGCGTTAAACCGCCCTGCCCCGACATCGCGGGCCAGATCGCCCGTGGTGCCCGCGATGACACGGCATTGCACCCCGTTCTCCAACCGGTCGAGCAGGTCGAACTGCACCGCAGGTGGCAGCGCCCCGACTTCGTCGATATAAAGCGATCCGGCCTGCGCGGCCTCGATCGCCTGCGCCAGTCCTTCGACACTCAGCCCGGCCCCGGCCCGTTTGACAAAGGGATGGCGGGCGGCGGCGGACAGAAGGTGGATTACCTCGGCCACCTTGGGGGTGCCGCTGCCCGGCTCTCCGGTTACCAGCACCTCGGCGCTGGCGCGGGCCACTGCACGAACCCGCCCCCGCAGATCGCGGGCAAGGTCGGAGGTGCCGAACAGCATCCGCGACGCCGCATCGCCGCTTTCCATTTCCAGCTTGTGGCGACGGTCCTCCAGCACCGCGCGCCGCTGGTCGAGCGCCTTTTCGACGACAGCGATCAGGTCGGACGGGGCGCAGGGTTTTTCCAGAAACGAATGGGCGCCCGCATCCATCGCGCGCACCGCCATTGGAATGTCGCCTTCGCCGGTCAGCAGGATCACCGGCAGGTCCGGGTCCTGCTTGCGCGCGTGATCCAGAAGGTGAAACCCGTCGCGGCCCGGCATCCGGATATCGGTGACGATCACCCCGTCAAACCCCGGTTCGATCCGGTCCTTCGCCTCGACAAAGCTGCCGGCAAGGATCGGGTCCAGATCCGCCAGTTCCAGCGTCTGGCCAAGCGCCTCGCGCACCGCGCGGTCGTCGTCCACCAAAAGAACCCTGCGGATCATGTCGCCCCCTTTCCGGCCACCCCTGCCAGTTCCACGGTAAAGGCCGCACCGCCGTCCGGGTGGTTGCGGCCCCGGATATTGCCGCCGAAACTTTGCACCAACCCGTAGGAGATCGACAGGCCAAGCCCCATGCCGTCACCGCTGCCAACCGTCTTCGTCGAATAGAACGGATCAAATATCTTTTCCGGCTCGTCAATGCCTGGCCCTGTGTCCCGCACGGTCAGGAATACCTTTGGCCATTCGGCAGAGAGCCCGATCTCCAGCCGCTTTTCATCTGCCCCCTCCATCGCGTCGACCGCATTGGTGACAAGGTTCAGGATCACCTGTTGCAGGCGCACCTCTCCACCGCGAACCATGACCGGGCCGGACGGGCGATCCCAGATCACGGTGACGGTCGATTGGGTCAACCTTGCGCTGGCCATTTCAAGGACCACATCGACGACGGCGATGATATCCACGTCCGACAGGGCCTCGCTTTCCTGCCGTGCGAAGGCGCGCAGGTTGCGGATGATCCGGCCCATGCGCCGGGCAAGGTCGGAGATCCGCGTCAGGTTCTGGGCAGCAACATCCTGTTTTCCCTTGGCAAGAAAGGCTTCGGCGTTTTCAGCGAAAGACCGGATCGCCATTAGCGGCTGGTTGAGTTCATGGCTGATCCCGGCCGACATCTGTCCCAAGGCCGACAGCTTGCCCGCCTGCACAAGATCGGCCTGCGCCTTCTTCAGCCGCGCCTCGGCGGCGGTCCGTTCCGCCACCTCGCGCCGCAGGTCGGTGTTCAGGTCCGACAGTTCCGCCGTCCGCTGCGCCACCCGTGCCTCAAGCCGCTGGTTCGCTTCCGCCAAGGTACGGCGCCGTTCGGTCGCCAGAAACAACAGCGCGCCGAAAGCAAGGCACAGCGCCGCCGTGACCGTTGCCTGCAGCAGGGCCAGTTGCCGCGCCGGGGCCACGTCCAAAAGCGCCTCTCCCACAAGACCGATCACCGGAAGGTCCAGTTCCAGATGCAGCGCGCGTTCCGGCACATAGCGGCCCGCATCGACCCGCCACAGGTCCATCCCCTGCCACAGACGAGATTCGTAATGGACAAAGGGCATGATCCGCCCTGTTGGGTATTCCGCGCTTTGCCCTGCCGCGCGCATGTCCCCGCTGCGCGACCGGAACACCAGTTCGGACCGGTTCGAGACGAAGATCACGCCCAGTTCATCGGTGAAGAAAACCGTAGGCCGATCGCCCCGCCAGACGGCCTCGACCTCTTCGACATCGGCCACGACCATGACGGCCCCGACCGGCGGTCCGGTCTCGGAAAAGACCGGGGCCGCGAACAGGAAGGTGCGCCTGCCGTAGGGGTCCGACACCCGACGCCCATAGCGGTCCGTCAACTGGTGATAGACGCCAAGCGCCCCATCCATCGCCCGTTCGTAATAGGGTCGCCCGGCGTGGGGATCGGGCGGCGTGCCACTGGCTGCCGCCAGTTCAACCCCCCGGTTGTCCACGACGATCACGTCCAGCGATCCGGTCTTGTCCGCGACCTCCAGCAGCAGGGCCCGGGACGCCGACGGGTCGACCCCGCCCGCAAGCACCCCCGTCACCGTCGGATGATCCGCCATCAAGACCGCAAGCGACCGGAATTGCTGTAATTCTCCGGTCAACCGGTCACCCGCAAGGGCAAGGTCCGACTGTCCGCGGCTGTGCAACTGCCGCAGCGCCTCGGCATAGCCATAGGCCCAGACCCCGCCAGCAACGGCGGCCACGGCGGCAAGAAAGGACAGGATCACCGCAATGCGGCGCAGACGGGGTGCGAACATGGGTCAACCCTAGAAACCGGCACAGACCTTGACCAGAGCCAAGCGGATCAGAGCGGCAGGGAAACCGTCGATTTCAGCTCTTCCATCGACAGAAGCGCGGTGACGTTGTGGATCTTCACCTCGGAAATCAGCGCCTGGTAGAAGACGTCATAGGCGCGTGCATTCTTGACCCGCACCTTGAGGATATAGTCGATGTCGCCCGCCAGCCGGTGCGCCTCCTGCACCTCGGGCCGGTCGCGCAGGGCGGCGAGGAACTTGTTCTGCCAATCCGCCTCATGCTCGGACGTGCGGATCAGGACAAAGAAGGTCGCCTCGAATCCCAGCGCCTCGGCATCCAGCAAAACCGTCTGCTGGCCGATGATCCCGGCCTCTTTCATCTTGCGAATCCGGTTCCAGACCGGGGTCTTGGACGACCCGACATTCTTGGCGATTTCATCCAGGGATTGCCCGGCGTCGCGCTGCAATTCCCCAAGGATTTTCCGATCCATATCGTCAATTCGAAACGCCATTCCGGTTTTCCCTTCGGTTTGGAACAGTGGTTATCGCCCGGCGACAGTTGCGAACATACGTCCTTATTTCTGCGGTGCAATAGCCAAATACAGGGACAATTTCCTATATTGGGGTCAGATTTCGACCATAGGACATGACCCGATGCAGCACTTCCCGATTTTCCTGGACGTCAAGAACGCCCGGATCGTCCTTGCCGGTGGCGGCGAGGCCGCGTTGGCCAAGTTGCGTCTGCTGACCAAAACCGAGGCCAAGGTCGAAGTTTATGCCGATGCGCCCCACCCCGATCTTCTGCGCCTTGCGCACGACGGCAGGATTACACTGATCCCCCGTGCCCTGACCACGGGCGACGTTCGCGGTGCCGCCCTTGTCTATGGCGCGGCCGAAGATAAGGCGGAAGACGCCCGCGTGGCCGGGATTGCCCGGGCCGAGGGCGCATTGGTGAACATCGTCGACAACCTGCATGGGTCCGACTTCATCACCCCCGCGATTGTCGACCGGGACCCCGTCACCGTCGCCATCGGCACCGAAGGCGCGGCCCCGGTGCTCGCGCGCGCGATCAAGGCCGATCTGGAAGAACGGCTGCCTGTCTCGCTGGGGTTGCTGGCGCGGATCGGCAAGGCCTTCCGCCATGCCGCCGATGTGCTGCCGATGGGGCGCAAGCGGCGCGACTTCTGGGCCGACTATTACTTCCGCGACGGCCCCCGCGCCTTGGATCAGGGCGGCGAACCTGCGGTCGACCGGGCCCTGTCCGACCTGCTGGACACCCATGTCATGCAGGCCCGCCGCGACGGCCACGTCGCCCTTGTCGGCGCGGGCCCCGGTGACCCGGACCTGCTGACCCTCAAGGCCCGCAAGGCGCTGGATACCGCGGATGTGGTCATCTACGACCGGCTTGTCTCGCCCGAGATCCTTGAACTTGCCCGCCGCGAGGCGCTGATGATCGACGTCGGCAAAGAGGGTTTTGGCACCTCGACCAGCCAGTCGGACATCAATGCGCTGATCGTGGAACACGCGGCCGGTGGCGCGCAGGTTGTGCGGCTCAAGGCCGGGGATCCCACCGTCTTTGGCCGTCTGGACGAAGAGATCGACGCGCTGGATGCCGCCGGGATCGACTGGCACATCGTGCCGGGGATCACCGCGGCCTCCGCCGCAGTGGCCCAGATCGGCCAAAGCCTGACAAAGCGGCACCGCAATTCTTCGGTCCGGTTTCTGACCGGCCATGACACCAAGGGGTTCTGCGACCACGACTGGCGCGCACTGGCCCGGCCCGGAGAGGTCGCCGCGATCTATATGGGCAAGAAATCCGCCCGTTTCATTCAGGGTCGCCTGCTGATGCACGGCGCGAACCCGGCCACGCCAGTCACCGTGATCGAAAACGCCAGCCGCCCTGACAGCCGGGTCCTGTCCACCACGCTGTCCAACCTGGAACCGGACCTGACCCGCGCCGACCTGTCCGGCCCCGCCCTGACCTTCCTTGGCCTTGCGCCCCGCGCCGCACTGGCCGCCCTGACCACACCCGAGCTGAAAGAGGCCACCCAATGAGCCGCGCCTTCACCCCCAAGGTTGTCACCGCAAATGCCCTTATGGACGGCGATGCCATCTGGCTGACCGAGGACGACCGTTGGACCCGCGACATGGCTGAAGCCGAGTTGATCGAGGACGAGGCCCATGCCGATATCCGGCTGCTGTTCGCCCTGTCCCAACCCGACCACGTCGTCGGCCCCTACCTGGCTGATGCCAAACCCGGCCAGACCGGCCCCGAACCCATCCACTTCCGCGAGGCATTCCGGACCCGCGGTCCGTCGAATTATGTCCACGGCAAGCAGGCAGAGGTGTAAGATGTATCACTACAACGACTTTGACGCCGCATTCGTCCGCGAACGCGTGGCCCAGTTCCGGGCACAGGTGAACCGCCGGATCGACGGATCGCTGACCGAGGATGAATTCCGCCCCCTGCGCCTGATGAACGGGCTGTATCTGCAATTGCACGCCTACATGCTTCGCGTGGCCGTGCCCTATGGCACGCTGAACCCCGCCCAGATGCGCCAGCTGGCCTATATCGCCGATCGCTGGGACAAGGGCTATGGCCATTTCACCACGCGTCAGAACATCCAATACAACTGGCCCAAACTGGCCGATGTGCCGAATATCCTCGACGCACTGGCCGATGTGGGGATGCATGCGATCCAGACCAGCGGCAACACCATCCGCAACGTGACCGCCGATCATTTCGCGGGTGCCGCCGCCGATGAAATCGCCGATCCGCGCCCCGTGGCGGAATTGCTGCGCCAATGGTCCACCGACCATCCGGAGTTCCAGTTCCTGCCGCGCAAGTTCAAGATCGCCATCACCGGCAGCCCGAACGACCGCGCCGTGACCCGCGCCCATGATATCGGGCTGCGCATGGTCCTGAACGACGCGGGCGAACCGGGATTCGAGGTGATCGTCGGCGGCGGCCTTGGCCGCACCCCGATGATCGGCAAAGTGATCCGCGATTTCCTGCCACAGGCCGATCTTTTACCTTACGTCGAGGCGGTCGTCTCGGTCTGGAACTTGTTGGGCCGGCGCGACAACAAGTACAAGGCCCGCATTAAGATCACCGTGCACGAGCATGGAATCGAAGAGATTTCCCGGCTGGTCGAGGACCGGTTCGCGGAACTGCGCCCGGCCTTCTCCGGCGTCGATCAGGATCTTCTGGCCGAGATCGAACAGCACTTCCAGCCGCCCGCCTTCACGATCAAACCGGTGGACGGATACGAGGCCGCCCGCGCCGCGAACCCGGCCTTCCGCAGCTGGACCGATACCAACTTGGCCCAGCACAAGGCGCCGGGCTATGCCATCGTCTCGGTCTCGATCAAGGCGCATGGGCAGACGCCGGGCGACGCCACATCGGAGCAGATGCGCATGCTTGCCGATCTGGCCGAGGTCTTTGGCCACGGCGAATTGCGGATCAGCCACGAACAGAACGTGATCCTGCCGCATGTCCATAAATCCGACCTGCCCGAGGTCTATGCCCGCCTGCGCGACGCGGGTCTGGCCACCGCGAATATCGGGCTGGCCTCGGACATCATCGCCTGCCCCGGCATGGACTACTGCGCCCTTGCCACCGCCCGGTCGATCCCGATCGCGCAAGAGATCGCGACCCGCTTTGACGAACTCAAGCTGGAACACGAGGTCGGTCCGCTGAAGATCAAGATCTCGGGCTGCATCAACGCCTGCGGTCATCACCATGTCGGCCATATCGGCATTCTGGGGCTGGATCGCGCAGGGGTGGAAAACTACCAGATCACCCTTGGCGGCGATGGCACCGAAGACGCCGCCATCGGCACCAAGACCGGCCCCGGTTTCTCTGCCGATGAAATTGTCCCCGCGATCGAACGGATCGTCCGCGCCTATGTTGCCCTGCGCGAAAGCCCCGAAGAGACCTTTCTTCAGGCCTTCCGCCGGGTGGGCATGACTCCGTTCAAATCCGCGCTCTATGAAGCGGAGGAAAAGGCCGATGCCGCTTGACCTGACCCATAAAGTTGCCGGGCTGAATGACCGCTACCGCCACCACGGTGCCACCGCCGTGCTGGAACGCGCCTTGGGCGACACCGAGATCGGCAAGATCGCCCTGGTGTCGTCCTTCGGCGCGGAATCGGTTGTTCTGCTGCATCTTGTTTCGGTGATCGACCGGAAAACCCCGGTCCTGTTCATCGACACCGAAATGCTGTTCGCCGAGACGCTGGTCTATCAGCAGGAACTGGCGGAACGGCTGCGGCTGGAGGACGTGTGGATTATCCGCCCGACGCGCGAAGCCGTGTTCAGGGACGACAACGAGGGGCTGTTGCACCTGCACGACCCCGATGCCTGCTGCACCCTGCGCAAGACGGTGCCACTGCAACAGGCCCTGTCCGGGTTCGACGCTTGGATCACCGGGCGCAAACGGTATCAGGGCGGCAAGCGTGAGGCCCTGCAATTCTTCGAGGCCGAGGACGGCACCGGGCGGATCAAGATCAACCCGCTGGCCCATTGGGGCACCGAGGATGTGAAGGATTACATCGCCGAAAACCGCCTGCCCCGGCACCCGCTGGTGTCCAAGGGCTACCCGTCCATCGGCTGTGCGCCATGCACCACCCGCGTGAACGACGGGGAAGACCCGCGCGCGGGTCGCTGGCGCGGCAGCGACAAGACCGAATGCGGCATCCATTTCGTGGATGGCAAGATCGTGCGCGGCCCGGTCACCACCGATGCCGCCTGAGAGGACAAGACAATGAACGTGATCGTAACCGACGCGGGCTTTGGCCCTGATGACTGGACCGGCGATATCGTGACGCCCGATGCCCTGCCCGCCAATGATGGTGGCGCCATCGGGCTGGACCTTGCCCCGGATGCCGACCTTGCGGGGCTGGACTTGTCCGGTGGGCGGATCGGCCTGATCCGGATTGGCTTTCCGGCCTTTTCAGACGGGCGGGGGTTTACCCTTGCCCGGCTCTTGCGCGCCCGTGGCTATGCCGGGCGGTTGCGCGCCTGTGGCCATGTGATCGCCGACCAATATGCCATGGCCCGCCGCGCCGGGTTTGACGAGGTCGAGATCAGCGCCGAACTGGCCGCCCGCCAGCCCGAGGACCAATGGCTGGCCCGCGCCAACTGGCAATCCCATGACTACCAGCGCCGCCTGCGCGGGTAAGTCCCTTTAACTGACCCAGATCAAAGACTAGAAGGGGACGTGGCATCAATACATGCCGCGAGCGAAATATGACAGAGTTGATGCCCGTGACCGAAACCACCGCCGTGAAAGCCACCCCCACCCTGCCCGACGCGCAGACCGTGACCGAGGTGCAGCACTATACCGACCGCCTGTTTTCCTTTCGGGTGTCGCGGCCGCAGTCCCTGCGGTTCCGCTCGGGCGAATTCGTGATGATCGGCCTGATGGGCGACAACGGCAAACCGCTTCTGCGGGCTTATTCCATTGCCTCGCCCGCATGGGACGAAGAGCTGGAGTTCTATTCGATCAAGGTTCCCGATGGGCCGCTGACGTCGAAGCTGCAACACATCCAGCCCGGCGATCAGGTGATCCTGCGCCCGAAACCCGTGGGCACGCTGGTGCATGACGCCCTTCTGCCGGGCAAGCGGATCTGGTTCTTCGCGACCGGCACCGGCTTTGCGCCCTTTGCCTCGCTCCTGCGGGAACCGCAGACCTACGAGGATTACGACGAGGTTATCATCACCCACACCTGCCGCGAGGTGGGCGAACTGACCTATGGCCGCAAGATCATCGACAGCCTGAAAAACGACGAACTGTTGAACGAGGTGATCGGCGAAGGGTTCTGGAAGAAGATCAAATACTACCCCACCACCACCCGCGAAGAGAGTGCCAAGATGGGCCGGATCACCGACCTGATGCGCTCGGGCGAGGCCTTTGAGGACCTTGGCGTGCCGCCCCTGTCGCCCGAGACCGACCGGGCGATGATCTGCGGTAACCTTGCCTTCAACCTCGAACTCAAGGAGATGCTGGAAGGCTACGGGCTTGTCGAAGGGGCGAATTCCAATCCGCAACACTATGTTGTGGAAAAGGCGTTCCTGGACTGAGGTCAACAGTCACCGGACATGAAAAGGGCCGCCCAATCGGGCGGCCCTTCGTATTTGGATAAGGCGGGGATTACATTCCCAGCGCTTCTTTCACCTGGGTGATCACGCCTTCGACCAGATCGGGATTGTCGGCGGCCTGGTTCACGGCGGTGGTCAGCGCGGTTTTCTGAAGCGCGCCAAGGTCAGAGGCTTCGATCGCTTCCACGATCTTGGCCGCATCAAAACCGTCGGCGGTCAGCAGCGACGACAGATCCGTGCCATCGGCAGCAGTGTCGGCCATGTCGGCAGCGGCTTCCTCGGTCGACGCGGCGGCCTCTTCGGTCGCAGCAGCAGCATCGTCGGCCATGTCAGCAGCGGCGCTGGTGGCTTCTTCCGTGGCAGCAGCGGCATCCTCTACAACTTCCTCGGTCGCGGCAGCGGCGTCATCGGCCATGTCGGCGGCGGCGTCGGCAGCTTCCTCGGTGGCAGCAGCGGCATCGTCCACGGCTTCTTCGGTCGCGGCGGCGGCGTCATCAGCCATATCAGCGGCGGCGTCAGCAGCTTCCTCGGTGGCGGCGGCAACATCGTCCACGGCTTCTTCGGTCGCGGCAGCAGCATCGTCAGCCATATCAGCGGCGGCGTCGGCAGCTTCCTCGGTGGCAGCGGCAGCATCGTCCACGGCGTCTTCGGTCGCGGCGGCGGCGTCATCGGCAGCGCGCTCGGCAGTC
This sequence comes from Marivivens marinus, assembly GCF_035969385.1. Taxonomy (NCBI): domain Bacteria; kingdom Pseudomonadati; phylum Pseudomonadota; class Alphaproteobacteria; order Rhodobacterales; family Paracoccaceae; genus Marivivens; species Marivivens marinus. The sequence continues at coordinate 217,928 of NZ_JAYKKJ010000004.1, read as the reverse complement.
TCGGCAGCACCTTCGGCGGCGTCGGCAGTCTCTTCAACGGCCTCTGCGGCGGCATCGGTTGCTTCATCGGCAGCGCCGGTGATGTCGTCGACAACACCTTCAACGGCTTCGGTCACCGCATCGGTGGCCTCTTCGACCACCTCTTCCACTGCTTCTTCAACCGCGGTGGTTGCTTCCTCGACGGCTTCTTCAACCGCCTCGGTCACCTGATCGGCCACATCGCTGGCTTCCTCGGCGGCCTCGGCAGCCTCTTCAGCGGCGTCGGTCGCCATGTCCTCGGTCGCCTCGGCGGCTTCCTCGGCCTGACCGGTCAGCGCCTTGACGGCCTCCACCGGGCCACGGCCGTTTGCAGCATACTGGTAGCCGAAAAATCCAAGCACGGCGGCGATGACAATAATGATTGTCGCTCTCATCTCACGATCCCTTTCAAAACGGAATTCCCCCCAAGGGAGATTCGACCTACTCTATGTCAGATGCAGCAAAGATACGGAAGCGGGAACGAAAGCGCCATTCTCCCCCCGCAATTATTGGCCGAGAGGCCGTTTTTTGCGGGTTGCGGTCCCGCGGTCCGGGGTCTAGTTTGCAGGCCGAATTCGCCAATGTTCGAAAGGGAAAAACCATAGCTCGCAGACCTCATAACGCACCCCCGGTGCGTGACACCGGCCCCCGCGTCAACGATCGCATTCGGGCCCCTGAAATCCGCCTCATCGGTGCCGAAGGTGAAAACCTTGGCGTCGTTCATCCCGCGAAGGCAATGGACCTGGCTGAAGAGGCCGGCCTTGACCTCGTGGAAATCTCGCCCAATGCCAATCCGCCGGTCTGCAAGATCATGGACTACGGCAAGTTCAAGTACGAGACCCAGAAGAAAGAGGCCGAGGCCCGCAAGAAGCAGAAGATCATCGAAATCAAGGAAGTGAAGTTCCGTCCCGGGACCGATACCCATGATTACGACGTGAAGATGCGCAATGTGTACAAGTTCCTTGAAAACGGCGACAAGGTGAAGGTGACCCTGCGGTTCCGTGGCCGCGAGATGGCGCACCAGGATCTTGGCCGCGAGCTGTTGCAGCGCATTGCCGAGGACGTAAAAGAACACGGCAAGATCGAGAACATGCCGAAGATGGAAGGCCGCCAGATGGTCATGATGATCGGCCCGCTGAAGTAGCGCTCGATCCCATCCAAGAAAAGGACCGCCCCGTCGCAGACGCGGGCGGTCTTTTCATGTCAGGCGCCGGGCAGGTTCGCGGGGGTGATGACCCGGATGTCCGACTGGCCGGCCCGATCCGGCCCCGGCCCGATCCGATGCGCGGCCAGCAGATGCCGGAACGCGGTTTCCATGTCTGCCCGCAAGTCGTGTTCCAGAACGACGGTCAGCCGGCCCTGCCGCAAAAGCGCGCGGTTCTCGCGGTCCAGATCGTGGGCGATATAGACCTGCGGCGCGATCCCGACCTTGTCCAACTGCGCAAGGATGGTGCGGTTGCCGCCCCCCATGGAATAGACCCCGCGAATGTCGGGCAAATCGGCCAGCGCCTGCCCGACTTTCTCTGCTGTGCCATCGGACAGCCCGCCGCCGCCGCTGGCGTCGCGGATCACAAGTGCCGGGGCCAGCCGGGCAAGATCGGCGGCAAACCCGGCGAACCGGGCCTCCTCGCCGGCGAAGGCGCTGTCAGACATGGTGGTCAGAACCACACCGGACCGCCCGCCCAGCATCTGTGCCATCAGGAAGGCCGCCGTGCGCCCGGCGGCGGCATTGTCCAGCCCGGCATAGGCCAGACGATCGGGCGCTTCCACATCGGTCAGCAGCGTGACCACTGGGATGCCCCGCGCGGCCAGCCGGCCAATGGCGGCACGGATCGGCCCGGTATCCCGCGCCTTGAGAACCACGCCCTGACTGCCCCGCCCGGCGATCCGGTCAAGGATCGCCACGGTCTGCGCCTCATCCATCCGTTCGTGAAAATCGAACCGGGGGCGCAGGACCGCCCCGCCCAGACGGGGCAGGACCGCCTCGGTCGCGGTGCGGATCTCGGCCGAAAACCGGCGCGGGGCTTCGACAACCAGATCCACGAACAGCCTGCGGCCACGGGCGGCCAACTGGGCCTCTTGACCCTCCAACTCGCGCAGGGCCGCGGCCACGCGCGCCCGCGTTTGCGGGCTGACGTGGGGGCGGCCATTGATCACCCGGTCCACGGTCGCGGTGGACAGGCCCGCCTGCGCAGCGATCTCCTTGATGGGAAAGCGATGGGTCATTGATGGATTATTGATGGAATTTTCCGCAGACGGCAATCCCGCGCCGGGCGTAACCTGACCCCGACATGCGAACGGGAGGAACCGCAATGAAAGACCTGAGCCAATCCACGCCCGCGTACTTCCGGGCAGAAGACTGCGACCTGAATGACCTGAAGGCGCTATGCGAACAAACCCTGTCGATCCGCGATGTGCCCCATGCGGCGTCGGTAGAAAAGAACGTGGCCATCTACGAAGCCCGTGCCCTGCGCCCGGCCCTGTCCGACCCGGCGGCCCGGCCCCATCTTCTGGCGGAATGGGCGCATCTGCTGCGCTGGTCGGCAGGGGTCTTCGTGATCAAAGGGGCGTATGCCGATACCGCCCCCATCGACCGGGCGACCGAGATCTACATGCAGATCATCGCAGACGAAAAGGACGGCCATACCGCAGCCGACCATTTCGCCGCCGCCGGGTCGAACGATCGGGTCTGGAACAGCCTGCAAAAACTGTGCGAGGCCGACCCCGAGGTCTTTGCCCGCTATTTCGGCAATGTGAACATCGATGCCGCCTGCGAGGCCTGGCTGGGTCCGAACTATCAGATGACGGCGCAGGTGAACCTTGTGCATCCGGGCGGCGCGGCGCAGCAGGCGCACCGGGATTATCACCTTGGGTTCCAGACGGCGGATGTTTCGGCCCGGTATCCCGCCCATGTGCACGACCTGTCGCCGGTGATGACCCTTCAGGGTGGGATCGCACATTGTGACATGCCCATCGAAAGCGGCCCGACCAAGCTCTTGCCGTTCAGCCAGGCCTACCGCGCCGGATACGCCGCCTATCGGCTGGCCGAGTTCCGCGATTATTTCGAGGAGAACTTCGTGCAGCTTCCGCTGGAAAAGGGCGACGCGATCTTCTTTAACCCCGCACTATTCCATGCCGCCGGGGCCAACCGGACCACCGATCAGGAAAGGTTCGTGAACCTTGTGCAGGTGTCCTCGGCCTTTGGCCGGTCGCTGGAAGCGATCAACCGCGACCGGATGTGCCGCCTGCTATATCCGGTGCTGCACAAGGGGATTTCGGGCATGTCGGCAGAGGAGGTGGACGCCGCCATTTCCGCCACGGCAGAGGGCTATCCCTTCCCGACCAACCTTGACCGCGATCCGCCGGTGGGCGGGCTGGCCCCGGAATCGCAGGCCGCCCTGTTCCGTCGAGGGCTGGCCGAAGGCATGTCGCCCGCCGCCTTCAACGCGGCACTGGACGCCAAGGCGCTGAAACAGACGGTGTAGGCTCAGCAGAGGTATGCGCCCGACCGGGTGGGCGCAGAATGCGCCCGCCGTGGGGCGGGCGGGCGCATGCCGGTCCGCTTCGCGCACCGGCAAAGACAAGTGCGCCAATCGCCCCTAACCGGATAAGCCCGCGCATTGCCTGCCCGTGGGGTGGCGATGCGCGGCGAATTCTATGTCCCTTTATGCCTGCCGCTTCGGAAATGTGGAAAGCGGCGAGCGACGGCACACAAATCGCCAGCCCGCCGGGACGGGCAGGCGATGCGCGGGCGGCCTGCGGCCTTGTCCCCGCGCGGCCTAACCCTCGCCCCAGTCCGCCAGCCCGCGCTGGCCTTCCTTGGTCAGCCCATAGACACCCCGCGCGACCCGTTCGAACCAGCCATAATGGTTGTCGGCCATGATCCGGGTCGCCTGCGGCACCTCGGCCCAGTCCGCCACCTTGGCCCCGCGCGACGGTCCATGCACCGCAAGGAACCGGGCGCAGGCCAGCGCATCCTGCCGGTAGCCGGTGACGATCCCGTGTCGGGTCGCGCCGCCATCGTTCGGATCGCCGCGCAACCGGTCAAATTCGCGCAAAAGCCGGGCCGATTTCTTTGCCGACTTTCGGGGGCGATAGGGGCCGGGGTCGCATTGCACCTCGACGAACCCATCGCGGGGCCGGACAAAGATCACCCCCAACCCCAGCATCCGGGCCAGTTTCACGTTGTCGCGGGCCGCCTTTTTCGGGGTAGGAACACAGATATAGACCCGGTCACTGATGGCCTGTCGGGCAATGGCCTGATGAAACAGCGCCAGCGAAAAACCCAGCTTCAATTCGACGATCAGCGGTTCTTCCGCCCCGCGCCGCGCCACCACGTCGGCCGCGCCGACCTCGCCCTTTACGGTATAACCCTGCGCCTCAAGGTGGGCCTTCAGAGGCGGGTAGAGATCACGTTCCTTCATGGGCGCATCCGACGCGAAACACGGCCCCGGCGCAAGACCCATGAGCTGCCCGCATGGCGGGGCTGATCCATGCGGCGAACCGTCCCCCGTGACAAGCCCCCTGCCCCTGCCTATAAGGCGCGCGAAGCACATCTGAACGTCAGGACGATTATCCCATGACCACCCTCGTTTTCGGGCACAAGGCCCCCGACACCGATTCCACCGGCGCCCCGCTGATCTGGGCCTGGTACCTGTCGCACAAGGGCCAGCCGGCCGAAGCCCGGCTTCTGGGCCAGCCCAACACCGAAGCGGCCTTTGTCGCGCAGCGCTGGGGCTTTGACCTGCCCGAAATCATCGCGGATGTGGCCGACGATCAGCCTTGCGTGATCGTGGACACCAACAACCCCGCCGAGCTGCCCGCCAACATCAACAACGCCGACGTTCAGGCGATCATCGACCACCACAAGCTGGTCGGCGGTCTGGAAACCAAAGGGCCGATCGACATCACCATCCGCCCGCTGGCCTGCACCGTGACCGTCATGCACGACCTGATGGGCGACGATGCCGCCGCCATGCCCGAGGCGATCAAGGGGCTGATGCTGTCCTGCATCCTGTCCGACACGCTGGAATTCCGCTCGCCCACCACCACGCCGACCGACAAGGCGCTGGCCGAAGCGCTGGCCGCCGATCTGGGCATCTCGATCCCTGACTACGCCGCCGAAATGTTCGCCGCTAAATCAGATGTCTCGGCCTTCTCGGATGCCGAACTGCTGCGGATGGATTCCAAGGAATACGAAGTTGGCGGCAAACAGTTCCGGGTTTCGGTTCTGGAAACCACCGCACCGCAAATGGTGCTGGACCGCAAGGACAGCCTGATGGCGTCGATGGTCGATGTGGCCGCCGAAGACGGTGCCGATCAGGTGCTTCTGTTCGTCGTCGACATCCTGAACGAAGAAGCCACCCTGCTGGTCCCTAACGACCTTGTGAAAACCGTGGCCGAGAAAAGCTTTGGTGCGACGGTCAGCGGCGACACGGTGGTCCTGCCCGGCATCATGAGCCGGAAAAAGCAGATCATTCCGAACCTAAAAGTCTGATATGGAAGGGGCCGCGTTTCGCGGCCCTTTTCATTTGGAGACCCTGATGAGTTTTCGTGCGCTTGCCCTTGCCACCACCGTCCTTTGCGCGGCACTTGCGGTTGGCCTGATGGTGGCCCCCGGTTTCTTCGCCGCCACCTTCGGGTTGGACCCGGTGACAGAGGCGGCGGTCATGGCGCGACGGGCGTCCGTCCTGTTCGTGGGACTTGGTGGCATGGTCTATGCCACCCGCGACCTGCCCGAAGGACGGATGCGGCGTGGCGTTGCCTTGTCGGTCTTTGCGATGATGGCGGGGCTTGTGGCGCTGGGACTGGCCGAACTTGCCGCCGGGCGGGTCGGGACGGGGATCTTTGTCGCCGTGATCCCCGAATTCCTGTTCGCCTTGGGCTATGCCCGGCACCTGCGCGGGTAGAGCATGACGCGTTCAAGTGAATGCTTGAATCCGGTTGAGCGGGACACGCTATAGACGATCAGCTTTTCTTCACGAATTGGGTCAGGATGACGATCCGCTGGCCCTCGACCCGGCCTTCGATATGGCCCGCGTTGTCCGGCACCAGTGAAATGCCCCGCACTGCCGTGCCACGCTTGGCCGTAAATCCCGCGCCCTTGACCGGCAGGTCCTTGATCAGGACGACCGTGTCCCCCTGCGCAAGGACCGCGCCGTTGCTGTCGCGGTGAATGATGTCGGGCACCGCGGATATCCCGGCCTCGGCCAGCGCCAGCACCTCGGGCTCCAGATATGCGATGTCCAGAAGATCGCGGGCCCAGGGGGCTTCGGGCAGGGATTTCAGCAACCGAAACGCCAGAACCTGCGCCGCCGGTTCGGTGGACCAGATCGCCTCGTTCAGGCACTGCCAATGGGGCGCGTCCTGTGGCCCCTCTTCCACCCCGGTCAAGCAAGCGGCGCAAAGGGGCGCGGACAGATCCGTCGCGGCAATATCATGGGCAGTGGCGCCATCGGCGCCGCACAGGAGGCAAGTTGTCATTGATCTTTCCTTTCGGGATTGCCCCGCTCTAGCAGCACAGGTCTGGTTGTCCAGTCAAAGCCCCTACTGCGCCCATTCGCCCTTGCGGAACACTGGCACACGGGTGCCATCGGGCATGATTCCGTCGATGTCGGTCTCGGGCCCGCCAATCATCCAGTCGACGTGAATAAGGCTGGTGTTTCCGCCCCCCGCTGTCACCGCCTCGGGGTTGCTGGCGATCTCGTCCTTGAAGCAATCGGAATAGCATTGGCCCTGCGCGATGTGGCAGGCGGCGTTTTCGTCATAGAGCGTGTTGAAGAACAGCAGGCCCGATTGCGATATGGGCGAGGAATGGGGCACCAGCGCCACCTCTCCCAGACGCGCCGCGCCTTCGTCGGTTTCGATCAGCTTGCGGAACACAGCCTTGCCCTCGCTCGCCGTGGCCTCGACGATACGGCCGCCCTCAAAGCGGACCGAGATATCGGAAATCAGCGTGCCCTGATGCACCAGCGGCTTCGATGCCTTGGCGACCCCATCGACCCGCTGCGCATGGGGGGTCGAAAACACCTCTTCAGTGGGGATGTTCGGGTTGCAAGTGATGCCGTTCTTGGCCTTCGACGCGCCACCTTTCCACGCGTGGCCGTCGGCCATGCCCACGGTCAGGTCTGTGCCTCCGCCGGTGAAATGCAAGGCCGAGAACGCCTGATCATTCAGCCATTCGGTGCGGGCCTTCAGGCGGGCGTTATGCGCCTCCCATTCGGCGATGGGATCGTCGCGGTCCACGCGGCTGGCCGCGAACAGGGCCTTGGCCAGTGCCGCCACGGCCTCGGTTTCCGGCAGGTCGGGGAAGACCTGTTTCGCCCAGGCCTTGCCGGGATAGGACACAATGTTCCAGTTGATGTCGAAATTGGCGATTTTCTGAAGCGCCGGGCGATAGGCCATCGAATTGGCCTTGCCCGCGCGGGCCACTTTCTCGGGGTCCTGCCCTTTCAGCAGCATCGGGTTGTCCGCAGAAATCGCTAGTCGCGCGGCGTTATTGGCGAATGCCTCTGCCATCCCGGCATAAAGCCAATCCGGCGCACGGTCGAAAGCCTCGTCGCTTGCGTTGTTGAACTTGGCCAGCGTCACGCCCTCATCCGATAGGATCGGCGTCACAACGCCCGCGCCCGCCCGATAGGCCGCCGCCGCGATCCGGCGCACCAACGGCAGCGCCTCGACCGGGGCGGTCATCAGCAGATCCTGACCGGGCTGCAATTGCAGGCCGACCTTCACGGCAACCTCGGCCAGTCTGTCCAGACAGGTTACGTCAAAGGGAAGGGAGTCGTCGGTCATATACAGCCTCACTGGTTCAGGTTCCGGCGGATACTACGCGCCCAGCGGGCGGCGTCCAGCCCCTCGCCCCGGTTGACGTGACGTGCTAGGAACGGGGCAAACGATCAAGGACAGGCCCATGACCCGCATTATCCAGACCTTCGCCGAGATTTCGGACCAATACGACGTGGCTTTCGTGGATCTTTGGGGCTGTATGCACAACGGGCTGCGCGCCTTTCCCGACGCCGTCGCGGCGATGCAGGGGTTCCGCGCCCGAGGCGGCAAGGTGGTTCTGGTGACCAATGCCCCCCGCGCCCGCGGTCCGGTGGCTGCCCAGATCGACCGTCTGGGGATTCCCGACGACGCCTGGGACAGTATCGCCACCAGCGGCGACAGCGCCCGCGCGGCCATGTTCCGGGGGGCGGTCGGTGAAAAGGTCTGGTTCATGGGCGAGGCGCATGACGAAAGCTTTTTCGAGCCGCTGGCGATCATCGACAACCCGGTCCCGGTGCGTAAGGTTCCATTGGACGAGGCCGACGGCATCGTCTGTTGCGGCCCCTTCGACCCGCACGCCGACCCGGAGGTGAACCGGCCCGAGTTCCTCTATGCCAAGACCAAGGGCATGAAACTTCTCTGCGCCAATCCCGATATCGTCGTGGACCGGGGCGAATCCCGTGAATGGTGCGCCGGGGCATTGGCGCGCCTCTATACGGAAATGGGGGGCGAGAGCCTGTATTTTGGCAAACCGCACCCGCCGATTTATGACCTCGCCCGCCGCCGCTATGCCGCGTTGGACGGCGCGGTTTCTGACCCAAGGATCATCGCCATCGGCGATGGTATCCGCACCGATATCCTTGGCGCGCAGGGCGAAGACATCGACAGCCTGTTCATCACCGGCGGACTTGCGGCGGCAGAGACCAAGACAACGGACCAGCCCGACCCGGCCGCGCTGGACGATCTGGTCGTGGCGGAACAAGTGACCCCGACCTACGCCATCGGCTTCCTGCGCTGATATTCCCGATATCGCCGCCGTCATCCGCCCCCATTAGGGGGGGATCAATTCCGGCTGTCTGAACCGAATCCCCTTGATTTTGCTGCAACTGCAAAGTAATTAAGTTTCAAAATCGGATACGAACTGGACAATTTGTTACCTGATGGAGCGCGACATGCTGGACAATGCCCCCCGTGGGACGATCTGCATCGAAGACATTGAAATCGGCATGGTGCGGTCGCTGCGCAAGGTCGTGACAGACCGCGATATCGAGTTGTTCGCCGAAGTATCGACCGACCGGAACCCGGTGCATCTGGACGACGATTACGCGCAGGACACCATCTTTGAAGGGCGGATCGCCCATGGGATGCTGACCGCCGGGCTGGTATCTGCGGTGATCGGGGAACAGCTTCCGGGGCATGGCACGGTCTATCTGGGCCAAAGCCTGAAGTTCCTTGGCCCCGTCCGTCCCGGCGATATGGTTCTGGCCGAGGTCGAAGTGACCGGCATCGACCATTCCAAGCGGCGGGTGACGATGGATACCCGCTGTCTGGTGAACGGCAAGAAGGTCCTGATTGGCGAAGCGACCGTGCTGGCCCCCAGCCGCAAGTTCGACTGATCTTGCACCGGCTGCCCCTTGGGGCTACCCAAGCGGTCATGCGCATTCTACGTGACACCCTCTTCATTGATCCCGCCGACCGGGGCGCGGTTGCGGCCATCGGCAACTTTGACGGGGTCCATCTTGGCCACCGGGCGGTGATCGACGCGACCCGCGCCGTGGCCAACGATCTGGGCGCGCCGCTGGGCGTTATGACTTTTGAACCGCACCCGCGCGAATATTTCGCCAGCGTCAAAGGCATCGACATGCCGCCCTTCCGCCTGATGAGCGCCGAGGCAAAGGCGCACCGGATGGCGAAGATCGGCATCGACCTTCTGTTCGAGATTACTTTCAACGACACGCTTGCCTCGCTGACGCCCGAGGACTTTGCACGGACGATCCTGTCCGACCGGCTGGGCCTGCGTCATGTCGTCGTGGGCGAGGATTTCTTCTTTGGCAAGAACCGCGCCGGGGATGCTGGGATGCTGCGGGCCTTCGGGGCCGAGATGGGCTTTGGCGTCACCGTCCTGCCGCTGGTCGAGGTCGGCACCGGAGAGGTCTCCTCGACCGCGATCCGGCAGGCGCTTGGCGATGGCCGCCCGCGCGATGCGGCGGCGATGCTGGGCCATTGGCACCGGATCGACGGGGCGGTGATCCGCGGTGACCAGCGGGGTCGCGACCTAGGCTACCCGACCGCAAACATGTCCATTGCCGGGCTTCACCCGCCCCGCTTTGGCGTCTACGCGGTCAAGGTCGATGTGCTGACCGGCCCCCATGCGGGCAGCTATGACGGGGCGGCGTCGATTGGGGTGCGCCCGACCTTTGGCGAAAACCACCCCAACTGCGAAACCTTCCTGTTCGATTTCAAGGGCGACCTTTACGGCGAAGACCTGTCTGTCGCCCTGATCGACTACCTGCGTCCCGAGGAAAAGTTCGACAGCCTAGAGGCGCTGATCACCCAGATGGACGCCGATTGCGCCCGCGCCCGAGAGATCCTGGCCGATGTCTGACGGCCCTGCGCGCGACGGGCTGCGCCCCCGGTTCTGGGCCAACGTCCCCATGTCCAAGATGACCAAGGACGAATGGGAGGCGCTGTGCGACGGCTGCGGTAAATGCTGCCTGAACAAGCTGGAGGATGAAGAAACGGGCGAGGTCGTGCTGACCCGCGTCGCCTGCCGCCTGCTGGACGATGACAGCTGCCTGTGCAGCCAATACGACATCCGGCATCAGTTCGTGCCGGAATGCATCGTCCTGACCCCAAAGACCATCATCGACAACCTGTATTGGTTGCCCCAGACCTGCGCCTACCGGCTGGTCCACGAAGGCCGCGACCTGTTTCACTGGCACCCGCTGATTTCCGGCGACCCGGCCACCGTCCACGCGGCGGGCGTGTCGGTGCAGGGCATCACCGTGCCCGAATACGAGGTGGCCGAGGAAGACTGGGAAGACCACCTGATCGAGGAGCCTTTGTGACATGGAATTTGCATCCGACAATGCGGGCCCGGCCCATCCGAAGGTGCTTGAGGCGCTGATCGCCGCCAATACGGGCTATGCCGGGGGCTACGGCGCCGACAGCGTGACAGAGGCCGTGCAGGCCCGCATCCGTGACATATTCGAAGCGCCCGAGGCTGCGGTCTATCTTGTCGGCACCGGCACGGCCGCGAACTCCCTGATCCTCGCCACGTTAGCCAACCCTTGGGACACGGTGTTCTGCACCTCCATGGCCCATATCAACGAAGACGAATGCAACGCGCCGGAGTTTTTCACCGGCGGCACCAAGCTGACGCTAGTGAAAGATGCAGACGCCCGGATGGATCCCGAGGCCCTGCGCGCCGCCATCGCCGCAGAGGAAAGCCGGGGCGTTCATGGCCCACAGCGCGGCCCGGTTTCGATCACGCAGGTGACGGAACGCGGCACCGTCTATTCGCTAGACCATATCCGCGCGATCACCGGCGTTGCCCGCGATTTCGGCCTGAAAACCCATCTGGACGGGGCGCGGTTTGCCAATGCGCTGGTGGCCCTTGGCTGCACCCCCGCCGAGATGACGTGGAAGGCCGGCATCGACGCGGTCAGCTTTGGTGGCACCAAGAATGGCTGTCTTGGGGTCGAGGCCTGTATCTTCTTTGAGCCGGCCAAGGCGTGGGAATTCGAATTGCGCCGCAAGCGGGGCGCACATCTGTTTTCCAAGCACCGCTACCTCGCCGCGCAAATGCAGGCCTATTTGCGGGACGATCTGTGGCTGGACAACGCCCGCGCCGCCAATACCGCCGCCGCGCGGCTGGCGGCGGGGTTCGCTGCCCATCCGCAGGTAACGCTGGCCCATCCTGCCGAGGCGAACATCGTCTTCGCCCGATTCCCGCGCCACCTGCACGCCAAGATGCAGCGTGCCGGGGCGCATTACTATGTCTGGGATGGCGACCCATTCAGCGGCGACCCGGAAGAGCAGCTTATGGGCCGGTTCGTCTGCGACTGGAGCGCGGACCCGGCGGAAACCGACAGGTTTCTGGAGTTGCTCGCGCAGGGTTGACAGCCAAGCCTCGGGCGCGGGCGCAGCCCGCTACAGCTGGCCCGCCAGATGATCGTTGAGATGGTCGAGCCGATCATGCCCCCAGAACCGTTCATCCCTGTCGGTGATGTAGAACGGCGCGCCGAAGACGCCCCGGTTGACCGCCTCTTCCAGATTGGCGGCATAGGTTTCCGCGCCCATCAAAAGCCCGCTGTCGGCAAGCCCCGGGTCGAACCCGGCCCCGGACAGGCAGGCCCGGATCACTTCGTCCTGGCTGATGTCTTTCTCTTCGGCCCAGACTGCCCGCAGGAAGGCGCGGACCAGCGCCCCCACATCGCCCCCGCCCGCCGCCTGCGCGGCGATGATGGCATAGGAGGACGGCGCGGCATTGGTCGGAAAGAACATCGGTTGCAGGTTCAGCGGCATCCCGGCTTTGGCCGCGCTCCGGCGCAGATCCTGCAGGCGATAGGCCTGACGGTTCGGATGCCGGTCCTTGGGCAGTTGGCCACCAGTGCGGGCATACAGCCCCACGATATCCATCGGCTTGTAGGTGATCTGCGCCCCGTGGGCGGCCGCGATCTGTTCCAGCCGGTCACCCGCAAGGTAGGTATAGGGCGAGATCGTCGTGAAAAAGTAGTCAATCTGCGGCATTTGCCCCCTCCCCCCTCAGGTTTTCTTTGCCTGACCGTATCCCTGTGCTAGGCGGTGTCAACGTCACGATTCCGTCACCAAACCGGGACGGAAGGCAGAACCTGGGGACCCTAACGACATGCCGACCATGACCGAACCGAAACTGATTTCCGGAAACGCCAACCTGCCCTTGGCCAAGGCGATGGCGCGGCGCATGTCGATGCACCGGGGCATGAACGTGGGACTGGTGGACGCGCGGGTCGAACGGTTCAACGACCAGGAGATCTTTGTCGAGGTCTACGAGAACGTGCGTGGCGAAGACATGTTCATCATCCAGCCCACGTCGAACCCCGCCAACGACAACCTGATGGAGCTGCTGATTATCGCCGACACCATGCGCCGGTCTTCGGCGGACCGGATCACCGCCGTGATCCCCTATTTCGGTTACGCCCGGCAAGACCGTCGCGCCAAGGCCCGCACCCCGATTTCGGCCAAGCTTGTCGCCAACATGATGGTCACCTCCGGGATCGAACGGGTTCTGACGATGGACCTCCACGCAGCGCAGATTCAGGGCTTCTTCGATATCCCCGTCGATAACCTTTATGCCTCGCCGATCTTCGCGCTGGACATCATGCACCACTTCAAGGGGCAGCTTCAGGACGTGATGGTGGTTTCGCCCGACGTGGGCGGCGTGGCCCGCGCCCGCGAATTGGCCAAGCGGATCGGCGCCCCCCTGTCGATCGTCGACAAGCGCCGCGAAAAGCCGGGCGAAGTGGCCGAGATGACCGTGATCGGCAATGTGTCCGGCAAGAAATGCATCATCGTCGATGACATCTGCGACACCGCCGGCACCCTGTGCAAAGCCGCCGAGGTTCTGATGGAACATGGCGCGACCGAGGTGCACAGCTATATCACCCACGGCGTCCTGTCCGGCCCCGCGGTGGAGCGGATCACCAAGTCGGTGATGAAATCGCTGGTCATCACGGATTCCATTGAACCGACCGAGCCGGTGAAGAACTGCCCTAACATCCGCATCGTGCCGACCGCACCGATGTTCGCACAAGCGATCCTGAACATCTGGAACGGCACATCTGTGTCGTCCCTGTTCGAACACGAAACGCTCGTGCCGATCTACGAAGGCATGTATCAGGCGGGCTAGTCCGACCTGACAGGCCGACAGACTTCGGGGCGCCACTGGCGCCCCTTTTCATGTTAGTCGATGTTCCAATCGTCGTCGTGCGGCAATTCACCGATGGCCTGCCACGATACCCGCACACGGGCGACCTTGGTGTCGCCCCAGGTCCGGAACACCAGTGCGGCGCTTCGGTCTGTCACGTCTTCGGCCTGAATATCCATCCGGGCGATGGTTTCATTGGACACGTCCCACATCGTCAGCCAGCACGTCACGACCGGCGGGGACTTGAAGGCTTCGGCAAACATGACAACGGCACGGGTCTGGCGCGGTCCCTGCCCCGTCCACATGACCCCGTCATGTTCAAAGTCGGAAAACAGGACCACCTCTCCGTGGTCGACGCCGACAAGATAGTTGCGCAAACGTTTCATTGTGCAATCGGTATCGCGGACTAATGGTTAATTTTCGAAAAAACTATGGCGATCAAGAACAGCGTCAATGTTTCACCGTCCGGTTGAAAAAGTATAGGCCCCGTGGTTTCCCGCGGGGCCTAGTGTATCGTTCAGGTCGCAGTCGGCGTATCAGCCAGCCATCAGGCCCAACTGGGCTGCGACGGCCTGAAGGTCCGACAGGACCTTTGCGCTGTCGTCCGACTTGGCGATCTCATGCGCTTCGCGGGCGCCTTCCAGCATCCCGTTGAAGGCATCCTGGCTGACCTCGTCCTTCGGCAGGGCCTGTTCGGCCAGAACCGAGACGCCTTCCGGCGTGATCTCGGCAAAGCCGCCGGACACGACGTATTCGTCGGCCCCGGACCCATGCACAACCCGAAGGATGCCGGGGCGCAGGGTGGTGATCGTCGGGGCATGTTCGGCCATGGCCGTCATGTCCCCGTCAGCACCGGGAATCTGGACCTCGCGGGCCTGAACGGAAGCAAGCTTTCGTTCGGGCGACACGAGATCGAATTGCAGCATCTCTGCCATTGATCAGCCTCCTTAGGCGGCGGCCGCCGCCATGCGTTCGGCTTTGGCGATCACTTCCTCGATGTCGCCAACCATGTAGAAGGCACCTTCGGGGAGGTGGTCGTATTCACCGTTCACCACGGCCTTGAAGGACGCGATGGTCTTTTCAAGCGGCACCTGCACACCGTCGGAACCGGTGAACACCTTCGCCACGTCGAACGGCTGGGACAGGAAACGCTGGATCTTCCGGGCGCGGGCCACGGTCAGCTTGTCCTCTTCCGACAGTTCGTCCATGCCGAGAATGGCGATGATGTCCTGCAGCGACTTGTAGCGCTGAAGGATACCCTGAACCGAACGGGCGACTTCGTAGTGCTCTTCGCCCACGATCGCCGGGTCCATCAGACGCGAGGTGGAGTCGAGCGGGTCCACAGCGGGGTAGATGCCGAGTTCCGAAATCGCACGCGACAAAACGGTGGTGGCGTCGAGGTGAGCAAACGAGGTTGCCGGCGCCGGGTCGGTAAGGTCGTCCGCGGGAACGTAGATGGCCTGAACCGAGGTGATCGAGCCAGCCTTGGTCGAGGTGATGCGTTCCTGCAGGGCGCCCATGTCGGTGGCCAGCGTCGGCTGGTAACCCACGGCCGAGGGGATACGGCCCAGAAGTGCGGACACCTCGGAACCGGCCTGCGTGAAGCGGAAGATGTTGTCGACGAAGAACAGAACGTCGGTGCCGGACTGGTCGCGGAACTGTTCCGCAAGGGTCAGACCGGACAGGGCGACGCGCATACGGGCCCCCGGCGGTTCGTTCATCTGGCCGTAAACAAGGGCCACTTTGGATTCTTCCAGGTTATCGGGAACGATAACGCCGGATTCGATCATTTCGTGATAAAGGTCATTGCCTTCACGGGTCCGTTCACCAACACCGGCGAACACGGAGAAGCCCGAGTGCACCTTTGCGATGTTGTTGATCAGTTCCATGATGAGAACGGTCTTGCCCACGCCGGCGCCGCCGAACAGGCCGATCTTACCGCCCTTGGCGTAGGGGGCCAGAAGGTCCACGACCTTGATCCCGGTGACCAGGATTTCGGATTCGGTCGACTGGGCTTCGAATTCCGGGGCGGGCTGGTGGATAGCGCGGGTTTCCTTCGCCTTCACCGGGCCTTTTTCGTCCACGGGTTCGCCCACGACGTTCAGGATGCGGCCCAGGGTCGCGTCGCCGACCGGCACCGAGATCGGCGCGCCGGTGTCGGTCACGTCCTGACCACGGACCAGACCTTCGGTCGCGTCCATGGCGATGGTGCGGACGGTGTTTTCGCCAAGGTGCTGGGCCACTTCGAGAACCAGCGTCTTGCCATTGTTGTCAGTGTTCAGCGCGTTGAGGATCGCCGGCAGGTGATCGTCGAACTGCACGTCCACAACGGCGCCAATCACCTGCGTGATTTTGCCTTTTGCGTTTGCCATATTCGTTTTCTCCGGTTCTCTAGAGCGCCTCGGCGCCCGAAATGATTTCAATCAGCTCGTTGGTGATCACAGCCTGACGCGAGCGGTTGAACTCGATAGTCAGCTTGTCGATCATTTCGCCAGCGTTGCGGGTGGCGTTGTCCATGGCGGACATCCGGGCACCCTGTTCCGAGGCGGCGTTTTCCAGCAGGGCAGCAAAGATCTGCGTCGCCACACCACGCGGCAGCAGGTCGGCCAGAATGGCCTCTTCGCTGGGCTCGTAGTCGTAAAGCGTGCTTGCCCCGTCGTCTTCGGCGTCGAAGGCGGCCGGGATGATCTGCTGCGCGGTCGGGATCTGGCTGATCACCGACTGGAACTGCGAGAAGAAGATCGTCGCCACGTCGAACTCACCGCCTTCGAAGCGGCCGAGAATGTCGCGGGCGACGTCCTGGGCATTCGCATAGCCGATGCGCTTGACCTCGGACAGATCCACGTGGGCGACGAAAAGATTTCCGAAGTCCCGACGCAGCTGTTCGCGGCCTTTCTTGCCGACGGTCATGATCTTCACGGTCTTGCCTTTGGCAGTCAGCTCTTCAGCTTTCTGCTTGGCCAGTTTGACGATCGAAGAGTTGAAGCCGCCGCAGAGGCCCCGCTCAGCGGTCATCACCACCAGAAGGTGGATCTGATCGCTGCCGGTCCCCGACAGAAGCTTCGGTGCGGAATCCGACCCGCCCACCGAGGCCGCAAGCCCCGACACCACAGCATTGAAACGCTCGGTATAGGGACGGGCCTGTTCGGCCGCATCCTGTGCCCGCCGCAGTTTCGCGGCGGCCACCATCTGCATGGCCTTGGTGATCTTGCGGGTCGATTTGACCGACTCGATCCTGTTTTTCAGGTCCTTAAGACTTGGCACTGCCTTGTCTCCTTATCCAAAGCCGGGGTTTAGGCGAAATCGGCGGCGAATTCGTCCAGAGCGGCTTTGATCTTGTCCTCGGCCTCGCCCTTGATCTTCGGGTCTTCCTTGGTGAGGTAGGCCAGAAGGTCGGCGTGCTTGCCGCGCAGGTGACGCAGCAGGTCGGCTTCGAACCGGCCAACGTCCTTGACCGCGATCTTGTCCAGATAGCCCTTGGTGCCGGCGTAGATGACGCAGACGATTTCCGCGTTGGTCAGCGGCGAATACTGCGGCTGCTTCATCAGCTCGGTCAGGCGGGCACCACGGTTCAGCAGCTGCTGGGTGGCGGCATCAAGGTCGGAACCGAACTGCGCAAAGGCGGCCATTTCGCGGTACTGGGCAAGCTCCAGCTTCACCGGACCGGCGACCGACTTCATCGCGTTGGTCTGCGCCGAGGAGCCCACGCGGGACACGGACAGACCGGTGTTCACGGCAGGACGGATGCCCTGGTAGAACAGTTCGGTTTCAAGGAAGATCTGACCGTCGGTGATCGAGATCACGTTGGTCGGAATAAAGGCCGACACGTCGCCGCCCTGGGTTTCGATGACCGGCAGAGCGGTCAGCGAACCGGCGCCGAAGTCTTCGTTCAGCTTGGCCGAACGCTCCAGCAGGCGGGAGTGGAGGTAGAACACGTCGCCCGGGTAGGCTTCGCGGCCCGGCGGACGACGCAGAAGCAGCGACATCTGACGGTAAGCAACGGCCTGCTTGGACAGGTCATCATAGATGATCAGGGCGTGGCGGCCGTTGTCACGGAAGTGTTCGGCCATCGCGGTTGCCGCATAGGGGGCAAGGAACTGCATCGGCGCCGGGTCGGACGCGGTAGCGGCCACGACGATCGAGTATTCCAGCGCGCCGTTTTCTTCCAGCTTCTTCACCAGCTGGGCCACGGTGGACCGCTTCTGACCAACGGCCACGTAGACGCAGTAGAGCTTCTTGCTCTCGTCGTCGCCAGCGGCTTCGTTGTAGGACTTCTGGTTCAGAATGGTGTCGAGCGCGATCGCGGTCTTGCCGGTCTGACGGTCACCAATGATAAGTTCCCGCTGGCCACGGCCGATCGGGATCATCGCGTCAACGGACTTGAGGCCGGTCGCCATCGGTTCGTGAACCGATTTACGGGGGATGATGCCCGGGGCCTTCACGTCGGCAACGCCGCGCTTCTTCGATTTGATCGGGCCCTTGCCGTCCAGCGGGTTGCCCAGACCGTCCACAACGCGGCCCAGCAGCTCGTCGCCAACCGGCACGTCCACGATGGCCTTGGTGCGCTTGACGGTGTCGCCTTCCTTGATGTCCCGGTCAGAACCGAAGATCACGACGCCGACGTTGTCGGCTTCGAGGTTCAGCGCCATCCCGCGGATACCACCGGGGAATTCGACCATTTCACCGGCCTGAATGTTGTCGAGGCCGTACACGCGGGCGATCCCGTCGCCAACCGACAGCACCCGGCCCACTTCGGCCACTTCGGCCTCTTGGCCAAAGTTCTTGATCTGGTCCTTAAGGATCGCAGAAATTTCTGCAGCTTGGATCGCCATTATCCGACCTCTTTCATGGTGTTCTGGAGAGCGTTGAGCTTGGAGCGGATCGAGGTGTCGATCATCTTCGAGCCAACTTTAACGACAAGACCGCCAATGAGGCTTTCATCGACGGTCGCATTGATCTTCACGGTCTTTCCGACCTGTGCGGCAAGCGTCTTGGACAGCTTGTCCGACTGGGTCTTGGTCAGGGCCTTGGCCGAAATCACTTCGGCGGTGACTTCGCCCTTTTCCTCGGCCAGCTTGTCGCGCAGCGCGGCAAGCAGCTGGGGCAGCACGAACAGGCGACGCTTGGATGCGAGAAGCGCAAGCGTGTTGCCGGTCGTGCCGGAAAGTTTCATTTTCTTGGCAAGGGCCGCCATCGCACCGGCCTGTTCGTCGCGGCTGTAAAGCGGCGAGGAAATCAGCGCCCGCAGGTCGTCAGAGCCGTCAAGCGCGGCCGACAGTGCGTCGATGTCGGATTCGAGGCCCTTCAGCCCCTTGCTGTCTTTGGCGAGGTCGAACACCGCGGACGCATAGCGCTGCGCGATGCCGGAGGAGATCGAAGCTGGTTCGGACACGTCCACCCTTCCGATGTTAGTTTGCCCTGCCCGCTGGGCCGGTTCCGGTCAGCGGGAGGGCAGGTTCGATGGCCCGGCCTTGTGGCTGGGCGGCAAAATCAGGGGGGATGTAGCAGAGCCTTAATAACGGGGCAACCGCCTTGACGCCGAAAGATGGGTCTTCGGCTTGCCAGTTTTCAAGGGTTTGGGCAGGGGTGCGACCATCTGCGCAGTATGCGACGGCATACCAACCCGCAGCCAAGGTCCAATTTCCGGCATTTGGGCCGAATCTACCGACACCCGCCCGTCAATCGGTCGGGATCCGCCGTGGACTCGGGCGGGTCGGGATTTCCTTCAGCAACCCTCCGACCCCCATGCCCGCAATATCCGCGCCGTTGACCGCCACGCCACACAGAACCCGTTCCAGCACCCAATCGGCACCGTTCAGGGCCGGGCTGCGGGCGCAACCGGGCAGACCGATGACCGGCTTTGACCCCATCACGCCGATAAACAGCAGGTTGCCGGGATCGACCGGCATCCCGAACCGGTCCACCCGACCCCCGGCCAGCGCCACGGCGGACGGGGCCACATCGTGAATGTCCGACGTGGCAGAGGCGGTCAGGATCATCACCACATCCCCAGCCGCTGAAATCAAAGCGTCGGCAATAGCGTCGGACCGGTGCGGAACAACAACCCGGTCGGTCAGGGCAACGCCGAACCGATCCAGCCGCCCGCGCATGGCCTCGCGGCCCTTGGGGTTGGGGTCCGTGTCAGTCGTTGTCGTTTCAATCAGGGTCACCGTCTGAACAACGGGCGGCACAAGCGACAATGCCCCTGCCCCCGCCTCCGCCGCGCGCTCGACCGCATCCGCCGCGACACCGTAGGCAATGATCTTGACCGTTCCGACCATTCCGTCCGGATCGGCGCGGTGCCATTCCGGCACGGTGGCCAGCGTAATCATAGGATCGACGGCATTCAGCGCGTTCACCGCCGACCGGTCAACCCGGACAATCCCCGGCCCCGTCGCGTGAAGGTTCACCCGCCCCGTCGCCGCCTGCGTCACCCGCAGCCCCTGCCCCGCCACCGCCGCTGCGATGCGCGTCGCCGCCGCGTCTTCGTGCAGGTCGCCCGGTGACAGCCGCGCCGCGATGACCGTGGCCACCCCGTCGGCCCGCAACAGGGCCTGATCCTCGCAAGTCAGAACCCGGCCCTTGCGCAGCCGCCCCGACGTCAGGTCCAGCGAATGGGCAAGGATCGCGCCGCGCGCGGCCGCCACAGGGATCGGGCCGAATTCCACCGCCCTACCCTTTCCGCAGACGTTCGGTGATCTGGGCCATGACCGACACGGCAATCTCTGCCGGGGACCGCGCACCGATGTTCAGCCCGACGGGGGCATGGATTCGGGCGATGTCATCAGGGCCGAACCCCGCTTCGGTCAGCCGGTCCACCCGCTTGGCATGGGTGCGGGTCGATCCAAGGCAGCCAAGATAAAACACGTCGGACCCAAGTGCGGCCCGGATCGCCGGATCGTCCAGCTTTGGGTCATGGGTCAGGGTCACAACGGCGGTGCGGGGATCAAGACCGACCTCGGCCATCGCCTCGTCCGGCCAACCATCCAGAATGGTCTCGCCGGGAAAGCGGTCTTCGGAGCCGAAGACCGGGCGCGGGTCGATCAGCACCGGGTCATAGCCACAGGCCCGCGCCATTGGCGCAAGATGCTGGGCGATATGAACTGCGCCGACAATGATCATCCGCAGGGGCGGATTGTGAATGGCCACGAAGGTGCGGGTGTCTTCTTCGACCCCCGACCGGTCCATGCGAAACCTGTCCGGGTAATCCCCGGCCCCGGCAAGGCGACGCGCGGGCCCGTCCAGATCCGCCACATAGGCCACCTGCCTGCGCTCGGCCCGAGCCGCGACAAGATCCTCAAGAACCGGCAGCGGCAGGGCCGTGCCCACCGGTTCGACCAGCACCTTGATCCGACCGCCACAGGCCAGACCAACCGCAAAAGCCTGATCGTCGGACACGCCGAATTCCATCAGTCGGGGCTTGCCATCGCCCTCAACGGCCTCGATCGCTTCAGTGATCACCGCGCCCTCGACACAGCCGCCCGAAACCGACCCTTCCATCGCACCGTCCCGGTCCACGACCAGCTGGCTGCCCACCGGGCGCGGAGCGGACCCCCAGGTTTCGACCACCGTTGCAACGGCCACTCCGCGCCCCGCGCGATGCCAGTCCAGCGCGGTTTCGGGTATCTGTTCCAGCCGGGTCAGGGCCATTGGTGTGCTCCTCCACGATACGGGTGCAGGATTTGCCAGCCGGGCGCACTTGTCCACCTGTCAAATGGTGGCATAGGGTGCGCGGACAGTCGTTTCCCGAAGCCGAGCGTGTTATGCCCCCCAATCCCTTTGACAATATCACGCCCGACCCGGAAAAACTGCGGCAAGTGCTGGCACTGCCCGCGCCGACAACCACCTACGCCATTCACTTCACGCCCCGGTCGGGCAGTTCGTGGCTGACCGACATATGTGCGAACACAGGGCGGCTGGGCCGACCCGGTGAGATGTTCAGCCCCCGGTTCGTGCCCTCCATCGCGGCACGGATGGGGATCGACAACGTCGATGACTACGCCCGTGCCATTTCACGGGACCGCGCGGTGGCCGGGGTCTTCGGGTTCGAGATCACGTTCTTTCAACTGCGTCGGACCTTTGGCGGGCCGAAACGGTTCCTGACCCATTTCCGCGAGGCGGCCCATTTCTGGCTGATCCGAGAAGATATCGTGGCCCAAGCGGTGTCCCTGTCGAAAAAGGCGCAAAGCCGGATCGGTCACGCGGTGCAAGGGGATGCCGATGCGCTGGCGCGAGCCGACCAGGCGTTTGCCTATGACAAGGACGACATCGCCAAATGGGTCGGCCATGTGCGCAAGATGGAAGTTCAGGCCGAAAAGTTCTTTGCCAACCACCGGGTGGCCCCGATCCGATTGAGCTATGAACGGATGACGGCGAAGCCCGCACAAACCGTCGTCAACGACATCGCGCGGACCATCGGGATCGGGCCCGTCGCGGACGATGCCGCGCCGATCACGACAGGCCACGCCAAGATCGGAACCGACAAGAACGCCGATTTTGCCGACCGGTTCCGCAAGGACCACGCCGGGCTGGTCGCCAACCTTGGGATCGAACGGGCGGGCCTTCTTTCCGCGCTGGACGGGAACGAACCCGGACCACGACGCGGATGGTGGCCATTCGGGCGGTAGAACGCAAAAACGCTGGGGTCCAGCCCCGGCGTTTTCGGTTGGTCCATGTCCCGCCTGTCAGTTCAGCAGATTGGGGATGATCGTCACCACCGCCGGGAACATGGCAAGTAGCAGCAGCCCGAACACCTGGATCAGCACGAAGGGTGCGACCCCGCGGTAGATATGGCCTGTCGTCACCTCTTTCGGGGCCACGCCGCGCAGGTAGAACAGTGCAAACCCGAAGGGCGGCGTCAGGAACGAGGTCTGAAGGTTCACTGCAACCATGATCGTGACCCACTTCGGATCGAACGACCCGCCGTAGATCACCGGGCCGACAATCGGGATCACGATGTAGATGATCTCCAGGAAGTCGAGCACGAAGCCGAGGATGAACAAGACCAGCATCACGATCAGGAAGGCCGTCCATTCATTCGAGAACGACCGCAGGAAGTCCTGAATGTAATGTTCCCCGCCAAAGGAGATCAGCACGAGGTTCAGAACCTGCGACCCGATCAGGATGGTGAAAACCATCGAGGTCACCTTGGCCGTTTCCCGGACCACCGGCCCCAGCACGTTTTCCCGCACCAGATGCACACAGGCCCAGCCAAGTCCGAACATCGCATAAAGGAAGGCCGCGAAGGTTACGAGGAAGGCCAGCATGTTCTCGAACGAGGTGTTCTGGTTCAGCCGCATGTCGAAATTGGTGCCCAGCAGGATCATCACCATCATCGCCAGCGCGGTGCGGATGATGATTGTTGGCTTGATACCCGCTTCGGTCAGCTTCCGGGCCGAGGCCAGAAGGATCGCCCCACCGGCCCCCAGCGCCGCTGCTGGCGTCGGGTTGGTGATCCCGCCAAGGATCGACCCAAGCACCGCAACAATCAGCACCAGCGGCGGGAAGACGACGCGGAACAGATCGTTCTGGAACAGGCGGCCAAGCGCCTCCCAGCTGCCATAGGCGGCCAGCGCCAGCGGCACAGCGATCAGCACCAGCGTCATGCCCGGGCTGGTCAGCGGCGTCAGGAAGGCCACGTCGACCAGAAGGATGCCAAGCGCACCGACCGCCCCCGCCAACAATGGTGTGGCAGACAAGGTGGGGTTGATCCCGCGCCCCAGGGCAATCAACAGCCCCAGAAGCAGCGCCATGACCGACAGACCGGTGCCAAGCGCCGGGGCGTTGTCCAGCAGCTCGACCAGCAGCTCTGCGCGCTCTTCCTCGGTCAGTTCGCGCGATTCCTGTGCGCCGCCAGCCGCGTCGATGGCGGCCTGTTCGGCAACCGCCCTGTCCCAGGCTTCCTGCCCGTGCAGGTCGATCATCGCGGCCTGGCATTCCGGGCCGACGTTGGTGCGCAGCGATGCCGCCTCGCCTGTGTCGGAATAGGTGTCGACGATCGTGCTCTGGCCGCCCAGAACGCCAACCTGCATCAGGATAGCAAAGGCAGCGATCATGCCTACCGGCGCATAGAGGAACCAGGTCAGCTTGTCATTGCGGGTTGCGGGAATGCCCTCTTCATCCTCGAACATGACCGCGGGAGCCTTCGACGGATTGAGAAGCGCAAAGCCAAAGGCATAGGCGGCATACAGGAAGGCGAGCAGGATGCCCGGCAAAAGCGCCGCTTGGAACAGGGTTCCGACGGACACGACCGCAGGTTCACCCAGATAGGTCAGCGCGTCATTACACCCGGCCAGCTGCGCACGGTCTTCCTGCGCCGCCGAATAAAGATCGCCCGTCAGCGTGCCCAGAAGCACCAGCACGATCGAGGGCGGAATGATCTGCCCCAGCGTCCCAGAGGCAGCGATAACCCCGGTCGCCAGTTCGGGCGAGTAATTGTTGCGCAGCATGGTTGGCAGGGCAAGAAGGCCCATGGTGACCACGGTCGCGCCCACGATCCCGGTCGAGGCGGCAAGGAAGGCCCCCACCACTACGATCGACACGGCCAGACCGCCCGGTAGCGGGCCAAAGACCTTGGCCATCTTGGTCAGAAGTTCATCCGCGATCCGCGACCGTTCCAGAACGATCCCCATCATGACGAACATCAGCACTGCCAGCAGGGTTTCGATGGACTGGCCCGCGAAGACGCGTTCGTTCATCCGGTTGACGATGAAAGACACATTGCGGTCCATCGCCACTTCCCAGCCTGCGGGGAACACCGGTTCGGCGATCCTTGGAAGCTCTGGGTAACTGAATATGGATATCGCGCCGGGTTTTATCCCTTCGGCCACTAGGGCCGCGTATTCCGCCGATCCTTTATCGATCGCCTGGTGGATCAGAAGGCCGGCGCTGTCCAGCGCGGCAATGATCCCAAAGGAAATCATCCCCGCCCCGCCGATGGCGAAGGCCACCGGGAAGCCAGACAGGATCGCGGCAAAAAGCGTCAGGAAAACGATGATCAGGCCGATCTCGACGCCATCAAGTCCGAAAAGCATGGGTTTCGTTCCTTTACGCTTTAGTGGATTTCGGCGACGCGTTCGGCGGTCGGATCGCCCAGAACGTCACGGTCAAGGTATTTGCCTTCCGATGCTTCGCCTTCGCGCCATTCAAGGAACGATCGGTAGAAGAAGCTGACGGCGTGGATCAGGATCATGCCGGTGTAGGCAAGGATCAGCACCTTGAAGAGGAAGTAGGCGTTGAAGCCATTCGGACTGAAGCCCGTGGTTTCGATATTCCAGCGCAGCGCGACGGATTTGGCCACCAGCCGGTCCAGCGCGTCCGAGGCCGAGGCGTTCGGCACGATCATATGCCGCCAGAAGAAGAACCAGGAATACATCCAGATCACGACACCCGCCGGGATCATGAAGAACAGGCTGCCGAACATGTCGATGATCTTCTTGGTGCGGAACGAAACCGCCGAATAGACCAGATCGACGCGCACATGCCCGCCCTGAACGAAGGTGTAGGTCGCACAAAGAGCGACCACCATCGCATTGTAAAACTTGAGACTTTCGGACCACCAACTGACGTCGAAGGACACCGCGATGCCGAAACCGAGCGTGATCTGCGCCACCGCGAAGATCCGCTGCGTAAAGATGATCAGGATCTGGATCAGAACCATGGCCAGACCGGCCCAGGCAAAGGTGCGCCCAACCGTATTGGCGAATTTTTCAAGGCCCCTCACAGTGGCCCACATCAGCGGCCGGTGCCAGATAGCGACGGCCGTGTAGACGATCAGCAGCATTAGAAGGACAAAGAACAGCTCGACCGAGGCACCGTAGTAGACCAACCGCATCAGCGATTGCTTGTCTTCCGTCGTGTTGTTCCAGGTAACCCAATCCAGCCAGAGGCCGGGATTGGTCAGCGCGTAAAACAGGTTGTAGACGGATTCGATCAGGTTGGCGACGATCCACCCGAGGAGATTACCCCCCCACGCTTCGACCAGTCCCATGGGCTGTCCCCCTTCCATCGGATGCAGGTTGGCAAAAGGTGGCTCCTCCGCCCCTTTTGCAAGAACCGGGCCATTTCTGGCCCGGTTCCTTTGATGTACGATCCGTCAGGATCAGCTGTTGTTGACGCGGTTCCGCTGGTTGGCGAAGACGCTGTCGGACACGCTCATCCAGTCATAGGTTCCCTGCACCGAGGCTTCAAAGCTGGCGCGGGTCCGGGCGAAAAGGTCGTCGCCCATGAACTCGTCCAGGGCCTGCTTCGACGCAGCGCCGAAGGCATCCCAGATGTCGTCCGAGAACTGCAGAACCTTCACGCCAGACGCCTTCAGGCGTTCCAAAGCGGCTGCGTTATTCGCGTTCGACTGGGCCAGCGACCAGCTGTGAGTCGCGGCGGCTGCGGTTTCGACGATCGACTGGTGCGCCGGCGTCAGCGAATCCCATACATCGCGGTTCATCGCGGCCGAGAGGGCCGAACCCGGCTCGTGGAAGCCCGAGGTGTAGTAGTATTCACAGACTTCTTGAAGACCGAGACGTTCGTCCGCGAAGGGGCCGATCCATTCGGCCGCTTCAATCGCACCCGACGACAGGGCCTGATAGATTTCACCACCCGGAATGTTCTGGACAGAGGCACCGGTCAGGCCAAGCGCCTTGCCGCCAAAGCCCGGCATCCGGAACCGCAGACCCTGAAGGTCAGCCGCCGAGTTGATTTCCTTGTTGAACCAACCGCCCGGTTGGTGGCCGGTGTTGCCGGCAAGGAACGACTTGAGGCCGAAGATCTGACCCAGTTCGTCGTGCAGCTCTTTGCCGCCGCCGTGCTGATACCAGCTCATCATTTCCGGGCCGGTCGCGCCGAAGGGCACGGCGGTGAAATAGGCGTAGGCCGGATGCTGGTTCATGAAGTAGTAGTCGGCCGAGTGATACATGTCGGCCTGCCCGGCGCTGACCGCGTCGAACACTTCCAGCGCACCCACGAGCGAACCCGCCGGCTTCTTGTCGACGGTCAGCGCGCCATCGGTCATGGCGGTGACGAGATCGGCAAAGTGCTGGGCCGCGTCATCGAAAACCGCAAAGCCTTCGGGCACGGACGTGACCATGGTCAGGGTCCGGGTGCCCTGCGCAACAGCCGGAGCCGCCAGCGTGGATGCGGCTGCAGCGGTCCCGCCAAGGGCCGAGGTTTTCAAGAAAGAGCGACGATCCCTAGTTTTCCTCCCTTATGGTTCGTATCGGAGCCTAGCGCCTTTCCAGACAATCGCCAGCCTCTCGTTCATGTAGGGCCCACAATTTCGCAAACCCTGCCGTGTGGTAAGGTTTACTTACCAATTTCATGAATTCAAGAAAATTCAGTGCGACAATTGCGACTTGTCGCGGGTGAAAACCGATTTTGTATGGGTGTTAGCGCGAACAGCCGACTGCGTCCCCCGAATTTGAGCCAGCCGCACCGCCAAAGACCCTCTGACAGTCCCCTGATTGCGACGATAGAATCAAGTATTCCGGTGGACGGGACAGCCGTTCACCCGGAAACCTTGGAAAGAAAGTTGCGAATTGCAGGCGCGCGGTGAAATTTTCCCCACAAAGACGGTTGACCATCTTTTCCGCAGATGCATAAGGTCCCGCCAGCACGAAACCCCGCACGGGAACGGAAACCAGAGATGACGGAACTACTCGTAATCGTAGGTGATTGGCGCATGGAGGCCTGAGGCCAGCCATACCGGTTCCCCATGCGCCCTCGGATCAAATCCCGGGGGCTTTTTTGTGCCGCAAGACAAGTGAAACGACGACGTCGAAGATAGGAAGAGACAGATGACACGTCAGATGACCGGAGCGAAAATGGTGGTTCAGGCCCTGAAGGATCAGGGTGTGGACACGGTATTCGGATACCCGGGTGGGGCTGTCCTACCGATTTATGATGAAATCTTCCTTCAAAACGACATCAAGCATGTCCTCGTCCGTCACGAACAGGGCGCGATCCACGCCGCCGAAGGCTATGCCCGGTCCACCGGCAAGCCAGGCGTTGCGCTGGTTACCTCGGGGCCCGGTGCGACCAACGCGGTCACCGGCCTGACCGATGCGCTGATGGATTCGATCCCGATCGTGGTCTTCACCGGGCAGGTTCCGACCTTCATGATCGGCTCGGACGCCTTTCAGGAGGCCGACACCGTCGGCATTACCCGCCCCTGCACCAAGCATAACTGGCTGGTCAAGGAGACGGACAAGCTGGCCTCGACCATCCACGAGGCGTTCCACGTCGCCACCTCGGGCCGTCCCGGCCCGGTGTTGATCGACATCCCCAAGGACGTGCAGTTCGCCACCGGCACCTATACCGAAAAGAAGGTGCTGAAATCGCGCTATCAGCCGCAGGTGAAGGGCGATCTTGCCGCCATCACCGAACTGGCCGAGGCGATGGAAAAGGCCAAACGCCCGGTGTTCTACACCGGCGGCGGCGTGATCAACTCCGGCACGGCGGCCAGCCAGCTGTTGCGCGAACTGGTCGAAGCGACCGGGTTCCCGATCACCTCGACCCTGATGGGGCTGGGCGCCTACCCGGCCTCGGGCGACAAATGGATCGGGATGTTGGGGATGCACGGCCTGTACGAGGCCAACATGGCGATGCATGACTGCGACCTGATGATCAACATCGGTGCCCGCTTCGACGACCGGATCACCGGCCTTGTGTCCAAATTCTCGCCCGGATCGAAAAAGGCGCATATCGATATCGACGCCTCGTCGATCAACAAGGTGATCCATGTCGACATCCCGATCCTGGGCGACGTGGCCCATGTGCTGGAAGACCTGCTGAAGGTCTGGAAATCGCGCGGCCGCAAGACCAACACCGAGGCGCTGGCCAAGTGGTGGACCCAGATCAACGAATGGCGGGCGGTGAAATGCCTGACCTACACCGGGTCGGAAACCACCATCAAACCGCAATACGCGCTGGAACGGCTTGAGGCACTGACCAAGGGGATGGACCGCTACGTCTGCACCGAGGTCGGCCAACACCAGATGTGGGCGGCGCAATTCCTTGGGTTTGACGATCCGAACCGCTGGATGACCTCCGGTGGACTTGGGACCATGGGCTACGGCTTCCCGGCGTCCATCGGCGTGCAACTGGCGCATCCCGACGCGCTGGTCATCAACGTCGCGGGCGAGGCATCCTGGCTGATGAACATGCAGGAACTGGGTACCGCGATGCAGTATCGCCTGCCGGTGAAGCAGTTCATCCTGAACAACGAACGGCTTGGCATGGTGCGCCAGTGGCAGCAGTTGCTGCATGGCGAACGCTATTCCAGCAGTTGGTCGGAGTCGCTGCCTGACTTTGTGAAACTGGCCGAGGCCTTCGGGGCCAAGGGCATTCAGGTGTCCGACCCCAAGGATCTGGACGACGCAATCATGGAGATGCTGAACCACGACGGGCCGGTCCTGTTCGACTGTCTGGTGGAAAAGCACGAAAACTGCTTCCCCATGATCCCGTCGGGCAAGCCGCACAACGAAATGCTTCTGGGCGACGCCTCGACCGAAGGGGCGATCCAGTCCGGCGGCGCGGTTCTGGTCTGATGCGCGGCGCCCCTGCCCTTCTGCTGGCGCTCGCAGCCTGCACCGGCGGCGGGCTGCCGCTGGACGAAAGTGGGGCCGCGACGCGGGTCGAGGCCGGGGGCGATGTGTTCTTTATCAAGGTTCAGGGCGACAGCGCCCTGATCCGCAATTACGCAACCGGGCTGCACAATCAGGCACGGCTGGCGGGCAATGCCCGCGCCGCCGCCGAACAGCTCACCGGCTGCACCGTGACAACGCTCACCCAGCAATTGGGTGTGAATTCCTATATCGCCGGGCTCGATTGCCCGGCCACGACCTGACGGACGGAGTGACCCATGTCTGCACTACGCATCAAGAAAGGCTCCACCAGCCATTCCGCCTATAACCTGCGGCCCGATTTTTCGGACGTGGAAGAACGGCACACGCTGGCGATCCTCGTGGAAAACGAACCGGGCGTGCTGGCCCGCGTCATCGGCCTGTTTTCCGGCCGGGGCTACAACATCGAAAGCCTGACCGTAGCCGAAGTGGACCATGCCGGCCACCTGAGCCGGATCACCGTGGTCACCACCGGCACCCCGCAGGTCATCGAACAGATCAAGGCGCAGCTGGGCCGGATCGTCACCGTGCACGACGTGCACGACCTCACGGTCGAAGGCCGCCCGGTCGAACGTGAACTGGGCCTTCTGAAAGTCGCCGGCAAGGGCGACGACCGGGTCGAGGCGCTGCGGATCGCCGACATCTTCCGCGCCAATGTGGTGGATTCGACTCTGGAAAGCTTTGTGTTCGAAATCACCGGCACCTCGGACAAGATCGACGCCTTCGCCGACCTGATGCGCCCGCTGGGACTGGTCGAAATCGCCCGGACCGGGGTTGCGGCGCTGGCCCGCGGGGCCTGATCGCCCGAAAGACCGCGCCGGGCACGGGTCCGGCGCATGTCGCCTTGAAACAGGCCTATGTCGCCTTGCTGCAACCGGTTCCTCGGATTCGGAGTAGGATCACCACGATTCTGAGCAAGGAGCGCCGTCATGGCCAAGGATTCCCCGATTTCCGATATCTCTGCTGTCCGCCGCCCGGTTGAAACCGCGCGCGGCCTGCCCAACGCCCATTATGTCGACCCGGCGCTGTGGGAAGAGGAAAAGAAGGCGGTCCTGTTCTCCACCTGGGCCGGTCTGGCCGTCGAAGGCGAAGTGCCCGAACCTGGCGACGCCAAGCCGATGACCTTCCTTGGCGTGCCGCTTCTGCTGATCCGCGACCGGCAGGGCCATGTCCGGGTGTTCGAAAACATCTGCCGCCACCGGGGCATGATCCTTGTCGAAGAGGCCCGCAAGATCGAAGGCGCGATCCGCTGCCCCTACCATTCCTGGTGTTACGGAACCGACGGGCGGCTGGTGTCCACCCCGCATGTCGGCGGCCCCGGCCATAACAAGCACGACGCCATCGTGCGCGAAGACCTTGGGTTGAACGAGGTCCGCAGCCACATCTGGTTCGGCACCGTCTTCATCAACATCGACGGTCAGGCCGCCCCGTTCGAGGAAATTCACGCCGACCTGATCGAGCGTTGGAAAGAATTCGACCAGCCGATGGTGCACGGTGGCGCCGACAGCATGTTCACGCTCGAGGTCGACACCAATTGGAAGCTTGCCGTCGAAAACTACTGCGAAAGCTACCACCTGCCTTGGGTGCATCCGGGCCTGAACAGCTATTCCCGGCTGGAAGATCACTACAACATCGCCGAAATGGGCCTCTATTCTGGGCAGGGCTCGCTGCTCTATCGCCAGATCAAGGGCGACGACGGTGCGGTCTTCCCCGACTTCCCCAACCTGTCGGACAAATGGGATACGGGCGCGGAATACATGGCCGTCTATCCCAACGTCCTTCTGGGCGCGCAGCGGGACCATTGCTTCTCGATCGTGCTGGAGCCGGTCACCCAGACCAAGACCCGCGAACACATCCACCTGTTCTACTCGACCAAGGACACCGATGACGCGCTGCGCGAAAAGAACGCTGCGCAATGGAAGACCGTCTTTGTCGAAGATATCTTCGTGGTCGAAGGGATGCAGAAGGGCCGGATGGCGCCGCAATTCGATGGCGGCAAGTTCAGCCCGGCGATGGACGGGCCGACCCACTGCTTCCACGACTGGGTTGCGGGCCGGATCGAAGCGCACCGCAACGCCAGCGAATGAGCGAGCTGGACGACCGTCTGCTGGCGGCCCATGCGCGGGACGACCGTCCCGCGCTTGTGGATCTTTACGCAGAGGCGGCGGATAAGGCGAACACAGTTGATGCCGCCTGTTTTTTCCTAACCCACGCATATATTTACGGGCTGGAGTTAAACCACCCTCGGGTGCCGGAACTGCGCGACAGGTTGGCCGCTGAAGACCGGGTTTAACGGGATGGTGGGTCAAGACCCACCTTGCGAAATCGGATCGGTCCGAACGTCCATTCTTCTTTGGGTTCCAAATATCCTCTGGAGGTCATGAATTTTCGGGTGGGGGGCGAAGCGCCCCCGGGTAAGGTGGGTCTTGACCCACCACCCCCTTGCGCCGCCATCAACAACAGGACAGTCTGCCGCTTCAGGCAAGACCGGAGGCGGACATGGCACCACGCAAGATCATCATCGACACCGATCCCGGACAGGACGACGCCGTTGCGATCCTGCTGGCGCTTGCCAGCCCCGAGGATGTGGAGGTTCTGGGGATCACCGCCGTCGCGGGCAACGTGCCGCTGCCCCTGACCCAGAAGAACGCCCGTATCGTCTGCGAACTGGCGGGCAAGCCAGAGACCCGCGTCTTCGCGGGCTGTGAGGCCCCGATCCGCCGCAAGCTGGTCACCGCCGAACACGTCCACGGCAAGACCGGCCTTGACGGTCCAAAGATGGACGACCCGACCATGCCACTGCAAGACCAGCACGGCGTCGATTTCATCATCGACACGCTGCGGGCGGAACCTTCGGGCACGGTCACCCTTTGCCCGCTTGGGCCCCTGACCAATATTGCCACCGCCTTTTCCCGCGCCCCGGATATCGTCGATCGGGTGCAGGAGATCGTCCTGATGGGCGGCGCCTATTTCGAGGTGGGCAACATCACCCCGGCGGCCGAGTTTAACATTTACGTCGACCCGGAAGCGGCTGATATCGTGTTCAAATCCGGTGTTCCGCTTGTGTTGATGCCGCTGGATGTCACCCACAAGGCCCTGACAACCAAACCCCGGATCGATGCCTTCCGCGCCATGGGCACCCGCGTCGGCACGATGGTCGCGGCCTGGACCGATTTCTTTGAACGGTTCGACATGGAGAAATACGGGTCCGAAGGCGCGCCGCTGCACGATCCCTGCGTCATCGCCTATCTGATCGACCCGTATCTGTTCAAAGGGCGCCACATAAACGTCGAGATCGAAACCACTTCGGAGCTGACCCTGGGGATGACCGTCGCGGATTGGTGGCGCGTGACCGACCGCAAACCCAACGCGCTGTTCATCGGCGACCTACATGCTGACGGGTTTTACCAAATGCTGACAGACAGGCTGGCCCGGCTGTGACGACCGCCATCCACCTTTGCGACCCCGACGATGCCGACCGCCTGCTCGCGCTGGTGGAACGCTGCCATGGCGAGGCCGGGATCGCGTCGGACCCGGAAGGCCGCGCGGCGGGCATCCGTCCCTTGCTGGATAGATCGCCCTTTGGGGCGGCCTATGTGTTTGGCCCGTCCCGCGCGCCGTCGGGCTATGTGATCATCACCTTTGGCTGGTCGACCGAAATGGGCGGCCTGTCCGCCTGCGTCAACGAAATCTGGGTTCGCCCCTCGATCCGGGGGCATGGCATCGCGACCGAGGTGCTGAACGCGTTGGCCCCCGAACTACGTGACGCCG
This sequence comes from Marivivens marinus, assembly GCF_035969385.1. Lineage (NCBI taxonomy): Bacteria > Pseudomonadati > Pseudomonadota > Alphaproteobacteria > Rhodobacterales > Paracoccaceae > Marivivens > Marivivens marinus. The sequence goes on along the minus strand of NZ_JAYKKJ010000004.1, from coordinate 184,850 downwards.
GGGTTCGGATCATCACGCTGCAGGCCGACCGGACCGGCGGGTTATTCGCCCGCACCGGTTTTGCCCCATTGACGGGTGTTATGCAGTTGGCGCGGGTGCTTTGACCCGGCGGGGCGGCCGGTTGATCAGAACAATCCCCGCCGCCACCAGTATCAAGGCCCCCCAGATGCCGGGCGTGATCGTTTCGCCCAGCAGCCACCACCCCAGAAACACGCTGAACACCGGCGACAGGAAACTGAACGATGCAACGCCAGAGGCCGGGTAGATCGACAAGAGCCAAAGCCAGAAGATGAACCCGGCGCTGACCACGACGACGATCTGGAACGCCAGCCCCCAGATGTGGATCGGCTGCAAATCCCGCACTAGATCCCCGAACAGCGGCGCCACCAGCATAAGGATCGGCCCCGAAACGGCGACCTGGATCCAAAGTTGCACCTCGGGCCGGGCCTGTCGGAGCGGCGAGGCCTTGGCCATCATCGCCGTCGCGGCCCAACCGATCGCCGCGCCCAGCGCCGCAAGGTCCCCCCAGATCGACGCCTGCCCGCCCTGCCGATCCGCAAAGGCCAGCGCCACCCCGCCCAGCGCCAGCGCAAGCCCGAGGAGCTTGATCGGGCTGACCCGGTCATCGGGCGTGGCGAAATGGGCAATGACCGCCATCCACAGCGGCATGGAATAGAAAATGATCCCCGACCGCGCCACGGTGGTCAGATCCAGCGCCACGAAAAGGCACAGAAATTCCCCGGCGAACAGCACCCCCGTCAGCAACCCTGCGGCCAGCGCGCCGGGCGGGAAATGCAGCGGGATCTTCCGGTAGCGCAGCCAAAGCCACACGCACAGCACCGCCCCAAGCGACCGCAACCCTGCAAAGAACACCGGTTGAAGCCCGCCGTTGGTGACCTTGATCACCACCTGATTGAAGGCAAGAAGCAGCGCAAAGCCCGTCAGGGCAACCGCGCCGAATGTGTCGATACCGGGTTTGCGTTCCATGCGGCCACAAAAGGGCCGGCGCAGGGCAAAGTCAACGCCCGCGCAGCGGCAGCACTACTGCCCCAGCATCCATACCCCCTCGGGCCAGAAGGCATGGAAAGCAAAGGCGAACATCACGTCATGCACCACGTCTTCCCCTGCCCCGTTCCGAACCCTGACATTGCCAACGTCGCGGCTGCCGCCGATGTCCCGCGCATCAAGGGCTGATGCCTGCCCGGCAACCCATGTCAGGGTTACGCCCCGTTCGGTGATCGTCCCCTCTACGGCTAACCGGGAAAGGGGCCATGCGGCATCCCCCACCCGCACCACGCGCACCAGTGGCGGGATGTCATGCGGCGGCATCTCGCCATTGAACAGGAAGGGGCGGAACGAACTGTCGTAGCGCACATAGGGATTTTCCCCGTAGTTGCGCCGGAACCCCTCTGGTTGGGACATGACCAGCGCGTCGGGGTTGCGGGCAGCAAAGACCTCCCACGCTTCCATCCAACTGGGCAGGCTTTGCAGCTCTGCCCCTGTCATCTCACCCACGATGCCCCGGCCCACCGCCTGCTGCCACCAGCTTTCGGTTTGGCGGTCATACATGATCATATCCGAATTGCGCAGCTTGCCGGAAACGCCAAAGGACAGTTCCTGACCGCCAACCCGCCGATCAAAGGTCAGCCCGGAATTGCACAGCGGGCAGAAAGTGATGGCCACGGGGGTGTCGCCAATCCGGTCATTCACGATCTCATGCCACATCAGGTAGCGGATCGGATAGGCGCGGGGCACCTCGCCGGGCAATTCAACGGCGATCACCGGTTCGCGCGGGGCTAGGACGGTCTCCTCTGCCACGGGATGGAACGACGGGTCATCAATCGCCGGGATGCCATCCTTCGGCGGACCACCCGACAGGACCTCGGTCCAGCTTTCGACCGTGGTGGTGGTAAAATCTGTGTTCGGCCATTCGTGACGCCAGAACTGCGGCTCGGCCGTGGTCAGACCTGCGGCGAATGTCAGGACAAGGGTCAGAAGGGGCAGTCGCATCGGCATCTCCGTTTCCGGGATCATGCCTTGGCCGGGCCTGCCCTGCCTATCCCCCCTCACCCAAGGGTGATCAGGGGTGAGACCGCCCGGAGCGCACCCCGGGCGGCCCAAAGGATCAGTCGGTCACGGTGACGGTCGTCATCCGGTCCGGTTCACCGATCACGGCGCCGTTCGGGCCAAGGCCCCGCTTGATCGTATCGACGATCTCCATCCCTTCGGTCACTTCACCGATGACGGTGTATTGACCGTTCAGGAAGTAGCCCGGTTCGAACATGATGAAGAACTGCGAATTGGCGCTGTTGGGGTCCTGCGCCCGGGCCATGCCGACAATCCCGCGCTCATAGGACCGGTCCGAGAATTCCGCTGGCAGGTTGCCCCGGTCAGAGCCCCCCATCCCCGCGCGGCGCATATCGAACCCTTCGGCGGTGGAATCACCGAACTGCACATCGCCGGTCTGGGCCATGAACCCGTCGATCACCCGGTGAAATACAACTCCGTCATAGGCGCCTTCCGCGGCCAGCGCGGTGATCTGTTCCACATGCTGCGGCGCAAGGTCTTCGAACAGGTCGATATGGATGGTGCCATTCGCTTCGCCTTCGATGGTGATGTCCAGACCGCTGGCCAGCGCCGGACTGGCGGCAAGGGTCAGGATCGCGGCCAGCTTATACATCTGCGGCGACCTTCATGCTGATCATCCGGTCGGGGTTCATCGGCGGTTCGCCGCGCTGGATCGCATCCACATGCTCCATCCCCGAGATCACGCGACCATAGACGGTGTATTGGCCGTTCAGGAAATGGTTGTCCTTGAAGTTGATGAAGAACTGCGAATTGGCGGAATTCGGGTTCATCGACCGGGCCGCGCCAAGGGTGCCACGATCATGCGGCAGCTTGGAAAACTCGGCCGGAACATCGGGCAGATCCGACCCGCCGGTCCCGGCGCGGCCAAGGTTGAAATCCTTTTCCATATTGCCGTGGGCCACGTCGCCGGTCTGGGCCATGAACCCGTCGATCACCCGGTGAAAGCAGACGTTGTCATAGGCGCCCGCGCGGGCCAGTTCCTTGATCCGGGCGCAGTGCTGCGGGGCGACATCGGGCAGAAGCTCGATGGTGACGGGGCCACCCTTCAGTTCAACGATGATGGTGTTTTCGGGGTCCTTGATCTCGGCCACGGGCCTCTCCTTTGGTTTGAAATGCGTTGGCACTGACATATTCGGCGCGACGGGCCTTGCCAAGGGAATGCGTGGGCTGTGCCCCGCCCATCCCGATGGCAGGTTTCCGCCGCAGCGCAGCATTCCGCCGGTGCCAGCACTTTTCTTTCATCCATGGCTCTGTCATGGGCGCGCCTTCCCCCCATTATCGGGGCAACAGATATAAAGGCACCGACATGTCCTCATCCGAGGTTCAGACAACCACACCGCAGACCGAGGCCGCCGCGACCGCGCCGCAGGCCCTGCCCCTGAATGAGACCGCGCTGATCGGAATCAGCGTCGATGATGCCGGCCCCCGCGCCTTTCTGCGCAGCCGCGCGGGGCGGATCGTTGTGGCGATGCCGGGCGAACGCACCGCGCTTGGCGACCTGATGGCGATCGGCGAGAACTATGTCGTCCTGCGGGCCTGGGGCCGGGACGAACGGCTGGAATTGCCCGCCGCTGCCTGACGCGGTATCGCTGTTGCATGACAGAAAAACCGGCAACGATTGACGACTACCTGTCCGGGATTGCCCCCGACGCGCGGACCCTGCTGGACGGGTTCCGCCGCCGGATCGAGGCGATGCTGCCGGGTGCACACCCCTGCATTTCCTATGGGATGCCCGCCTACCGGGTCGGGGGCAAGGTCGTTGCCGGGTTTGCCGCGTGGAAGGCCCATGGTTCGTTCTATCCCCATTCCGGTGGGATCGTCCCGGCCTTTGCCACGGACCTTTCCGCACTAGGCCTGACCCACACGAAGTCTGCGGTTCACTTCACGGCCCAATCCCCGCTGCCCGACGACCTATTGCACCGGATGATTGCCGCCCGCTGTGCCGAGGCAGGCGTCGACCTGCCGCCGCCCCTTGCCTAGACGCGCGGCCCGTGCCAAAGCGTGCCCATGACTGATCATTCCGAACGCCCCGTCGCCCTTGTCACCGGAGCTTCCCGCGGTCTTGGCGCCGCGATTGCCGAAGCCTTGGCCCCCACCCATCATGTCGTGGCCGTGGCCAAGACCGTTGGCGCGCTGGAGGAACTGGACGACCGGATCAAGGCGGCCGGCGGTCAGGCGACTCTTGCACCGATGGACATCACCGTCGAGGCGGCAATGCAGCAACTGTGCCGGTCGATCTTTGATCGCTGGGGCAAGCTGGACCTGTGGGTCCATGCCGCCGTCCACGCCGGGCCTTTGGCCCCGGCCGGCCAGTTGGCGCCGAAAGACCTGACCAAATCCATCGCCACCAATATCGAGGCGACCGCCCGGCTGATGGGCTATATTGCCCCGCTCTTGGGGACCGAAGGGCGCGCGGTGTTCTTCGACGACCCGCGCGGGGGCGAGAAATTCTTTGGCCACTACGGCGCCACCAAGGCCGCGCAGATCGCGCTGGCCCGCAGTTGGCAGGCGGAAACGGTCAAGACCGGCCCGCAGGTTGCGATCCTGTCGCCCGCACCCATGCCCACCGCCACCCGTGCCCGGTTCTACCCCGGCGAGGACCGCAGCGGTCTGGCCGATATCCGGGCCGAGGCGGCGCGGCTTCTGCCCGAGGTGCTGGGGCAGTAGCCCCGCCAGAATGCTTGACCTTTCGCCCCCAGCGCGTAGGTGAATGGCCAACCATTTCTAGCGGAGGCGATCATGGCCTGGAAAACCCTTGACGACATGGACCTGAGCGGCAAGCGGGTGCTGACCCGTGTCGATATCAACGTGCCGGTCGAAGACGGGCGCGTCACCGACGCCACCCGCATCACTCGGATCGTCCCCACCGTTCAGGACATTCTGGCCAAGGGCGGCACCCCGATCCTTCTGGCCCACTTCGGCCGGCCCAAGGGCAAATACGTCCCGGAAATGAGCCTGCGCGTGACCCTGCCCGCGCTGGAAGAGGCACTTGGCCGCCCCGTCACCTTCATCGAGAAACCGTCGCGCGATCAGATCGACGCCCTGCCGATGGAGACGGTTGTCCTGATCGAGAACACCCGTTTCACCGAAATGGAAGAAAAGAACGATCCGATGATGGCAAATTTCCTTGCCAGCCTCGGGGATGTCTATTGCAACGACGCGTTTTCCGCCGCGCACCGGGCCCATGCCTCGACCGAAGGGGTGGCGCATCTGCTGCCCTCCTGCGTCGGGCGCCTGATGGCCGAAGAACTGTCGGCGCTGGACGCGGCCCTTGGCAACCCGGTCCGGCCCGTGGTGGCCGTGGTGGGCGGGGCCAAGGTTTCGACCAAACTGGACCTTCTGGGCAACCTTGTCGGCAAGGTGGATCACCTTGTGATCGGCGGCGGCATGGCCAACACCTTCCTCGCGGCGCAAGGCGTGGATGTGGGCAAATCGCTGTGCGAACACGATCTGGCCGACACCGCCCGCGAGATCCTGTCCAAAGCCGAGGCCGCAGGCTGTGAGATCATCCTGCCCCGAGACATCGTGGTCGCCCGCGAATTCAAGGCCGACGCAGACAGCGAAACCCTGTCCCCCGATGCCTGCCCGGCCGATGCCATGATCCTTGATGCCGGTCCCGCGACCGTCGCCTATATCGAGGAGGTGCTGAAAGCCGCCAAGACCCTGATCTGGAACGGGCCGCTTGGCGCCTTCGAGATCGAGCCCTTCGATGCGGCCACCAATGCCGCCGCCCGCGCCGCCGCCGCGTTGACCAAAGCGGGCAGCCTGACCTCGGTCGCCGGGGGCGGCGATACCGTCGCCGCGCTGAATCAGGCCGGGGTGGCCGGGGATTTCACCTATATCTCCACCGCCGGGGGCGCCTTCCTTGAATGGATGGAGGGCAAGACCCTGCCGGGCGTCGCCGCGCTGGGATAGTGTCGCAGCGGGCGTGAGCGCTACCGCGATTGCGCCCCCTGCCCCCGTGTCCTAGAACACCGTCAACCATCTGCTGTCAGGGAAACACCTCATGTCGAAGACCGAACAGGCCGAAACGATCCGCAACGGTCAGGGCTTTATCGCCGCGCTGGACCAATCCGGCGGGTCCACCCCCAAGGCGCTGCGCCTGTATGGAATCGAAGAAGACGCCTATGGGTCCGAGGCCGAGATGTTCGACCTGATCCACGCCATGCGGTCGCGGATCGTCGAAAGCCCCGCCTTCACCGGCGACCGGGTGGTCGGCGCGATCCTGTTCGAAATGACCATGGACCGCGACATCGGCGGCGTGCCCTCGGCACAGGCGCTGTGGAACAAGGGCGTCGTCCCCTTCCTCAAGATCGACAAGGGGCTTGAGGCCGAAGCAAACGGCGTGCAGCTGATGAAGGACATGCCGGGGCTGGACGATCTTCTGTCCCGTGCCGCCGCCAAGGGCATCTTCGGCACCAAGGAACGGTCGGTCATCAACGCCGCCAACCCCGAAGGCATCCGCGCTATCGTCGACCAACAGTTCGCCATTGGCGCGCAGGTCGCCGCCCACGGGCTGATGCCGATCCTTGAACCCGAGGTGACCATCACCATCGCCGATAAGGCCGAGGCCGAGGCGATCCTGCGGGACGAGATCCTGCGCTGTCTGGATGCGCTGCCCGAAGGTCAGCAAGTCATGCTGAAACTGTCGCTGCCGACCGAAGCGAATTTCTACAAGCCGCTGGTGGATCACCCCAAGGTGCTGAAGGTCGTGGCCCTGTCCGGCGGCTACAGCCGGGACGAGGCGAATGCCCTTTTGTCCCAGAACACCGGCATGATCGCCAGCTTCAGCCGAGCCCTGACCGAGGGCCTGTCGGCGCAACAATCGGATGCCGAGTTTGACGCGAAACTGGGCGACGCGATCCAGTCGATCTACGAGGCGTCGATCGCGGGCTGATCGCCTGCCCCGCTTGAAATCCACCCCGGTCGCCCAGTGCGGCCGGGGTTTTCTTTTGTCTGGACGCCACTTGGGGGATTCACAAACCGAATCGAATATGCGATTCTGGTTGAAACCGCCCGATCAACGAGGCGGGACCGAGGCAGACCATGACCAGACGCAGCCGCCCAAGCCTGGGCACGCTTCTATACTTTGTCACGCTCCTGATGCTGGGCGTCTATTTCACCTTTGCCGCGGTGCAGGGGGATTATGGCGTCTTCAAACGGGCCGAGGTCGAGGCCGAGGGTCGCGCCCTTCAGGCGGAACTGGACCGGCTTGAGATCGAGGTTGCGCGGATGGAAAACCTGACCCGCCGCCTGTCGGACCAATATCTGGACCTTGATCTTCTGGACGAACAGGCCCGCGACGTTCTGGGCATGATCCGCGCCGATGAAATCGTGATCCGCTAGCCGTCGTCCCGGTTTCCTACGAACTGCCCTGCCCCAGCCAAAGGTGGCAACCAGTCCTCGCGGCGATCCGCCCAGCATTCATAGTCAGGTTTGAAGACGCTTGAGTGATCCAACGCGCCAAGATGCACCTCGATCTCGTCCCCCGAGACCGCAAAGACGGATGATCCGCAGGTTGGGCAGAAATGCCGCCCGGCATAGCTGCTGGATGGTCCGGTAATCGTGACCGCAAGACTGGGAAAGATCGCGGCGGCATAGAACGGGGCGCCATGATGTTTGCGACAGTCGCGGCAATGGCAGATTCCGACCCGCAGCGGCGCACCGCGCGCGGCAACACGCAACGCGCCACACAGGCATCCGCCGTCCACCTGCTTCATTCGATCCTCCTTCATTGCAGCCTTTGGCGATGATGCGCCCACCCTTGCGCCTCGCGCAAGGCACCTATTCGCCGGGCTTTCTCATTGACGCTCGCTTTTCGTCACGTCATGCTTTATAGATAGTTTAAAGCTAAACTATCTCGCTAGCCAGGACGGAGGACTCATGGTCGCGAAGAAGAAAACGGCGGACGCCGCCGCAAAGCCGAACGTATCGGCCGATGAACTGCTTCACTATTACCGCGAAATGCTGCTGATCCGCCGCTTCGAGGAGAAAGCGGGCCAGTTGTATGGCATGGGTCTGATCGGCGGCTTCTGCCACCTTTATATCGGACAAGAGGCCGTTGTGGTCGGCCTTGAAGCGACTGCCAAGGACGGCGACAAGCGCATCACCTCGTACCGCGACCACGGCCATATGCTGGCCTGTGGCATGGACCCCAAGGGCGTCATGGCCGAGCTGACCGGCCGCGAAGGCGGCTATTCCAAGGGCAAGGGCGGCTCCATGCACATGTTCTCGAAAGAGAAGCATTTCTACGGCGGCCACGGGATCGTCGGCGCGCAGGTTCCGCTGGGTGCGGGCCTTGCCTTTAGCGACAAATACAAAGGCAACGACAACGTCACCTTCGCCTATTTCGGTGATGGCGCGGCCAACCAGGGTCAGGTCTACGAGACCTACAACATGGCCGAGCTGTGGGATCTTCCGGTCATCTTCGTGATCGAGAACAACCAATACGCCATGGGCACCAGCGTGAAGCGGTCGACCAAGTCAACCTCGCTTTTCGGTCGCGGTGCCGCCTATGGCATCGAGGGCGAAGAGGTTGACGGGATGTCGGTTCTGGCCGTGAAAGAGGCCGGCGAACGCGCCGTCGCCCACTGCCGCGCAGGCAAGGGCCCCTACATCCTCGAGGTGAAGACCTATCGCTATCGCGGCCATTCGATGTCCGACCCGGCGAAATACCGCACCCGCGAAGAGGTCCAGAAGATGCGCGAAGAACGCGACCCCATCGAACAGGTGCGCGGCATCCTTCTGACCGGAAAGCACGCGAGCGAAGACGACCTCAAGAAGATCGACAAAGAGATCAAAGAGATCGTCAACGAGGCCGCAGAGTTTTCGAAAGAAAGCCCCGAGCCCGCGCTGGCGGAGCTTTGGACCGACATTTACGCCTGAGTTCCGGGAGGAGATTAACCAATGGCAACCGAACTGCTTATGCCCGCCCTCTCCCCCACGATGGAGGAAGGCACGCTGGCCAAATGGCTGGTCAAGGAAGGCGACACCGTCAAATCCGGTGACATCATCGCCGAAATTGAAACCGACAAGGCCACGATGGAATTCGAAGCCGTCGACGAAGGCATCGTCGGCAAGATCCTCGTCGCCGAAGGGACCGAGGCCGTGAAGGTCAACACGCCCATCGCGGTACTCGTCGAAGAGGGCGAAAGCGCCGATGACGTGGCAAGCGCCGCGCCGACAGCCGAGGCCGCCCCCGCCGCGTCCGAGGCCCCGGCCAGCGTTCCGGCTCAGGCCGCCGCCCCCGCCGCCCCGGCCCCCGACACCAGCCCCGACTGGCCCGAAGGCACCGAGATGAAGACCCAGACGGTCCGCGAAGCCCTGCGCGACGCCATGGCCGAGGAAATGCGCCGCGACGAAGACGTGTTCCTAATGGGGGAAGAGGTCGGCGAGTATCAGGGCGCCTACAAGATTTCCCAAGGCCTTCTGGACGAATTCGGCGCCAAGCGCGTGATCGACACCCCGATCACCGAACACGGCTTTGCCGGGATCGCCACCGGTGCCGCCTTTGGCGGGCTGAAGCCGATTGTCGAATTCATGACTTTCAACTTTGCCATGCAGGCGATCGACCACCTGATCAACTCTGCCGCCAAGACGCTCTATATGTCCGGCGGCCAGATGGGCGCGCCCATGGTCTTCCGTGGCCCCAACGGTGCGGCCGCCCGCGTCGGCGCCCAACACAGCCAGGACTATGCTGCGTGGTATGCGATGGTTCCGGGCCTCAAGGTCGTCATGCCCTACACGGCCGCCGACTATAAGGGCCTGATGAAGACCGCCATCCGTGACCCGAACCCGGTCATCTTCCTTGAAAATGAAATCCTCTACGGCAAGACCTTCGACGTGCCGGTGATGGATGATTTCACCGTGCCCTTCGGCAAGGCCCGCGTGGCCCGCGTGGGCGAGGATGTGACCATCGTGTCCTTCGGGATCGGCATGACCTACGCGATGGAAGCCGCCGAAAAGCTGGCCGGAGAAGGCATCAGCGCCGAAGTGATCGACCTGCGCACCCTGCGCCCGCTGGACTATGACACCGTGATTGCCTCGGTCATGAAGACCAACCGCTGCGTCACCGTCGAAGAAGGCTGGCCCGTCGGTTCCATCGGCAACCACCTGTCGGCCTATATCATGACCAACGCATTCGATTACCTCGACGCGCCGGTCCTGAACTGCACCGGCAAGGACGTGCCCATGCCCTATGCCGCCAACCTTGAAAAACACGCGCTCGTAACCACCGCCGAGGTGATCGACGCCGTGAAACAAGTCACCTACCGGTAAGGAGATCGAGATATGCCCACCGAAATCCTGATGCCCGCCCTCTCCCCCACGATGGAGGAAGGGACCCTTGCCAAGTGGCTCGTGAAGGAAGGCGATACCGTTTCGTCCGGCGACATCATCGCCGAGATCGAAACCGACAAGGCAACGATGGAGTTTGAGGCCGTAGACGAAGGCACCATTGGCAAGATCCTGATCGGTGAAGGCTCTGAGGCGGTCAAGGTCAACACCCCCATCGCGGTCCTGCTGGACGAGGGTGAAAGCGCCGATGACATCGGTTCTGGCGCCTCCGCTCCGGCCCCGGCCCCGGCGGCGCAGCCCGCCGCGGACGCCAAGGCGGCCCCCGAAGGGGGCTCCGAGGCGGCCGCAACCCCTGCCCCCGCAGCCCCCAAGGCTGCCGATGGCGGGCGCATTTTCGCTTCACCCCTCGCCCGCCGTATCGCTGCGCAGAAGGGTGTCAATCTGGCGGAGGTCAAGGGCTCCGGTCCGCATGGCCGTGTCGTGAAGGCGGATGTCGAAAACGCCCAGCCCGGCGCTGCTGCGGCCCCGGCATCGGCCCCTGCTGCCGCGCCTGCTGTGGCCGCCCCCGCCGCCATGGCCTCTGGCCCGGCGACCGATGTGGTCCTCAAGACCTATGAAGGTCGCCCCTTCGAAGAGGTCAAACTGGACGGGATGCGCAAGACCATCGCCGCCCGCCTGACCGAAGCCAAGCAGTCCGTGCCGCATTTCTACCTGCGCCGGGATATCCAGCTGGATGCGCTTCTGAAGTTCCGCAGCCAGTTGAACGCCCAGCTTGAAGGGCGTGGTGTGAAGCTGTCGGTCAACGACTTCATCATCAAGGCCTGCGCCCTTGCCCTGCAACAGGTGCCGGATGCGAATGCGGTCTGGGCCGGGGACCGGGTGCTGAAGTTCGAGAAATCGGACGTGGCGGTGGCCGTCGCCATCGAAGGCGGGTTGTTCACCCCGGTTCTTCAGGACGCAGATACCAAATCGCTCTCGGCCCTGTCCTCGCAGATGAAGGATCTGGCCGCCCGTGCCCGCGACCGCAAACTGGCCCCGCATGAATATCAGGGCGGCTCTTTCGCGATCTCCAACCTTGGCATGTTCGGGATCGACAATTTCGACGCGATCATCAACCCGCCCCATGCCGCGATCCTCGCGGTCGGTGCCGGGGTGAAGAAACCGATCGTCGGCAAGGATGGCGAACTGGCCGTCGGCACAGTGATGTCGGTGACCCTGTCCGTCGATCACCGGGTGATCGATGGGGCGCTTGGGGCGAACCTGCTTCAGGCGATCAAGGACAACCTTGAAAACCCGATGGTCATGCTGGCCTGAGCGCCAACCGAATAGCTATGCCTGTGTCAGCGAATCTGGTTTGACACAGGCCCACCACTTTGATCTTCCTTGAACACTGGGAGATTGATGTGGGTGCCTTGAATGAGTTTCTATTTTGAAGTTGAAACGGATGTTGTGGTCCCAACTTCCGAAATCCTTGAACGTCTTGGCCACAAGGGCGTCGTCGAATACACGCCCGACCCCGCGACGATCGTTTTCTGCATTCCGGGCCAATCTCTTCGGGGATGTTGCCTTTACCGAAATGAAAACGGCTATAGTATCGGGGTGAACGCCTTTACACCCAGCGTCGATGCCCGTCTGGCCCGCGATATCGCCGCCGTGATCGGGGCGATCGCGGATGCGCCTGTCCTTCCCGAAGACCGCGAAGATGCCCTGCCCGCCGCCGAGATTGCCAACTATGGCGGTGAAGGCTGGGTCAAGGACCGGTTTCACGAGGCCCGATCTATTGCCTTGCTCGACAAAGACCCCGACGCGCCGATGACCATCTTCGGCTACAAGCGTGCATTCGCCGTGTCGCGCACGATGATCACTGTCGACGGGAAACCCGATGAAAAGGCCATTCGCAGAACGATGCAGATCGGGGCCGAACTGCAATGCATTGACGATCATGAAGACATTCATGCCGCCAGCCTGATATCTCTTTCTGCCGCACCAAGAAAAGCGGGCCTTTTCAGACGGCTTCTGGGATTTGGTTCAAAGTCGGCACAGTCTGCGGCTACCGCATATGCAGCGTTTGCGATAGGTCCCGAAATTCGAACCCTTACGCCCTGGAACTCTACCCAGGACCCACTCTTTGCCCTTCTCAGGGATGCAAAGGGCCGATATCGACGACTGCCCGCCGAAACGCTCTTTCGCTTCGCGGAAGAAAAAGGGGCGCGGTCATACGGCATTGGTGTCTATGACCTGACGGTTGAAGGTTCCGACTACAGTGAACTTTGCATTCTGGCAGAACCCATGTGAAGCTGGTCTCACAGTTTGATCCATCGCAAGGCCGTGGCCTGAGGGGCGGCCTATCACGGGCCGAAATCAACAAACGGAGCCGCAGATGGACTGGCAAACCGCCCTGAACGAGACCACAGACCTGACCAAGGATTTTCGCAAGGCCCACCCCGAGGCGGCCAAGGCCTTTACCCAGATGCACCATGCCGCTCTGTCGGACGGGGCCTTGTCCACCAAGGACAAGGAACTGCAATGCGTGGCCATTGGCATCGCCACCCGCTGCGTCGATTGTATCGGCTTTCACGTGCACGGCGCGGCCAAGGCCGGGGCCACCCGGGACGAGATCGTCGAAACCATCGCCACCTGTATCATGATGGGCGGCGGTCCGTCCTACATGTACGGGGTCAAGGCGCTGGAAGCCTTCGATCAACTGGCCTGAAACGACAAAGGGCCGCATCCGGCGCGGCCCTTGTCATTGACGTCTATCGGGGATTAATCGTCCCGGCCAATGTGATGGGTCTGGTCCATCTCGACCGAGGGCTGGTCGCATCCCGCTTCGCCTACGATCTTGGCGGGAACCCCCGCCACCGTCACCGACGACGGGATATCCTTCAGCACCACCGACCCGGCGGCGATCCGCGAACAGCAGCCGACCGTGATATTGCCCAGAACCTTGGCCCCGGCCCCGATCAGCACGCCATTGCCGATCTTCGGATGCCGGTCTTCCTCTTCCTTGCCGGTCCCGCCCAGCGTGACGGAGTGCAGCATCGACACATTGTCGCCCACCACGGCGGTTTCGCCGATCACGATGGAATGGGCATGGTCGATCATCAGCCCCTTGCCGATCCGCGCGGCAGGGTGAATGTCCACGCCGAACACCTCGGACACCCGCATCTGGATGAAATAGGCAAGATCCTTGCGCCCCTGCTGCCACAGCCAATGGCCCAGCCGGTAGCTTTGCACCGCCTGATAGCCCTTGAAATACAAAAGCGGCTGCATGTAGCGGTGGCAGGCCGGATCACGTTCGAACACGGCCACAAGGTCGGCACGGCAGGCGGCGACCAGATCGGGCGACGAAGCAAAGGCATGATCCGCGATTTCACGCAGGATCTGTTCTGACATCTCCTCGGACGCCAGTTTCATCGAAATCCGGAAGGCCAGCGCCCGGTCAAAGGACGCATGGTGTAGAATGCCCTGATGCAGCAGGCTGCCCATAAGCGGTTCGGCCGCAATCGCCTCTTCGGCTTCGCGGCAGATGCGGTCCCAGACGGGATCGATATTGGCAAGCTGTGGTCTTGTGCGGGCCATGGGGCACCTCTTTGTCTTTCACTGGCGTTCTACCCCAGATAGGGTTCCTTGGCCAAGAACAAAGCCGTGATGGAAGGGATCACGCGAATGAATGATGAAATGCTTGAATTCTATCGCGAAAAACTGCGCGCCCTTCTCTCCGGGCTGGAGGATGAGGACGCCCGCGGTGCCGACGCGCAGAAGGTGGTTGAACTGGACCAGCAGGCCGTTGGCCGTCTGTCCCGCATGGACGCCCTGCAAAATCAGGCGATGGCGCAGGCACAGGCCGGGCGCAGACAGGCGCAGCGGCAGCGGATCATCGCGGCTCTGGCCCGGATCGACGAGGGAGAGTTCGGCTATTGCACGGACTGCGGCGAAGACCTGCCCGCTGCCCGGCTGGAGGCCGACCCGACCGTCCCGCGCTGCCTGTCCTGCATGCGCGGCTAGGCCGATTTTCGGGCCAAGACCGCCTCGATCAGCACGGCAAGGGCCGCGCAATAGCTGTCATTGCAATAGTCTGGCAGGTTTTCGCGCCGATGTCTGCGCGCCGCCTCGTACAGGCTTCCATCCCCAAAGGCGGGATGCGCCCGCCCAAGGCGGCGGCAGGTCTTGTCGGCGATATGCGCCTCGTCCAGCAGTTGCCGGGCCAGAACGGGCCGGGCCGGTTCGGGCACCGCCATCAGCGCCCGAACCGCCATATCCATATCCCCGGGAAGCAGCGGCCGCATGGATCAGGCCACCAGGTCAAGGCCAACCACTGGCCCCGGTCCGAACTGGGCCGATACCTGCGCCACCTCGATCCGGTAGAGGCCCGGATTACCATCCGCCGCCTGCATCGCGGCGGTGTAAGTGAAGCCGGGCGCGGTCACGATCTCTTCGCGCAGGACCGTGCCGCCTTCGATCACCTGAACCCGGTAAAGCTCGGAATCCTCGCCCAGCGGGATCTCGAACCCTTCCCAGCCGTCGCCGTCGACTCGGCTGCGCCTGACCCAGGACAGGACAGGTTCCGGCCCGCCGTCGGCCCGCAGATGCCCCACCCGATAGGGCCGCAACCCGTTGCCCGAAAAGGCATATTCGGCGTGACGGAAACTGGCGTGGTCGATCGGCCGCGAGGCCGGACCCCAGCGGAAATGCCGGGTGACGCCCCGGGCCGAGGCCGCAAGCGCGATCTGCTGCGGCGTTGCGTTCATCAGAACCACAAGGCTGCCAACCGGCCACCCTGTCAGGGCGATCCCGTCCGACCCTGCCTGCCCCCGCAGGCGCATTCGCAACTCATAAGTGTCTTCCGCGACCAAAACCGCCTCGGCGAATTGGATCACCTCCCAATTGTCGGGGGTGCCGTCACCGATCACCGCCACATTGGCCCCGGCGATCACATCCTCTGCCGAAACAGACCCAAGCGACCCCGTGACCAGCCGCACCCGCAGGGCCGGACCACGGTCAAACAGCCCGGGTTGAGCTGGGACCATCGCGGTTTCCGTGATCCCCACGACAGAAGCGGAAGGCGAAACCGTGTTCAGCGCATAGTCATGGTCCGCAGGCGCGGAATACAGCGCAACGCTGCCCGGCCACGGATCGCTGAAGGCAGCAAAATGGGGGGCATGTGGCACCTCATCCCCGCGCAGCAGCGGCAGGTCCATGAACAAGCCTTCGACAGGAACAGGCACCGCAAAAGTGGTCAGCCCGAATGCATCCGCCCCCGACAAGCGACGATCATAGAGCGCTGGTTCGATCCGCACCGCGTCCAGCATCTGATGTTCCGACAGTTCGGCCCGGTCCACGCGATAGTCCGCCCCGTCCAGCCGGATCACATCCCCCGCCCCGATATCCGACAATGAAGGCGGCAAGGCCAGCTGCACCCGGTCTCGGGCCACGCGCGCCTCTGACAACCAACGCTCGGTGATGGCCCGCGCCTCTGACCCGATCAGGGCCATTGGCAATTCGGATTGCGAGACAGCGAATGTCGCCTCGTCCGGGAAGATCGCCTCGGTTGCGCGCGCGGCGTAGTCGCTGTCGGGGTCGACGTGCAGCAGGCGCACCCGCCCCGCCAGTTCGGCGGCAGGCGCGCGGCTTCGGTCGACCGTTGGCTGGTCGGGGCCTACCAGAACGGCCTGCCCGGCATCCACCTCAACCGGGCCTTCCAACCCACGGGAAACGAACGACAAAACGCCATCGCGTTCGATCACGTCGAACCCATGCGCCAGCATCAGCGGTTGCAGGGCCGCGCGGGCAGTATCTACATCCGTTACCGCATAGCCCCGCACGATCCCATGCAGTCGCGACACATCCGCCCCGGTCACACCTGACCGGGCGCAGATTTCATCCACGACGCTGGCAAGCGTCCGGATCGACGCCCGCCCGCTGATCCAATGCCCCCGTGGCCAGTTTTCGCCGTCCGACCACAGTTCGGATTTGCCCGGAAAGGCCGGATAGGGCCGCGCGTCCCAGGCCCAGACGTGGGTCCGGGTCATGTCGATCATCTGCACCCCGGTTCCCACATGGGTCGGGTTGTTGGCCTGGTCGGTGTAGTGTCCGATCAACGCCCGAAGATACTGGTTCTGGATCAACTCGTCGCGCTGGCCGTTTGAATAGCGCGGCAAGGTGGATTCCGACGACTTGGGGTCAAGGAACTTGTTGGGTTGGTTCGTCCCCTTGTCCACGGCGGAACAGCCAATCTCCGTGAACCAGATCGGTTTCGACCCCGGAACCCAATCGGTCGGCAGGTTTGCACGCACGCCACCCACCCGGTCGTGGTGATGGTTTTCCCACCAGCCGCGAATATCCTTGGGCCGCCAGACCCAGGGTTCCCCGTCGCCATCGGTGATCGGTGTGCGGATCTGCGCCGCGCGGGCTTCCTCGGACTGATAGTACCAATCGTAAAGCTCTCCGCCTTCGACATTGGCCCGCAGATAGTCGAGGTTATAGATCGACTCCCACCCCGCATCCGCGTGGTCCTGCCCATCGCGCCAGTCCGACAGCGGCATATAGTTGTCGATGCCGATGAAATCGATCTCCGGATCGGCCCAAAGCGGATCAAGGTGGAAAAGCTTGTCGCCCGTGCCCGCTGGCTGATAGCCGTGGTATTCCGACCAATCCGCCGCATAGCCGATCTTGACCCCCGGCCCAAGGATCGCGCGCACATCCGCCGCAAGCTGACGCAGGGCAGCCACCGCCGGAAAGCTGCCGCCCGCCCCCCGGATCTGGGTCAGGCTGCGCATTTCAGACCCGATGCAAAAGGCGTCGACCCCGCCCGCCGCCGCGCAAAGATGGGCGTAATGCAGGATGAACCGCCGATACGACGCCTCGGCCGGTCCGGTATAGCTGACAGAGGTGCCGGTCACGGTGAAATCGCCGGGGGCGGCCGTGCCGAAAAAGGTCGCAACCTCCGCTTCCGCCGCTGAAGTTTCGTCCGGGCTGCCCGCCACGCCGGGCGCGAGGGATGTGGTGATCCGACCGCGCCACGGCAAATTTGGCTGGTCCGTTGCTCCGGTCCAAGGGTCGGGCAACGTGTTGCCCTGCATCTGGTCCATCAGCAGGAACGGATAGAACACGACAGATTTGCCGCGCGCACTCAAATCACCGATGGCCTGAACAACCGACGCATCCGCAGGGGTGCCGCCATAGACTGGCCGGTCGTGGCCGTCGCGAGGCACCAGCCCTGCCGCCGCCCGCGTGATCCCCGACACGATCCAGGGCATCTCCGCCGGGTCACTTCCCGCTTGTTCAACCTTTGGCGCGATGGCGCAGTCGCCACAACGCAGGTCGTCGCCAAACCAGCTGACCACCATGCTCACCGACCCACAGGCAGGCAATTCGCCCTCCAACGCGTCCATCGAGGCAACGAAATCCGGCTGGCCGCTGGCCGAATTCACGTTGATCGGCGCGGTTTCCCCTACGCCTGCGCGGGCATAGACCGGCTCGGTCGCCAATGCGTATTCCCCGGTGCCGGGAACCAGCGCCACGCCGGGAACAAGCCGGGCGATATCGGTCACCTCCGGCGCCGCATCGGGTTGCGACGGGCGGGATACCTCAAAGGAGAACTGCGGCACGCGGTTGCCAAAGCGGGACAGGTCCAGATCTTCGAAAACCACATAGGCGATGCCGCGATAGGCCGGCACATTGCCTGCGCCTTCGACCGCCTCCATCTTCGGGTCGGGCAGTTGGTCCTCGGCCCCGATATAGACGCGCATGTTCAGATCATCGGGCGATATTTCCTGCCCGTCAGCCCAGATGCGGCCCACATGGGTGATCTCCCCCTCGCACAGGGCCACGGCAAGGCTGATGGTGTAGGAATAGCTGATCGTGGTGGGGCGCGGGCTCCCTTTGCCCCCGCCCGATGTGGTGCGATCCTCAAGGAATTCGGTCGCCCAGATCACCTGTCCGCCGACCCGCATCCGGCCATAGACCTGTGCAACCGGCGCCCCGTCCGAGGCGCCCATCAGACGGAACCGGTCGATCCTTCCGGTTTCGACCGGCTCCGACCCCGCCCCCATCAGGCGGTTGTCGATCACCCGGCCAAGGGTCGCGCCGACCGCCCGGCCAATCACCGCCGTCGACAGCCCAAGCACCGAGCCGCCCAGAGACCCGCCAAGGGCCATCCCCGCCGCAGAAAGAACAATCGTCGCCATCACGCGCCCCTTTCAGGAAAATGAAACCGCGCCACGATGCGGCGCGCCCAGGGCCGGGTCAGCGGATTTTCCACGACCCCATGCCCGGAATAGGAATGAATGAAGGTCGGATGCGCGCCGACCTCCCCTTGAAACGCCAGATGCTTGGCCACCGCCCCTGCCCGCATCCGAAACAGCAGCACATCGCCCGGCTCCGCCGCGGTCAGCGGGCGGGGCACCAGATGGCGCAGCGCCGCCTGCAACAGCACCTCTTGCCGCTGCGGTTCGGCCCAGTCGGGGCTGTAGGCGGGAACCGGTTCTGGAAGATTGCCCAGAAGGACGGCCCAGACCCCGCGCACCAGGCCAAGGCAATCACAACCCGCGCCACGGGTTGCCGCCTGATGGCGGTAGGGCGTGCCGATCCAGCGGCGTGCCTCTGCAACCACCTCGGGCCCAATCACCGCAGGCTGCCCCCGGTGTTCTGGCCGCTTTGGGTTGGAACCGACACCAGCCAGTCATCGCCGGGAATATCCGGGAACCCTCTGAAGTTGACGACATTGGCGAACTTCTGGCGGCAGGTGACAAAGGACTTGTCGCAGCCCGCCTCGACCCGAACCAGATCGCCGGGCAGCACGTCCGCCCGGATCTCTTGCCACAGTTCGATCTCGCGGCGGCCATCCGGCAGAATGCGATCCGCCTTGATCACCCCGTGCAGGGCCTCGGCCGCGCCAGACAGGATGCGAAACTGTCCCTTCTCGAACCAACCTTCGGCAAACCCGGTCAACCCGGCAAAGCGGAACAGGCGACCATCTTCCACCTCCTCGGCAGGCAGTTCCGCCGACAGGCCGGGCGCGTCTAGATCGACCCGGCAGGCCGCATCGCCCAGGACCGCCGCACAAGGCCGCTGGTAGATGCGGCCCTGCGGCTGGTTCAGCGCCTCGGTCAGCCCGCGCAGTTCCGCGTCAAACGCCCCCGCCCCGCGCCGGATTTCCCCGATGGTGCCGCGAAAGCGCAGCGCCCGTTCGGTCACATCACGCCAATTGACCAGCCAGGACCGGACCTCGGCTCCGTCATAGCGACCCGCGTCGATATCCGCCTCGCGGATCGCCGCGTCCGACAACACGCCCATTGCTTCGGAATTGTTCACCGACAACCCGGTCGAGATCTCAAGCGCGCGGGCGGTCATGCCGGTATCGGCGCGAAAGGTGATCCCGTCAAAGACCAGCGGCTGGTCGTGGTCAGTAAAGCCCATCGTGACCCCATCTCGCCGGGTCAGTGCCCAGCAACGGCACAGGGTCGTGGCCCCCGTGGCCAGTGTCTCCATCAGCCCAGTCATGTTCGGATCTCCAACACCGGGACATCCGGGACTTCCCCTGCCTGAAACGACGCCAGCGACGTGCGGATCATGTCCGTGTCGAACCGCACTGGCACGTCGAATTCGTAGCCCGCGAAGACCTGCGAGCGTTCATCCGGCGGGTGGGTAAAGGTGATGACCCCCGTGGTAACGTCGATCGTGTAGTCTGTCCCTTCCAGCTGCGGCACGCCACTCAGCTCGACCCGGACCGACCCGGCCACCGGCTTGCGGATCGGACGGACATAGGTGTGCACGCCCGACTCGTAGGTCTTCACCAGTTGAAACTCGGTCGTAACCTGATCGCCTTCGCCCAAAAGCTGATCGGCGCTGTCGATGTCCTGCGACGGGCGGCAAGATTTGTAATCCGCCCAGTCCTTCCAGCGAAACCCGTGCAACTGGCCGCTGCGGGCCTCGAAGAACGCAATGAGGGTTTCGACATCATCCATCGACCGCAGGCCCATGCCCGCGTCGTAGCGGCGGCGCGAATGCGCCCAAGGGGTGTTGCGTTCCTCGTGCCCGTTGGCAAGGGTCACCACCTCGGTGCGCCGCTCGGGGCCGCCCGTCGACCCAAAGCTGAGCGAGGTCGGAAACCGAATTTCGTGAAAGGCCATCTGTTTGCTCCCCTACCTGTTGCGGCTGCCCTGCCCCAGCGCCCGCGCCATCTGGGCGGCGATCTGGGACCGGCTGCGCTGAAACCCCTGCACATCCGGGGTGGTGATGTTCATGTTGACGGTGATGTTGCCCCCGCCCTGCGCCTGAACGCCAAGCCGGCCATCGGCGCCGCGGGTCAGCGGCATGATCGCCTCGGGTCCCGCTTCGCCCATCAGCCCGGTCGCGCCCCGCATCGGAAAGGCCGTGGCCTGCGCCACCACGCCCCCCTTGGCAAAGGGCATCACCCGGCCCTGAGAGAACGCCCCGCCGTCGGCATAGGGCATCATCCCCGACACGATCGAATTCAGCCCATTGGCCAGCATCCCGCCGAAATGATCGGTCACCGGACGCAGGGCCGCGTTATAGACAGTCTGGACCATCGAATTGGCCAGAACGCCAAGCGCGTCCGACAGGCGCAACCCATCGAAGACAAGCCCGTCAAACGCCTTGCGCAACCCGCCCGAGAACCCGCGTTCCAGAGTGCCAAGATCGCGGACGGCGGCGCCCATGCTGACCTGCACATCGCGCAGCTGGGCATCGAAGGCGCGGGTCATGGCGCTGGCATCGCCCAGGGTGCGCTCCAGCGCGCTCACCTCGGCCTCCAGATCGTCCAGCCGGTCAATCTCGTTCATTTTCGCTTCCTTTCACATCGTCCGGGAAGGCCCGGATCAGATCGTCCAGCCGGTCCCGAACCATCGGGGCCTGCCCGCCACCATCAAGACCCAGCATCAGCATCAGTTCCGCCGGGGTGAGCGCCCAAAACTCGGCCGGGCGCAACCGCAGCCCGCACAGCCCCGCCCGGATCAACCCGGGCCAGTCCAGCCCGCCGCTCATGATCCCGGGGGCAGGAAGGCGCGGGCCAGAAGTTCCGCCGCCGCCTGCGCCGCGCCCACGGGGCCGCCCGCGATCTCGGCCGACAGAAGATCGGCGGCCGTGCCGCGCCATCCCCCGCCCCGCAGGCCCGCCACGATCAACGCCATGACATCGCGGCTGGAACAGGCGCCGCCCTCGAACCGGCGAACCAGATCGACGATGGTATCCTCGCCCATCTGCGCCTCCAGTTCGGCCAGCGCGCCAAGGGTCAGCTTCAGGCTGTGAGGCTGGCCATCAATGACCAGCGCCACCTCGCCCGCGTGCGGATTGGCCATCAGACAAAGGCCGTAAAGCTCAGCGCCCCGGCCGAGGCGATGGACAGCTCATAGGTCGCCTCGCCATTGTGGCTGCCCGCATATTCGATCGAACTGATCTGGAACGGGCCTTCGATGATGCCGAAATCCGGCACGATCACCTGGAAATCGGGGGTTTCCCCATCAAAGAAGATCTGCCGCGCCCGTTCGTCGGTGCCCGCGTCCTTGAACACGCCCGACCCCGAGATCGACGCGGACCGGACCCCGGCCCCGCCCAACAGCTCGCGCCAGCCACCCGTGCTTTCGATGCTGGTCACATCCACCGTTTCAGCATTCAGGGAAAACCGCGTGGCGCGCAGCCCCGCGATGGTTTCGAACGTGCCACTGCCGTTCATGTCGACCTTGATAAGAAGATCCTTGCCGTTCTGGGCTACCATAGCCATCACTCCGCTTGGTTGATCGTTTCAGTTTGGGTGCCCGAACGGGCTAGACGTCGTCGACGCGGGCGCGGAACACCAGATTGATCTGGCGGGTGTCGCCCGTTTCGACCCGGGCCGCGACGGCCCGGTAAAAGTTCAGCGACACCAGCACGCCGCGCGACAGGATCAGGTCGGCATCGACCAGCGCGTCGGAAATGGCAGCCGCCACATCCTTGGCACTGGCAAAGCCCGCGCTGTCGGTCACAACGGTGACGGTGAATTCATGCTCTGCCCCACCCCCGGTCTTGTCCGACCGGTCCCGCGCGGTTTCCGGGCCAAGGGCCACGTACAACCCGGGCAGGCTCCCGGTAGGCAGGGCGTCATAGATTGCGGTCCCGACCAGCGCGGTCACAGCCGGATCGGTCGACAGATGCTGATAGACGGCAGCCTGAAGCGCCGCAGCAACGCCATAACTCATGTGACCACCTCCTCATTGGCGTGACAGACAAGGAACCGCGCATCCGCGTCCCATTCGGTGACGGCATTGATCTGGAACACCCGCGTCCCATCCCGCAGCCGTTGTTCCGGCAACGGGCGGCGCGGCGATCCCACCGGCGCGGCCCGCAACACGATGCGATAGGCCGCCTTGGACAGGGGCGTGGCGATGCCCGCCGCTTCGCGCCCGGTGCGGGCATCAAGATCGGCCCATAGGGTGCCCAGCGCCGTCCAGGTCACGGAATATCCACCCGCGCCGTCCGGCACGCGCACCGGCGCCTCCAGCACCAGCTTTCGGTTCAATCGGGGGCGTTTCATCCGCGTCCCCCCGCGAACAGGCGGACCGTGCGGTAGCGGTCGATCAGGGCGGCCACGCCCTGCGGCATGGCCCCGCCCGTGCCCCGCATGTCATGGCGGAATTCATAGTAGTGGGCGGCCAGCATCAACACCGCCTGCGCCAGATCGGCGGGCAGATCCCCCCAGTCCGGACCATAGCCCGCCATGAACAGCACACGGGCCGACCCGCCCGGCGGGATCGTCGGCAACGCGCCACCTGTCGCTGCGATGCGCGGGCGCTGGCTGTCGGGGATCAGCTGGTAAGCCTGCCCGTTCACGCTCGTTTCGATCCCGTCGCGCCCGGCGATCAGCAGATCGGCAATCGCGTTGACCGGAGCCACCGGCAGGGCCTGTTCGGCATGGTCGCGCCACGCGCTCAGGGTCCAGCTGAAGTCCCGCTCGATCAGGATCTTTCCGGTCCGGGCCTCTACCGCGGCCAGCGCGGCGCGCAGGTAGGTCTCCAACACCGAATCCTGCAGACCATCATCGGCAAAGCCAGAGCCAAGGTGCAGGTGCTCTTTGAATACGGCCACGGGAAGGGCCGCCTGGGGCACCGTGGTCTCTTCGACTAACATCATGGAATTACTCCGATCTCCGGTCCACATTGGCGATTGGACCGGACGCACGCCGCGCACCCCCGTATTGCTCGGACGGATGGGAGCAGCTGGACAACACGAGGCTGTTTCACCCCGGCGCGCGCCCGGCGGGACCGCCCAGACGGGCGGCCCCTTCGGTCATCTGCCTTTAGGCGATGCCGAACTTCAGCAGCTTGATCGCAGCAAAGTCGGACACCGCACCGCCGACGCGCTTGGTCGCATAGAACAGCACATGCGGCTTGGCCGAGAACGGGTCGCGCAGCACGCGCAGGTCCGGACGTTCGGCAACGGTGTAGCCCGCGCCGAAGTCGCCAAAGGCGATCGAGGCGCTGTCGGCGGCCACATCGGGCATGTCCTCGGCGATCAGCACCGGATAGCCCATCAGGCGGGCCGGTTCACCCGCGGCCAGACCATCCGACCACAGGAAGCGGCCATCGGCATCCTTCAGCTTGCGGATCAGGCCAGCGGTCTTGGAGTTCATGACAAAGCTGGCCCCGGCCCGGTATTCAGCGCCCAGCGCATAGACAAGGTCGATGATCGGGTCCCCATCGGTGATGTCCCCGGCAACACCGGTAGTGACATAACCAATGTTGCCCCAAACCCAAGCGCCGTTGTCGACCTGAGCGTAGTCCAGGAAGCCGCGCGGCTTGTCGATGCCATCACCGTTGATAAAGGCCGCGGCCTCGGACCGGGCAAACTTGTTGGCGATACGCTCGGCCAGCCAGCCTTCGATGTCAAAGGCGCTGTCGTCCAGCAGACGCTGCGATGCCTTCGGCAGGGCGGACAGTTCGTGCAGCGGGATGGTGATGCGGTCGATGGTCGGGGTGCCGGTTTCGGTGGTCGGATCGACCTCGGTCGCCCAGCCCGCGCCCATTTCGGTGTGGTCGATCAGCACGTCGAACGACGTGGCATCGACGTTGACGACATTGGCAATGGCCCGGATCGACGCGGTGGACGACAGGGTGGACTTGATGGTTTCGGCGGTCTGCGGATCCACCAGATAGCCGCCATCAGCGGCCACAGCGGTGGACATCGCCTTGCCTTCAAGGGTCAGCCCGCGCAGGGCGTCATCGTCGCCCGACCGCAAATAGGCGGCAAAGGCCTTCTGGTGGGGGGCTTCAACCTCGGCGCCCGAGGCAAGGACAGGCCGCGCGGCCATCAGGGATTTGCGATCCAGCTTGTTCATACGTTCTTCCTGTTTCTGAAGCTTGGCATCAATGCCGTTGGAAAAGTCTTTGAATTCGGTGACGAAATCGGCGATCGCCGACTTCAGCTCCTCAGCCGGAGACGAAAGCTCCCCGGCCCGAGCCTTGGTCTCGGGTTTGCTCATCAATCAGTCCTTCTTGATGTGAAACGCCGGCTCGGTCAGTCGTCCGGGGCCAGCAGGCTGCGGGCATCGCGAAACGCCGCCGCCATCTCACGCAGGATCGCCGCATCCGGGGTGTCCCCCTTGGCGCCGACCCGCGCATCGGGAAGCATGGGGAACGTGACCAAAGACACCTCCCACAGCTCCAGCTCGGACAAGAGCCGCTGACCCTTGTCATTCTTCGTGGCCCGGATCGTGCGATAGCCGATCGACAGACCGTCGATTGCCCCCGCCGCCACAAGGGCCGCCGCTTCGCGCCCCTTGGCCACGTCGGTCAGGATCCGGCCCTTGACCCACAGGCCCTTGCCGTCTTCCCGCACCTCGTCCCAGATCCCGATGGGCTGGGTCGGGTCGTGCTGCCACAGCATCCGCACCTTTCCGCCCTTCGCGCCCAGCCGGGCCAGCGACGCCGCATAGGCACCCGGCTGCACCACATCGCCGCCCTGATCGGTCTTGCCAAAAAAAGAGGCGTAACCTTCGATCAAATGACCATCGGTGACCTGCACCTCCTGGCCCAGGGCGCAAAACTTGTGTTCCAGTTCCATATCCTGTCCCTTCAATTGCCGCCGACCAGTGCCGCGACGACCTCGATCCCCACCAGCGCAAAGGCGGCGCAGACGATCAGCCAGACCTGTTTTTCCAGACGGCCAACCACGAATTCGATCTTGCCCAGCCGCACATCCATCTGCGCGAACCAGAAATCCGACACCGGGGCCGGGTCGCGGCGGGGGCGGCCCTCCATGTCCACCACCTCACCCTTCATCGCCGACCTCCAGCGCGGGCAGACCCAAAAGGGCGCGCTTTTCCGCGTCGGTCAGGAAACTCACCTCGCCCACGCGACGCCATTGCGCTTCGCGCTCGGCGGCAAGGGCGGGGATTTGGTCAAGGTCCGGGCGGATATCCAGCCGTTCATCGGTGAAATCCGACAGCCAGTCCGCCAGCGTTGCATAGACACGGGTCGCCAGCGGCAGAACGGTCAGGCGATAGAACGCCCGGTTCGCCTCCTGGTAATTTGCATAGGTCGCGTCGCCCGGAATGCCCAACATCATCGGCGGGATACCAAAGGCGATGGAAATCTCCCGCGCGGCGGCCTCCTTGGTCTTCTGGAATTCCATGTCCGAGGGCGAAAAGCCCATCGGCTTCCAGTCCAGCCCCCCTTCCAGCAGCATCGGTCGGCCCGCGTTGCGCGCGCCCTGATGCTGGGTCTCCATCTCGGTCAACAGGCGATCATATTGATCCGACGACAGGCTGCCCTGCCCATCCGCGCCCTTATAGACAATGGCCCCTGACGGGCGGGCGGCATTGTCCAACAGCCCCTTGGACCAGCGGCTTGCGGCATTGTGCACGTCAATCGCGGTGGCGGCCGCCTGCAAGGGCGAAAACCCATAATGATCATCCTGCGGATGGAACGACTTGATATGGCATATCGGGCTGGCGTCCGAACCCACGGCGAACCGGTGCTTGCGGCCATTGAGCGTGTAGTCATAGGCGACGGGCCAGCCATCGGCGCCCGGGACAAGGCTCATCCTGTCGGACCGCAGCACATGCATCTCGACCGGCAGGGCCTCGCCCGCGACAGCCTCCACATAGGCGTTCCCGGTCAGCAGCAGCTGGGCAAAGACTGCCTCCATCAGCTCCGCACGTCCCTGAAGCGCATTGGGGCGCGACAGCAGCGCCTGCACCGGGTGCGTGTCATAGCGGCGTTCCCGGTCCTGCAGAACCAACGGCAGGGCCGCGGCGGCCTCGGCAATCATCTTGACCGCGCGAAACCCCACCGGATTCCCTGCAAAACCGTTCTTGGTCAGCGACACAACATCGCGCGGGCTCCACGCCACGCGGCCAGAGGCCAGCGCGACAACCTTACCCGTGGCCGAGGCCTTCGCCTCCATGTTGGCGGGGCCGGTCGCCTCGGGCCGCTTCAGAAAGTCAAACATCCAATTCTCCTCGATCCTGCGTGCCGCCGGAAACGCGGGCTGCGGTGCGTGAGGGGAACAATCGGATGAAATGCTGAAGAACGAGCTGACCCACCGCGCGGTGGGCCACGCAACGGGTCAAAGGCTATTCGTTAGGGTTCAGGAGGACAGAGAGGCGCGAATCTGGTCGAACCCCTGCGCGATATCCGCGTGTATCGCATCACGTACGCGCGCCGCATCCCCGTCCCGCAGGGCTGACAGCGCGTCTTCATGCATGTCCGGCAGGTTGGAGGTGCCGAACCGGCCACACATGACCCGCAGCGACGGCCCCATCCGCAACCACAGCGTATCGGCAATGGAAATCATGATCGTCGCGCCGGATGCCGCATACAGCTCGGCATGAAACTGGTGGTTCTTCGTCAGATAGGCTTTCACGTCGCCCCGCGCGATGGCGCGGTTCACTTCGTTGTCGATCTCGGTCAACCGGGCGATCTGCTCGGGCGAAACCTTCTCTGCCCCCCAAAAGGCCAGCTGCGGTTCAAGCGCCAACCGGGCAAAGGCCAACTCATCCAGTTGCGGCAAGGTTAGGACCGGGACAGAGACCCGGCGGTTACCCTGAAACTCCAACGCACCTTCCGAGGTCAACCGGCGGATCGCCTCGCGCACGGGGGTCATGCCCGCGCCCAGCGTCCCGATCAGCCCCTGGATGGTCACCGCCTGCCCCGGTTCCAATTCACCACAGAGGATCATCTCGCGCAGGCGCTGATAGACGATCTGGTGCTCCGGCAGCTTTGCGGGGGTGGCTGGCACGTCTGGGGTTCCCTTCATCGGGCATGAACATTGGCCACATAATGCAGCGCCGGACGAGTATGATCAAATCCAATCGGAAATCCGGTCAAAAAGGGTTTTCTTCCCCACGAGAAAATGACCAGATGCCGCCAAACCGCCGACCATAGGACCACGCCGATGTCGATCTCTCCTGCCCTGCTCGACCGCCTTTCCGATCCGACCCTGATTCCTGCCGCAGGGATCATCGCCGGACGACAGGTCCATTCGGCCCCGGATGGGCGCACCTTCGACGTGACCGATCCGGCCACCGGCGAAATGGTCGCAACCCTGCCCGACCTCGGCCCGGAGGCAGTCAACGACGCCATCGACGCCGCGGCACCGGTGCAAAAGAGCTGGGCCGCCCGCACCGCCAAGGACCGCGCCAATACGATGCGGCGCCTGCATGACCTGATCCACGACAATGCCGACGATCTGGCCACGATCCTGACCGCCGAAATGGGCAAACCCCATTTTGATGCCAAGCGCGAAGTGCTCTACGGCGCCTCATACATCGAATGGTTCGCGGAAGAGGCCAAGCGGGTCTACGGCGAAACCATTCCCTCGATGGCCGAGGATCGGCGGCTCATGGTCATCCGGCAGCCGGTCGGGGTCGTGGGCGCGATCACGCCCTGGAACTTCCCTTCCGCCATGCTGGCGCGGAAGATGGCCCCGGCGCTGGCCGTCGGCTGCGCCATGGTCGCAAAACCGGCCGAGGCGACGCCGCTATCCTCTATCGCACTCGCCGTTTTGGCCGAAAGGGCGGGCCTGCCTGCAGGGCTCTTGTCGGTCGTTCCGGGGCTGGACGCCGCCGGGATGGGACAGGCCATGTGCCGCCACGACAAGCTGCGCAAACTCAGCTTCACCGGCTCGACCGAGGTCGGACGCATCCTCATGCGGCAGGGCGCGGACAAGATCCTGCGGCTCTCGCTGGAACTCGGCGGCAACGCGCCCTTCATCGTCTTCGATGACGCCGACCTTGACGCCGCAGTCGACGGCGCGATGGCCTCCAAATACCGCAACAACGGCCAGACCTGCGTCTGCGCTAACCGCATCTACGTTCAATCGGGGATCTATGATGCCTTCGCCGCGCGCATGGCCGAGGCCGCAAAGGGTCTGACCCTGGGCAATGGGTTTGACCCCGCCACCACGACCGGCCCGCTGATCGACGCGGCCGCCCTTGCCAAGGTCGAACACCATGTCGCCGATGCCATTGCCAAGGGTGCCAGGGTCGAAACCGGCGGCAAACGCTCGGATATCGGCGCGCTGTTCTACGAACCAACCGTGCTGACCGGCGTGACAGCCGACATGCAGGTGGCAAAGGAAGAAACCTTTGGCCCCGTCGCCCCCCTCTTTCGCTTCGAGACAGAGGAGGAGGTGCTCGCCGCCGCCAATGCCACGGACTACGGGCTTTCGGCTTATTTCTTCACCCGCGACATGCGGCGCGTCTGGCGCGTGGCCGAGGCGCTGGAATACGGGATCGTCGGGATCAACACCGGGCTGACCACGTCCGAGGCCGCGCCGTTTGGCGGGATCAAGCAATCGGGCCAGGGGCGCGAAGGGTCGCGGCACGGGCTCGATGACTATCTAGAAATGAAATACCTCTGCCTCGGCGGCATTGGTTAGGGCGTCTGACGAAATATCCAAGGCATCAGTCATCACCTAACGCGTTGAAATCCATGATTTCAGGCAGCGTTAGGTGATTCAGATTTTTCTCATGACGCTTTAGGGCGCCCACCACGCGGGGCGGGCACCCGAAAAATCACAACAACCGCAGCCGCGGGCGGCGATATTGGGCCGCGGGCGCGACCATCAGGTCGTGCAGTGCCCAGACCAGCGCATCCACGCGGTCCGGCGACCCGCGCCCAGTAAAGCCCCGGGTGGTCATCTCGCACATCTGGTCCTCTAGCTCGGACAGCCCGCGCAAATGCGACACCCGGCCCTGTTCATAAAGCGCGGCAACCGGTTCCGCCCGGGCGGCCTTGCCCTTGCCCGCACGGACCGCACGATAGGGCACCAGCGGATCGATCTGGCGAATGACCTCCTCCACCAGATCGCCGCCCTGGTTGACCTCCGCCACCAGACGGTCGGCCCCGTGCCGCTCCATCGCCGCAAGGGCCGCCCGCGCCCATTCGTTGGGCGAGGCCGCGCCGACGCTGGCATCCTCCAGAACATAGGCCCGCCAGTTCTGCGGCGGGCCATCGGTGACCACCCCGGCCACGACGATCCCGCAAAGGTCAGACCCCTTGTGGCCCGTCACCGGCGGATCGACCGCGACGACGATCCGGGTCAGTTCGGGCGCCTTGTCGACCGCGCAGGCGGCGATCAGGTCGTTGGTCCACAACGCGCCCTCGATATCGCCCAAAAGAACGCCATCCAACTCCTGCCGGCCAAGACGGGTGCCCGCATAGCGGCGCTGCACCTCCTCAAGGAACCCAGCCGCCAGATTGGCCGCGTTCGCCGTGGTTGGCGCATGGGTCATCACCGTGCTCTCCCGGTCCAACAAGTCGCGCAGAACCGGGGCATTGCGCGGGGTCGTCGTGATACAAGCGCGCGGGTCATCGCCCAGCCGCAGCCCAAGTTGCAGCATGTCCCAACTGTCCTGCCCACGCTTCCACTTGGCCAGTTCATCCGCCCAAAGGGCGTCAAACTGCCACCCGCGCAGGGATTCCGGATCATGCGCCGACAGAACATGCGCCGTGGCGCCATTCGGCCAGACCAGCATCTTGCGGCCCGCAATCCACTGAGGGCGTCGATCCGGAGGCGAACAGGCCATGATGCCGCTTTCGCCAAAGACCATCACCTCACGAGCCTGATCGGCGGTCTCCCCGACCAGCCCGATGCGACGGGCACGGCCCCGGTCGCGCGGGCGTGATCCTTCGGCCATCGACCGAACCCATTCCGCCCCGGCGCGGGTCTTGCCCGCACCGCGCCCGCCCAGGATCACCCAGTTGCGCCACTCTCCCTCCGGCGGCAACTGGTGCTCCAACGCCCAGAACTCGAACAGATAGGGCAGCGCGCGCAGATCATCCTTGGTCAGGCTCTCCAGAAACCTCTCCTGCACTTCGCGCGCGGCGGAGGCTATCCAGACGGCCCCCGATCTGGGCCCGGACGGCGTCAAAGTCGATGTCTCCGGCGCGTAGGCCGCTTCCGTATTTTTCATGGAACTTCTCCTCGGCAGCGCGAAAGTTCAGATACAGCTCATGCAGCGATCGCAGCGCCTGCCGAACCTCGGTTGTCTTGGTTGCTTCTGTTTGCTCGATTGCGGTGATCTGCGCCGCCAGCACCGATTGGGCGCTGGTCAGCACATCAAGGATTTCGCCCAGCTTCCGCTCGGCTTCGGCCACCTCACCATTCCGGCCCCGTTCTTGTGTTGTCATATGGGTCTTGTGCCTTGCTAGGGGATCGTCCGTTGAAACGAAAAACGGCCCGAAGGGTCGCCCCCGGGCCGCGTCACACGTCTTCCAGCATGTCACAACTTATACGTGAAAGCGGGCGGTCGGTCAACGCGTTGCGCAACTAACCGCCCGGTATCATTTAGGTTTTCGAAACCTATTGGTTCGCCGCCGCCTCGGCCTCCAGCGCGCGATAGGCCGCGACGTTGCGGTTGTGGTCATCAAGGTTGGCCGCAAAATTATGCCCGTCCCGCGGATCAAGCGTCTTGGCCACGAAGAAAATATAGTCGGTTTCTTCCGGGTTCATCACCGCCTCGATCGACAGCCGGCCGGGGTTCGCGATCGGCGTCGGCGGCAGGCCCTCAATGACATAGGTGTTATAGGGGGTTTCGGCCCGCAGCTCGCTTTGCCGCAGACCACGGCCCAGAACACCGACGCCGTTGGTGATGCCATAGATCACTGTCGGGTCCGTTTGCAGACGCATCCCACGATTCAACCGGTTCTCGAATACGCTGGCCACCGTGCGGACCTCGTCATAGCCACCGGTTTCCTTTTCGACGATCGAGGCCAGGATCAGCGCCTCTTCCGGCGATGCCAGCGGCAGCCCATCGGCCCTGCCCGCCCAGGCCTCAGCCAGGATCGCGGACTGGCGTTCGGTCATTCGGTCAACGATCGCGGCGACGGGCGTGCCCGGCGTAAACTCATAGCTGTCGGGGGCTAATGACCCTTCCGGCGGCACCCCGTCAAAATCAGCGCCCAGCGTATCAATGGCGTTCAGCGTATCGACCACCTGCCAACTGGTCACGCCCTCCGCCATCGCCACGCGGTAGCGGGTGTCGGATTTCTCCTGCACCTCAAGATAGGCGGCCGGGATCTCCTCGGCACCGCGCTCGAACTCTGCCACCTCGACATAGCGATTGTCGGCCGGGTCCAGTTCGCGCACCTGAATGACCGACCGGGTCACCCCGATCCGATAGACCACCTCGGTGCCGCAGGTGCTGGCACCGCCACGGGTGATGATGTCGGTGATCTCTTCCATCGTGGCGCGGGCAGGGATCAGGAAACTCCCGGCCTTCAACTGGCCCGATTTGTCCGAATAATCGGCGCCGATCCGAAAGATCGACCCCGAACTGATCGCCCCCTGCGATTCCAGATCGCGCGACACGGCCCGCATGTTGGTGCCGCTTTCGACCCGTAGACAGATGGCCTGCGTCAAGGGTCCCGGCTCTGAATACTGGCGTGCGCCAAGCATCACCACCCCGGCCAGAAGGAACAGGGCAATGATGAAGAATGTCAGCGCGTTAGAGGCGATATGCCGCCACATCAGGAGGGTTTCCCGAACAGCACGCTCGCATTGGTGCCGCCAAAGCCAAAGGAGTTCGACAGGGCCACGTTGATTTCGCGCTCACGTTTGGCGTTGGGGGCCAGATCGACCTTGGTTTCCACCGCGACGTTCTCAAGGTTGATGGTCGGCGGGGCCACCTGGTCACGGATCGCAAGGATCGAGAAGATCGCCTCGATCGCACCAGCCGCCCCCAGAAGGTGGCCGGTCATCGACTTGGTCGACGACATGGTGACCTTGGAGGCTGCATCGCCCATCATCCGCTCGACCGCGCCCAGTTCGATCACATCCGCCATGGTCGACGTGCCATGCGCGTTGATATAGTCGATATCCGCCGGCTGAAGCCCTGCATCGGCCAGCGCCGCCCGCATGGACCGCTCGCCGCCCTCACCGTCCTCGGACGGGGCGGTGATGTGATAGGCGTCGCCGGACAGGCCATAGCCCAGAACCTCGGCATAGATCTTTGCGCCACGGGCCTTGGCGTGCTCATATTCCTCCAGCACGACAATGCCTGCGCCCTCGCCCATGACAAACCCGTCACGATCCGCGTCGTAGGGGCGGCTGGCGGCCTTGGGGTCGTCGGCGCGTTTGGTCGACAGGGCCTTGCAGGCGTTGAACCCGGCGATCCCGATCTCACAGATCGCGGCCTCTGCCCCACCGGCAACCATCACGTCGGCATTGCCGTATTTGATCAGGCGGGCGGCGTCACCAATCGCGTGTGCACCGGTCGAACAGGCCGTAACAACCGCGTGGTTCGGCCCCTTGAAGCCATAGCGAATGCTGACCTGCCCGGAAATCAGGTTGATCAGCGCGCCGGGGATAAAGAACGGCGACACCCGGCGCGGGCCGCGTTCCTTGATCATGACGGCGGTATCCGCGATGGACTTCAGCCCACCAATCCCCGAGCCGATCAGAACACCGGTGCGGTTCTTCTGCTCATCGGTTTCAGCAACCCAGCCGGAATCCTCAACTGCCTGCTGCGCTGCCGCGATCCCGAACAGGATGAAGTCATCGACCTTCCGCTGTTCCTTGGGTTCCATGTATTTATCGGCGTTAAACGTGCCATCGGTGCCATCGCCGCGCTTCACTTCGCAGGCGTAATTCGTGGTCAGATGGCTGGCATCGAACTGGGCAATGGTGCCCGCGCCGGACTGCCCGTCCAGAATGCGGCTCCAGCTTTCTTCGACACCATCTGCAAGAGGGGTCACAAGCCCCAGCCCAGTTACGACGACACGGCGCATATTCTGCCCTCACCTCTGTCAGGTTTCCTTCGGCCCCTGATAGCGCAGGCGGCATTCTGGGGGCAAGGGAAAGAGGGCGCGTTCAGGGTTTTGAGCGGCGGGCCAGCACCGCGACGGTCCAGAACACCCCGGCGCACAACGTAATCCAGCCAAAGAACCAGAACCGGCCCGCCAGCGCATTCTCGGCATAACTTGCGACGAAAGCCGCCTTGCCAAACCGCGCGGCCATTGCCCCAAGTCCGACAAGCAGAACAGACGGAACCAAGGCCGCAACGGCAAACCGTGCCCCGACCCACCATAGAAGGGCCCCAAGGGCCGAGCCCCATACCACAACATTCGTCGCCCACCACCGATGCGCCCCCAGCCATTCAGGCAGGCCCAAGACGGCAAAAGACACCATGACAAGCAGGGCAATGCCGGGTGCGATAGGATCGGAAAGCAGGTTTTTCATGCCACCACGCATACCGCGCCGCGACAGCCGGTCAATCAGCATTCACGGCTATCACCGGGATGTCAGCCCGCGTGAAGACCGCCCCGACAAAAGGAAAACGGCGCCCCGAAGGACGCCGCTTCCAATTCGAATATCGTCGAAAGCTTACTGAGCTTCCGAGATGAACTTCACGGCGTCGCCGAAAGTCTGGATGGTTTCGGCCGCATCATCCGGGATCTCGATGCCGAATTCTTCTTCGAAAGCCATCACCAGTTCGACGGTGTCAAGGCTGTCGGCGCCCAGATCGTCGATGAACGAAGCGTTCTCGGCAACCTTGTCTTCTTCCACACCCAGGTGCTCTACAACGATTTTCCGCACGCGGTCAGCGACGTCGCTCATGTCTGTTCCTCACGTTCCATTTGGGCACTTTGCCCGTTCTTGCTTGCCCCGCGGGGCGGCTATGGGTCCCCAGTTGGGGATGAAACCGCCAGCGCACAAGGGCGCGCCGCGGCAAAACTGCGTGGCCTATAGCAGAGAAATCGGCCAAGGCAAACGCTTTCGGGACATGTGACACCGGCTATGCGATCAGGTCAACGGTCCTGCGATGGCAGGGCGCGAACCGGCCGGACGGTGCCACGTTGCCCTAACGTCAGATCATCGCCATGCCACCATTGACGTGCAAAGTGGCACCTGTGACATAGCCTGCTTCGTTTGATGCAAGGTACAGAACCGCCGCCGCGATTTCTTCGGGCGTGCCCATCCGCGCGGCCGGAATCTGGCCGTTGATCTTGGCCTTTTGATCGTCGTTCAGCTTGTCGGTCATGGCCGTGGCGATGAACCCCGGGGCGACACAGTTCACGGTGATTCCCCGGCTGGCAACCTCATAGGCGATAGATTTCGACATCCCCACCATGCCCGCCTTGGACGCGGCATAGTTGGCCTGCCCCGGATTGCCGGTGGCCCCAACGATGGACGAAATATTCACGATCCGGCCCCAGCGCGATTTCATCATCCCGCGAATGGCGCCCTTGCACAGGCGCATAGTCGAGGTCAGGTTGACCTCCAGCACGCTCGCCCATTCCTCGTCCGACATCCGCATGAAGATGTTGTCACGGGTAATCCCGGCGTTGTTCACCAGAATATCCAGCGATCCCATCGCCTCGACCGCCCGGCCCGGCAGCGCGGTAACCGCCTCGGCATCGGACAGGTTACAGGGCAGCACATGCACCCGGTCACCCAGTTCGGCGGCCAGCTCCTGCAACGGCGCCTCACGGGTGCCCGACAGGGCGACGGTCGCGCCCGCCGCGTGAAGGGCCTTGGCAATCTCGCCGCCGATGCCGCCGGAGGCACCGGTCACGAGGGCATTTTTCCCAGTCAGATCAAACATCTGGATTCCTTTTCTGAAGTAACTTCTGAAGTTCAGCCGCGCAGGCTCTCGGCGGCGGCGGCAACATCTTCGGGGGTGCCGATGGCGCGGGTTCCCATCTCGCGGGAAATCCGCTTGATCATCCCCGACAGGGCCTTGCCCGCCCCGATTTCCCAGGCTTCGGTCACGCCCTGTTCGGCCATCCACGCCACGGATTCGCGCCAGCGGACAGACCCGGTGACCTGCTCAACCAGCAGCGACCGGATGGTCGCCGGGTCGGAAACCGCGCGGGCCTCGACATTGGCAACGACCGGCACTTTGGGTTCGCTGATGTCAACCGCGTTCAGCGCATCTTCCATCACGCGGGCGGCAGGCTCCATCAGTTCGCAATGGAACGGGGCGGACACCGGCAGCAAAAGTGCGCGCTTGGCCCCCTTCGCCTTGGCGATCTCGACAGCACGTTCCACGGCCTCTTTGTGGCCTGACACAACCACCTGACCGGGATCATTGTCGTTGGCGGCCTGACAGACCTGACCCTGCGCGGCCTCCTTCGCCACCGCAGTTGCCCCAGCGAAATCCAACCCAAGAAGCGCGGCCATCGCGCCGACGCCGACCGGAACGGCCTCTTGCATTGCCGTGCCGCGAATGCGCAGCAGGCGGGCCGTATCGGCAACCGTCAACGCGCCCGCAGCGGCCAACGCCGAATATTCGCCAAGACTGTGGCCAGCCACGAAAGATGCGGCTTCGATCGTGACCCCTTCCGCCTCAAGCGCGCGCATCGCCGCCAGCGAGGTCGCCATCAGCGCCGGTTGCGCATTGCGGGTCAGGGTCAACTGTTCAATCTCGCCCTCCCAGATCAGCGCCGAAAGGCTTTCGCCAAGGGCGTCGTCGACTTCGTCAAAAACCGCTTTGGCGGCAGGATAGGCATCGGCCAGCGCCTTACCCATCCCGATGGCTTGGGCGCCCTGCCCCGGAAAAACGAATGCCCGCATGTTCTTGTCCCTTCCCGCGTTCTAGGTTCGTGTTTTCCCTGCCATAGCGCGGGCGCGAGCACAGAACAAGAAAAGGCGACCCAATGGCCGCCTTTCGAACCCGGATTCCTGCCAGTTCAGGCGGGAATGAACTTGCGATAACCTTCCGGTGAAAAATCGGGCCGAGGCTCCGTCGGCGTCCGCGCGGTCACGCCATTGACAAAACGCCCACCGACCAGAAGATCACGGCCAAGACGGTCCCGGACCGGCACAAGATCGGCCTCTCTCCCCGAGATCAGCTCGATCGTGCGATGGGTATTGCCCAACCGCAGCTTCAGAACACACTGGCCTGCACGGCTCCGGTCGATAAGAACGCCACCGATCGCATCGATTCCGATCCGGCCAACGACAACGGGCCGTCCGACCCGTGATTGCACTACGAACCGGATCTCGCCGCGGGTCGTGTCCACTTCTACCACCTGTTCGCCAGACTTGCCCGACCAATTGAGCAATAGCCCACCGATCCCACCGAGGACGACAGACGCGCCCATCTTCATGCCCAACACGCTGCCGGAAAACACCGCCCCCGGCATCAGCCACATCCCGGCTGCCGCGACCATGAATCCAATTCCGACCAACCAGGCGATGCTGGCAGCAACATTGGCGAGCTTCAGTTCCGCTTTCTGGCCGTGAAGAACATATCCCCAATAGGTCTGATCGACCCGGACCCCGGCATTCGTATCGCTGGCAACCCCTGTCTTCGGCAATCCCCGGACTTCTTCGGACATCCTTTGCATGACGCCTCTCCCTCATTCCATCCAAATTGGACTCAAATGCAGGACTGTGGCCAAAGTCTGGCAGGGCTGCGGCGCCGGTTGGAAGATTAACTCTTGATTAACGCACTGCGGCAGCCCGCAATTTGGGTTGTTTTCACCTTGCCTGTCGCCGCCCGACCTGTATAAGGCCGCATCCTTCCGCGGTAATCTTATGAACCGCGCAGACTCTCGTGGGTGGGGTGCGGAAGGCATCGACCCCCTGCCCTATGAAATGCGCCGCGATAGAAATGGAGCCCGCATGCCGCTTTACGAGCATGTCTTCATTGCGCGTCAGGACCTGTCCAACGCGCAAGCCGAAAGCCTCATCGAACATTTCTCGACCGTGCTTGCCGACAACGGCGGCAAGGTTGTTGAAAATGAATACTGGGGCGTCAAGACGATGGCCTACAAGATCAACAAGAACCGCAAAGGGCACTATGCCTTCCTGCGTTCGGACGCGCCCTCGGCCGCCGTTCAGGAAATGGAACGCCTGATGCGTCTGCATGACGACGTCATGCGCGTGATGACCATCAAGGTCGACGCGCACGAGGAAGGCCCCTCGGTCCAGATGCAGAAGCGTGACGACCGTGGCGAACGCCGCGAACGTCGCTAACTTGATCCCGAAAGGACTGTAAGTCATGGCTACCAAACCGTTTTTCCGCCGCCGCAAAAGCGATCCCTTCGAAGGCGAGAACGCCCCGAAGATCGACTACAAGGACACCAAGACCCTGCAGCGCTACATCTCTGAGCGCGGCAAGATCGTCCCGGCCCGCATCACCGCCGTCGGCGCCAAGAACCAGCGCAAGCTCGCCCAGGCGATCAAGCGCGCCCGGTTCC
Source organism: Marivivens marinus (assembly GCF_035969385.1). NCBI lineage: Bacteria > Pseudomonadati > Pseudomonadota > Alphaproteobacteria > Rhodobacterales > Paracoccaceae > Marivivens > Marivivens marinus. Next base: position 146,820 of record NZ_JAYKKJ010000004.1, on the reverse strand, counting down.
TGGCCCTTCTGCCCTACGCCGTAAAGTAAGGAGCTGACATCATGGAAGTGATCCTTCTCGAACGCGTGGCCAAGCTTGGCCAGATGGGCGAAGTGGTCTCCGTCAAGGATGGCTACGCCCGCAACTTCCTGCTGCCGCAAGGCAAGGCCCTTCGTGCAAACGACGCCAACATGGCCCGCTTTGAGACCGAAAAGGCCCAGCTGGAAGCCCGCAACCTCGAAACCCGCAAAGAGGCCGAAGCTCTCGGCGAAAAGCTGGATGGCCAGCAGTTCGTCGTGATTCGCTCCGCTGCCGACTCCGGCGCGCTCTACGGCTCTGTCACCCCGCGTGACATCGCCGAAACCGCGACCGCCGAAGGGTTCTCTGTCGATCGCAAGCAGGTCGTTCTGACCGGCCCGATCAAGGAACTTGGCCTGCACAGCGTTGACGTCGTGCTGCACCCGGAAGTGACCATTTCGGTTGAGGTGAACGTTGCACGTTCCGCCGAAGAAGCCGAACTGCAGGCTTCCGGCAAGTCGATCCAGGAACTGGCCGCCGAAGAAGAGGCCGCTGCCGAGTTTGAAATCCAGGAACTGTTCGACGATATCGGCGGCGCCCAGATGGATGACGATGGCGACGCCCCGGCCGCCGAGGATGACGACGCCTAAGGCGTCCGGACATCCCGACCTAATGACGAAGGGCCGCGCGAATTGCGCGGCCCTTTTTACGTCGGAACTGCCAAAATCAGCGGCGGAAAGTTTCCAGCGACAAGATCGCGTCGCAATATTCCCCGTCGTAGGTGCCAACCCACACATCCAGATAGCCATTCGCCGGACGGGTCAGAACGATCCGGGGGTCGAGGTTCCCGTTGTCGTCGTCATCATAGTACCAATTGGCCGATGCGGTGTTGACAAGCAGCGCAGCATCGCAGCGGCTGACAACACTAATGACCAGCTGATAGCCGCCCATGCCCGACAGATCGAAAGTGAAATCAGGTGCGGTCGTGAAATACCCCGCCCCCCGGTCCGTTCCCGGCCGGACGTTCGGGCAGTTCCAGATATAGTTCGATCCCCCCGCAACAACGTTGAACCGGCGTTCCTGGAACAACTGTTGCCCGGTCGCGCGATAGCTTTCCCCCCACTGATTGAAATCGGGGCAGGCCTGCGCAGTGGCCGCAAAGCCCACCAACATAGCAATCGCAACTAGAATACGTTTCATGTCATGTCCCTTCGCTTAAGAATTATTGATAGCAGTCTGCCCCCTTTGCCCCCGGTTATCAAAGAAAAACCGGTTGTCTTTTTGGTCAGGATTTCCCCACCTTCACGCTGCCACTATTGAAACCGGCCCCAAGCGTCACCGCTTTGACCTCTGTCAAACAAAAAGGGCGCCGCAAGGGCGCCCTTTCAAACCGGTGCGACTGCGTCGGTCCTATTCTTCTTCAAGCGCCTCGACGGCCTTTTCCAGATCGGCCTTCGACACGTCCTTTTCAGTCACCTTGGCGGCTTCAAGGATGTGATCAACAACCTTGTCTTCGAAGATCGGCGCCTGCAGCTGCTGCCGGAAGGCGGCGTTCTGCTGGACGAATTCAAAGAACTGGCGCTCCTGACCCGGGTACTGACGGGCCTGGTTCATCACGGCCTGGGTCAGTTCGGCGTCAGAGACCTTGATCTCGGCCTTCTGACCGATCTCGGCCAGCAGCAGGCCCAGCTTCACGCGGCGCTTGGCCAGCTTCAGGTGCTCATCGGTCGGTTCGATCTCGCCATGGTCATGGCCGTGGTGATCGGGGTTGTCCTCGTGCCACAGCTGGTGGGCGATCTGCTTGGCCTCGGCGTCGACCAGCGTGGTCGGCAGGTCAAAGTCAACCAGACCATCCAGCGCGTCCAGCAGGCCACGCTTGGCCACTGCGCGGGACGCACCGGCATACTCGGCTTCAAGACGCTCGGTGATCTGAGTCTTCAGCGACTCCAGATCCTCGGCACCGAACTGCTTGGCCAGATCGTCGTTGATCTCGGCAGCCTTCGGTTCCTTCACGGCTTTGATGGTGCAGGAAAAGACAGCGGCCTTGCCGGCCAGATGCTCTGCGCCGTATTCCTCTGGGAAGGTGACTTCCACATCCTTCTCGTCCCCGGCTTTCACGCCAACGAGGCCCTCTTCAAAGCCCGGAATAAAGGAGTTGGAGCCCAGAACCAGCGGATAGTCCTCGGCGGACCCGCCTTCAAAGGCTTCGCCGTCGACCTTGCCCACGAAGTCGATCACAACCTGATCGCCGTCCTTGGCCTTCGAGCCCTTCTTGCGGTCTTCGAAGTTCTGGGCAGTCTTGGCGAGGTTTTCCAACGCCTCGGTCACGGCAGCGTCATCAGCCTTCACGACCATCCGCTCCAGCTTGATCTTGGAAAAATCGGTGTCCGGAATCTCGGGGAGCATTTCATAGCTCACCTCGACATTGACGTCGTCGCCTTCTTTCCAGCTTTCGCCGTCGGTCATCTTCATTTCCGGCTGGGCAGCCGGACGATGGCCCGAGGTTTCAAGATGGTTGTTCAGCGCGCCGTCGATGCCTTCCTGCATGGCTTCGCCCAGAACGCGGGGGCCGAACTGCTTTTTCAGCAGCGACATGGGCACCTTGCCCTTGCGGAAGCCTTTCATGGCGACCTCGGGGCGGGCTTCTTCCAGCTTTTCGTTGACCTTGGCTTCAAGCTCGGCCGCCGTCAGGGTGATGGAATAGGCGCGCTTGAGGCCTTCGTTGAGGGTCTCGGTGACCTGCATCTTCTGTCCTTCTACGTCAATAGAGGCCGCGAAGGGCGCGGCCGATCCCAAATCAGGGGCCCTTCTATTGTCGGACGCCCGCCTGCGCAAGGCGTTTAAGGCCCAAAACAGCGCCAATGGCGCTCTTTGCCGTCTATGTCCGGGGGATGGTGCGGGTGGAGGGACTTGAACCCCCACGCCTTGCGGCGCCAGAACCTAAATCTGGTGCGTCTACCAATTTCGCCACACCCGCGTCCGGGGGCTCTCTAGCAAAGCAAAACGGCAGAGGCGAGAGGCTTTTTCGAAAATTTCTTGCCCCGAAATTGTCAGATCAAATCCCAAAAAGAGCATGACATGAACCATTTTTTGACACATTCTGCCGCAAAAGATTGAGGCAGACATCAGCAAGAGCGGGAACCGCCATGCACCAAGGGATCAAGACCGCTTCTGCGGCCACGGCAGATGCCGTTGTAACCAAAACCTCCGCCGGGCTTCTGGCCGGTGCCATCGTCATGACGATGGAAGGGGAACTTCCGATCGAACATATCGCCCCCGGCGACCGCATCATCACCCGCGACACTGGCGTTGCGGTGTTGAAGGAAATGCGCATCCGCGAAGAGGACGTGGCCTGCATCCGCATCAAGGCCGGCAGCCTTGGCCACACCCGCCCGGACCGGGATATGGTGGTGGCGCCTGACACGCTGATCCACCTGCGTGATTGGCGGGCAGAAGCGCTGTTTGGGGCCAAGCAGGTTCTGGTCAAGGCCTCCCGTCTCGCTGACGGCGAATTCGTCGCCGAACAGTCCAAAATGCGCGTGAAGATCTATGAAATGGTCTTCGACAAGCAGCACATCATCTACGCCGACGGCGTCGAAATGGCCTCCGCTTCGGTCTGAGCCGGACATCACCCGATTTGAAGCAGCCCCGCGCCTCCGGCCGGGGCTGCATTCGTTTCGGGGGCCCATGGGTCAAGACCCATGGTGACATCAGGGGGCGCTGCCCCCTCGGCCCATGCGGGCCTCACCCCCGAGATATTTATTGACCCAAAGAAGAGGTCATAGACCGAGGGATCGGAACACTTTCGGCAATTCCTTGGGCAGGTCTTCGGCAATCAACCCCGGCCCGAACGAAAGCGCGCATTCGACATGCAGCCAAGCGGCGGTCTCGGCCGCCTCTTGCGGGCTGAACCCGCGGGCCAGAAGCCCCGTGATGAACCCGGCCAACACATCGCCAGACCCCGCCGTTGCCAGCCAGGGCGCGGCGCGGTCATAGTGGGCGGAATTGATCGCACAGCTTCCATCTGGCGAGGCAATCACCGTGTCCGGCCCCTTGAACAGGATCGTGCACCCCGCCCGCGCCGCCGCATCGCGCGTGGCATCCACCTTGGAATAGGCCGGGCCGGTAGTGGCGGGTGCGGCAAGCTGTTCCGCAATGTCAGGAAACAGGCGGGCAAATTCGCCCGCGTGCGGGGTCATAACGCATGCGGCATGCAGCAGACGGAACAGATCATCCGGGCGGTCGGCGAAAGCGGTCAACGCATCGGCATCCAAGACCGTCCGCCGCCCCGCCGACAAGGCCACCGGGACCAACTCGCGTGCGCGGTCCAGCCCAAGACCGGGACCAAGACAGAGCGCATTGATCCGCTGATCCTCCAGCACGCGGCCAAGGGCATCCCCATCCGCGATCTGCGCCAGAATTACCGCATCCAGCCTTGCCGCGTTTTCGACGACCGCCTCCGGCGGGCAGCCCACCGTCACCAACCCGGCCCCGATCCGCAACGCGCCGCGCGCAGACAGCCGGGCCGCCCCGCCCTTGCCGGACCCGCCAGAGAGGATCAGGGCGTGGCCGTGGGTGTATTTGTGCGTGTGTGCGGTTTTCTTGCCCGCGCGCTGAAACAGCGGCAAGAAGCCCTCGCCTTTGGGATCGGTAGCGAACCGAAGCAGGCCCTCAGAGTTGGGATCTGTTTGCCGGAAACCCTCCAGTCCGATTGAGGTCACACGAAGTCGTCCACATCCTTGCGGTCCAGACGCCAAGTGATGCCCACGCTTCGCAGCGTGGAACGTCACCGTCAGGTTAGCCATGATCAAGCAATCGTAGGGGATTATCCCTTCCGCGTCGAGGTAGCGGCCGGTGTCGGAACATATTCCGCTTGGGATATCGACCGAAACGACCCTTGGAGCAGTTCCTTGTGGGGACGCGGCTTGCCAGTAGTTCAATGTATCCTGAACATTGCCGAGATCATTGAACGGACGGGTCAATCCCGTTCCGAATAATGCGTCCACTGCAAGAACCGTGTCCGGATGATCCTCTTCATAGCCGTCTATCGTCTCGGCAGTCAGTGGCTCGACCGCACCTAGCCCGCACCACCGTTCGCAGTTCACCCGCGCATCAGGGGGCAGCTTGTCAGGGTCGCCGTAGAGGAACACCTCCACCTCCCAGCCCCAGTCTTTCAGCAGCCGCGCCACCACAAACCCGTCACCGCCATTATTGCCCGGTCCGCAGAGGACCACCGCCCGGTGCGGGGATTGGGCCAATTCCGGCCATTCCTCGAACACCGCCTCGACCACGCCGCGCCCGGCCCGTTCCATCAGCTCCAGCCCCGTCACCCGGCCAGAGTCGAAGGCGGCCTGTTCGATGGCGCGCATTTGGGCGGCGGTGAGGAGTTCGGTCATGGATTGAGCCCGGAAAGTTTTCAAACTGCCCGCCCGATGGGCGATTTGCACAAAATTTAGGCACTCCACCCGAAATGCCCCCTGCGGATACCGCTATCACAGCCTATCCAATTGTCCCCGCGAATGGGAAGTGGTCAGACGCCCTAGAACACCATGCACGGGGGAGTCGCGCCCATGAAAAAGATCGAAGCCATCATCAAGCCGTTCAAGCTCGACGAGGTGAAGGAGGCCCTGCAAGAGGCGGGCGTCCAGGGCCTGTCCGTGGTCGAGGTCAAGGGCTTTGGCCGACAGAAGGGCCATACCGAGTTGTATCGGGGCGCCGAATATGTCGTCGACTTCCTTCCCAAAGTGAAGATCGAGGTGGTTCTGGCCGACGATCAGGTCGACAGCGCCATCGAGGCAATCATCGGCGCCGCCAAGACCGACAAGATCGGTGACGGAAAGATTTTCGTCTCGCCCGTCGAACAAGCCATTCGCATCCGGACCGGTGAAACCGGCGACGACGCGCTGTAATTCCAACACTGCTACTCCAAAAGAGGTATCAAACATGAGCGCAGCTGACGTTCTCAAGCTGATCCGCGACGAAGACGTGGACTACGTCGATATCCGGTTCACCGACCCCAAGGGCAAACTCCAGCACGTGACCATCGTGTCCGATCTGGTCGATGAAGACTTCCTCGAAGAAGGCTTCATGTTCGACGGGTCGTCCATCGCTGGCTGGAAGTCCATCGACCAGTCCGACATGAAACTGATCGCCGACACCGAAAGCGTCTATGTCGATCCGTTCTACGCGGAAAAGACCATCTGCCTGCACTGCAACGTGGTCGAACCCGACACCGGCGAAGCCTATGACCGCGACCCGCGCGGCACCGCTCTCAAGGCCGAAGCCTACCTGAAGTCCTCGGGCGTGGGCGACACCGCCTACTTCGGCCCCGAAGCCGAATTCTTCATCTTCGACGATGTCCGCTTCTCGGTCTCGATGAACAAGGTTTCCTATGAAGTCGACGCCATCGACGGCGCCTGGAACACCGACACCGAATACGAAATGGGCAACACCGGCCACCGTCCCGGCATCAAGGGCGGCTACTTCCCGGTCAACCCGATCGACGACGCGCAGGACATGCGCTCGGAAATGCTCTCGACCATGAAGCGCATGGGCATGAAGGTCGACAAGCACCACCACGAAGTGGCCTCGTGCCAGCACGAACTGGGCTTGATCTTCGGCACGCTGACCAAGCAGGCCGACGAGATCCAGAAGTACAAGTACGTCATCCACAACGTGGCTCAGGCCTATGGCAAGTCGGCGACCTTCATGCCGAAGCCGATCTCGGGCGACAACGGCACCGGGATGCACGTGAACATGTCGATCTGGAAAGACGGCAAGCCGCTGTTCGCTGGCGACAAATACGCCGACCTCAGCCAGGAAGCCCTGTATTTCATCGGCGGCATCCTGAAGCACGCCAAGGCGCTGAACGCCATCACCAACCCGGCGACCAACTCGTACAAGCGTCTGATCCCCGGCTTCGAGGCCCCCGTTCTGCGTGCTTACTCGGCCCGCAACCGGTCCGGCTGCGTCCGTATTCCGTGGTCGGAATCGCCGAAAGCCAAGCGCGTTGAGGCCCGTTTCCCCGATCCGGCCGCGAACCCCTACCTGGCGTTTGCCGCCCTGCTGATGGCCGGCATCGACGGCATCAAGAACAAGATCGACCCGGGCGCAGCCTCGGACAAGGACCTCTACGATCTTCCGCCGGAAGAACTGGCCGAGATCCCGACCGTCTGCGGCTCGCTGCGCGAAGCGCTGGAAGCCCTGGAAGCCGATCACGAGTTCCTGCTGGCCGGTGACGTGTTCACCAAGGGGCAGCTTGAAGGCTACATGGCGCTGAAGTGGGAAGAGGTCTACGCCTACGAACACACCCCGCACCCGGTGGAATACAAGATGTACTACAGCTGCTGATCCAGCTGGACCATCAGATCAGGAAGGGCGTCCCGACCGGGGCGCCCTTTCTTTTTGCCCGGTCAAAACCCGGCAACAATCGCCCGCCCCGGGCCTGACCGTTTCACATTTTGGCACCAAGCCTGACATGATTGTCGCCAAAATGCTCACAGTCACTCCAAATTCTCCACACAATTTCGGTGTTAACCATATCGAAACAACGCTGGAGGATTGACCATGAGCAGTGGGTCCAACAGTACGATTTCGGCATTGTGCTATGCCAAACCTTCATATCTGGACTTCCGGGAACTCACCCGGGAGCTGGAAGAGTCTCTGTGCAACCACTCGGAGCTGGATGCGCATCTGTCGTCGCAATCCGACGATTTTGTCATATTTGACATGGTCGGGCTGCGAATATGCGTCGCCTACTGCGATTTCAGGCGGGACTTCCCGGATATCGACTGTTTCCGCGATTTCGCAGAATGCCTTGTGTTCTCTGTCGGAACCGGGCCGGACGGAAACGGCCATGGGCAGCTTTTCGAACACAGATCGGATGTCTGCCTTGGGCTGGCGGACCGGGTCCAGTCCCGGCATCCCGCCGACGAACTTCTGATGATGGAAGTGGATGAAACCGTCGCGTCAGACATTTGTGGGACGATCATCGATTGTATTGTGCCAATCGTGCAGAAGGAACTTGAACGGCAACGACGCGCCACCGCAGGCAAGGCGGGCGTCACGGCAGGTTCCATCGTCCCGACACATCCGGCGGCAAATGCGGACAGCCGCGCAGTGGTCAGGCGACCGCGCCCGAAAATCGACGACGCCAATGCGCAAAAGGACTGCTTCGACCGAGAAAGGGTCAGGATCGCGCTCTACCCGAGCGAAGATGAACTGCCTGTTCCGCGGCTGGCCAAACCGCTGGCGCACAGGGCCGCGATCAATGCCCTGAACGCGTCAGTTATCGCGTTTTCGCTGCCAATGGGCGCCGTCGTGCTGACCTGTTCCATCCTCGGACGCGAAAGCCTGAACCTCAGCGCCCGTGCGATGGGGCTTGCCGGGGCGTCGCTTGGCGTCTCGCAAGCCGAAGCAGGGACACAGATATTGGCGTTTCTGACATGAACAGGACCATGAGACCCCCGACACGGGGCCTGACAAGAACAGGAGATCGAGCAATGTCCACGATACCGAGACGGGCAACTCCAGTCGGCTATCCTCAGCCACGAACCTGTATGACCAGCCATAGGCACGGCGCCCGGCCCGAAGACGTTCTTCCGTCATTGGCCGCGCGCTATGACGCCGAATTGGCCGAGCGGGAAGCAATCCGTGCCGTCCTTTCCGGAGACAAGCGCAAGCCCCGATGGGGTGCACTGCGGCGGTTGGTACCATCAAATGGTCTTGCGACACCGGACGGTATGCCCATTGAACGACACCTGTCCACAAATGCGTTGAACGCCGCGGTCCTTGCCTTTGCGCTTCCCGTGGGCGTGGCATTGTTCATCCTTGCCGCTCTCGGGCGGGAAAGCCTGTCTCTGACCGCGCGCACGATGGCCTTGACTGGCACCGCGATGGGCACGTCCCAGCTTGATGTCGGGCAGGAGATACTCAAGGTCTTTTTCTGAAGATGGCGCAGCAAGGCAGGACGACAGGCGCAAGCATCAAGGTCAGCGATTTCCTGCGCGAAGCACAGGGCCGCCAGCCCGATATCGGCAAGCGCACGGTCTCAAGGCCGCGCCGGGTCCGGGCCGCCGGTACCTGGTCGGCCCTTTTCGGAACCTTGCGCACCCTGCTTCGGGCTGCCAACTACGGTCCCTTGGGCAAGGTCGTTCAATTCGGCCTCGCCATCCTGCTCTACTTCGGGCTGATGCACCTTGACCTGTCCACCGGGCTGTCAACGCGCCTGTTTGGAATGGAACAATCGGGTGGGGTCGTCACCCTGTCGGCCCCAAAGGGCGACACGCTCGCTACCCCTGACTGATCGCACCGCGGCACACAACGCGCGTGTGGATCGAAAACACGACCGCCCCGGTGCCCGGCAACCGCAAGACCGTCTGACGTTCAGACCGTTCAAAGGCGCTGTCGGGGCGCCCGACCGGGCGCTGATCGGCTTCGGCCCGAGGTTGGAACAGAGCCGGGTCTTCATAGCGCAACAGGTTGGCCCGCCAGACCGGCCGCCCCGGCTGTACCCCGTCAAACAACCGCTGAACCCGCGCCGCGATCCCGTCGTCATAGTGGGCAACGGGAACATGGATTACCGTCAATGGCCGCCCGATCTTTTCCGCCAACGTCCAACTGGCAGGAAAGCACAGAAGCGCCGCCGTCAGAACATGCTCGTCGCCCTGTTTTTGCAGGATGCACAGGTCTTCCTGCACCAACTGCGACAGGGTCAACAGCGGGTCCTTCGGGTCAGGTGACACCACCACCCCATCCGGCCGCCTGATCCCATGCCCCAGCATCGCGAAATCGGGCCGCATGGCGATCTCTGCCAGAACCACCGTCAGAAGTTCCGCCGCTGCATCCCGCGCCTCGGGCAGGCAGGCCATCACCCGGTCCCGATGGGCGGCAATCAACCGCGCCTTTTCCGCCAACTGCCCGGCATAGGCGTCATCCACCTGCAACCACTCCCCCGGGGCGACTGGCACCATCGACGGAAGCCGCGCGGCGGCCCGGTCGCGTTGAATCTGCGGGATCTGGCTTTGCAGGATTGGATCGGATTGCGTCATGCCGAATTCTTGGCAGGACTGGTGCGGAGATTCCATACCCGAAAATGTCGAAAACAGACCGGATTTTTCCCGCCCCCCGGCGCAGCATTCGCAGGCAGGCAGGGAGGCCCAGATGAACGACCATTACCGCGACCGACGCAAGATCGACCCAACCCGTGGTGATCGACTGGGCGACGGCAGCCCCAATGACAACGACCGGATCGAAATCGGGCCGACCCAACTGGCATTCTCGGAATGGGCGGCTGCGGGGCTGGAGCTTCCCGATCTGGAGGCCATGCGCGGCTACCGTCTGAACCGTCTGACACAGGCCATCGTGGACCGGGGCTACGGCGGCTTGTTGATGTTCGACCCGCTGAACATCCGCTATGCGACTGACTCGACCAACATGCAGCTGTGGAACACGCACAACCCGTTCCGCGCATGCCTTGTCCTGCCCGACGGTTACATGGTGCTGTGGGACTACAAGAATTCGCCCTTCCTTGCCGAATTCAATCCGCTGGTCCGCGAAATCCGGTCGGGGGCCGACCTGTTCTACTTCGATCGGGGTGACAAGGTGGATGTGGCCGCCGATGTCTTTGCCAACGAAGTGCGCAAACTGGTCGCGGACCACGCCGGGGGCAACCGGCGGCTTGCCGTTGACAAGGTCATGCTGCACGGACTTCGCGCGCTAGAGGCGCAGGGGTTCGAGATCATGCCCGGCGAAGAAGTGACCGAGAAATCCCGCGCCATCAAGGGCCCCGACGAGATCAAGGCGATGCGCTGCGCCAGCCATGCCTGCGAAACCGCCGTGAAGGCGATGGAGGATTTCGCCCGCGCCGCCGTGCCCCAAGGCAAGACATCCGAGGATGATATCTGGGCTGTGCTACACGCCGAGAACATCCGTCGTGGCGGCGAATGGATCGAAACCCGGCTTCTGGCTTCCGGCCCGCGCACAAACCCGTGGTTTCAGGAGTGCGGCCCCCGTATCGTGCAGAACAACGAAATCGTGGCCTTCGACACCGATCTGATCGGCAGCTACGGCATCTGCATCGACATCAGCCGGACATGGTGGGTTGGCGACAGGAAACCGCGCGAGGACATGATCTATGCCATGCGCCATGCCCATGAACACATCATGACCAACATGCAGATGATCAAGCCCGGCGTGTCGATCCCGGAGCTGACCGCGAATTGCCACCGTTTGGACGATCAGTTTCAGGCGCAGAAATACGGCTGCATGATGCATGGGGTGGGCCTCTGCGATGAATGGCCTCTGGTCGCCTATCCCGACAACGCGGTTCCCGGCAGTTTTGACTATGAACTGCAACCGGGGATGGTCCTGTGTGTCGAGGCGGCAGTGGGCGCGGTTGGCGGTGACTTTTCGATCAAGCTGGAAGATCAGGTGCTTGTGACGGAAGACGGGTTTGAGAACTTGACCAAATACCCCTTCGATCCGGCGCTGATGGGCGAATAAAAGTGGGCCGGTCACCGGCCCTCACCTTCCCGAGAGACAGCTGAAACATGGGTTGAGCGGCGGCCCCCTGCCGACCACTTTGGTCCGATCCAAAGGAGGTCCGCCGATGCCCACCGAACGTTTCACTTTTCCCGGCCACAGCGGCGACAAACTCGCGGCGCGACTTGACCTGCCCGACGGGCCACATCTGGCGACAGCGGTCTTTGCCCATTGCTTCACCTGCGGCAAGGACATCACCGCTGCCCGGCGGATCGCAGCACGGCTGTCGGGCATGGGGATCGCGGTGCTTCGGTTCGATTTCACCGGGCTGGGCCATTCGGGCGGCGAATTCGAAAACACGACGTTCTCGTCCAATATCGCCGATCTGGAAGCGGCGGCAGAGGCATTGTCCCAACGCGGCATGGCGCCAAGCCTGCTGATCGGCCATTCGCTGGGCGGGGCCGCCGTTCTGAGCGCAGGCCATCGGATCGAGGGCATCCGGGCCATTGCAACCATCGGCGCCCCGTTTCACCCCGGCCATGTCACCGCGAACTTCCGCAGCGACATCGACCGGATTCAGACGGATGGCGTCGCAGAGGTCAATCTGGGCGGGCGGCCGTTCCGGATTGGTCGGGATTTCGTGCAGGATGTCGAAACCCACGACCTTGAGGACGGGATTGCCGCGCTGCGTACAGCGCTTCTGGTGCTACACGGGCCGCTTGACGCCATCGTGGGGATCGACAACGCGGCGCAGATCTTTGCCGCGGCCCGTCATCCGAAAAGTTTTGTCACCCTTGACGATGCGGACCATCTGCTCAGCCGGGCCGAAGATGCCGAATATGTGGCCGAGGTCATCGCCGCCTGGGCAGGTCGATACCTTGACCTGCGCCCTCCTGCCCCGCCCCCCGGCGTGCCCGAGGGGATCGTCCGCGTGACCGAGGCCGATGCATCCGGGTTCCTTCAGGACATTCAGGGCGGGCCGTATCATCACATTCTGGCGGACGAGCCGATCACCTATGGCGGCACCAATCGCGGGCTATCCCCCTACGGGCTGTTGTCGGCGGGGCTGGGCGCCTGCACGTCCATGACGATCCGGATGTACGCACGGCGCAAGGGCTGGCCGCTGGACGGGGTGAGTGTCGAGGTGGCGCATAACAAATCCCACGCGCAGGATGCGGCAACCGGATCACAGGAACGGGTCGACCGGTTCACACGGACGGTTCACCTGACCGGGGCGCTGTCAGACGATCAACGACAGCGGCTCTTGGAAATCGCGGATAAATGCCCGGTGCACCGAACGATGGAAAACGCCTCGGTCATTGAGACGACGCTTGCCCCGGCAGATCCAGCCTGACCAGCACCCCAAGATGATCTGACCCAAACCGGGGCCGCAGCTCTGCCAACGCGGCGGACCCGTCTGGCACCAACACATGGTCGATGGCCAGCGGCGCGAACCAGCCGAACCCCGGAAAGGTCGACCCATAGCCGCCGACACGGTCGGCCCGCGCCGCCCGCCCGATCTGGCGCACGGCGCTGCCCCAGGGAACCATGTTGAAATCCCCGCCGATCAGAACCGGTTCGTCCAGCGCAGCGAGGCCCCGGATCACGCCGGGCACCTGCCGCGCCTGATCATAGGGGAAGGGCCAGTTCAGATGCACCGATCCGATCCAAAGGCTGTCGCCGCCCGGCAGGTCGGCGCGGGCAAGGATGATCCCCTCTCCGGCGCGGCACCCGTCCTGCCCGTCCTGCAACGGATGGCGGGACAGGATAGCGATGCCGCCGTTGCCCGCGCTCTGGCAGATCTGGCGATGGGGGTAGAGGTCGGCCAGCCCCTCGACGATCGCGGCGTTTTCCCGGCTGACCTCTTGCAGGGTCACGAAATCCGCGTCCGACGCGCGGATATCCTGCAACAGGGCCTCGCGGTCCGTGCCGTTCCACAAAAGGTTCTTTTGATAGATCGACAGCGCGCCCGGCCCCGTCAGACGATCCGCCGAACCGTGCCAATCGGAATAGGTGAACCAGGCCGATGCCGAGACCGCAGCAAGGGCGACAAGCGCAACGCGCCCCAGCCGGGCCAGAAGCAGTCCAAGAACGACAGGCGCACCCAGCAGGATCACATGCGGCCGCAGAACCGCCAGTGCGTCCCCCAACGGCACCACAGCGCCAAGGTGCGTCAGGGCAAGGACGATCAGGCCAATGGCGGCCAGAAGCCCCCAAAGGGCCCGCATCAGGCTTCCTCTCCGCATCGTTGTTCCCATCCATCCGATCGCGATGGCGGGACTATCGCCAGCGACACCTCAAGGCGCAAGTGGGCCGGGCGGGACAGGCGGCAAACTGCTGGCCCGTTCCGTCAATTTGCCGGGTCGATGGGTTGTGACCGGGACCGATCCGCCGTAAGACCCACCCCATCCCGTTTCCCCAAGGAATAAAGGCTGCCACACCGATGATCCCCCGCTATTCCCGCCCCCAGATGACCGAAATTTGGGAACCCGCCACCAAGTTCCGGATCTGGTACGAGATCGAAGCCCATGCCTGCGACGCGCAAGCCGCGCTTGGGGTGATCCCTAAGGAAAACGCCGAGGCCGTGTGGAAGGCCAAGGATGTGGAATTCGACGTCGCCCGGATCGACGAGATCGAAGCGGTGACCAAGCACGACGTGATCGCTTTCCTCACCCACCTTGCGGAACATGTGGGCAGCGAAGAGGCCCGTTTTGTGCATCAGGGGATGACCTCGTCTGACGTTCTCGACACCTGCCTGAACGTTCAGTTGGTCCGCGCGGCCGATATTCTGCTTGAGGGCATGGACCGGGTGCTGGCCGCGCTCAAGACCCGCGCCTACGAACACAAGGACACCGTGCGCGTCGGGCGCAGCCACGGCATTCACGCCGAACCGACCACCATGGGCCTGACCTTTGCCCGGTTCTACGCCGAAATGGACCGCAACAAGACCCGCCTGCAAAACGCGCGGGCCGAGGTGGCAACTGGCGCGATTTCCGGCGCGGTCGGCACCTTCGCCAACATCGACCCGGCGGTCGAGGCGCATGTTTGCGAAAAACTGGGCCTGATCCCGGAACCGATTTCGACCCAGGTGATCCCCCGCGACCGCCACGCCATGTTCTTTGCCACGCTGGGCGTCATCGCCAGCAGCATCGAAAACGTCGCGATCGAGATCCGCCACATGCAGCGCACCGAAGTTCTGGAAGGCGCGGAATTCTTCTCTATGGGGCAAAAAGGCTCCTCGGCGATGCCGCACAAAAAGAACCCGGTCCTGACCGAGAACCTGACCGGCCTTGCCCGCCTTGTACGGATGACCGTGATCCCGGCAATGGAAAACGTGGCTCTGTGGCACGAACGGGACATTTCCCATTCCTCTGTCGAACGCGGTATCGGCCCGGATGCGACAATCACGCTGGACTTTGCGCTGCATCGTCTGGCCGGGGTCGTGGAAAAAATGCTGATCTTCCCGGACAACATGCTCGACAACATGAACAAGTTCCCGGGGCTTGTGATGAGCCAGCGCGTGCTCCTGGCCCTCACCCAGGCCGGCGTCAGCCGCGAGGACGCCTATGCTATGGTACAGCGCAACGCCCTGAAGGTCTGGGAAGAGCGGGTCGATTTCCGTGAGCTTCTTCTACAGGACGCAGAGGTCGTGGCCGCCCTCGGAGAGGACGGAATCAAAGCGAAGTTCGACATGGGCTACCACACCAAACACGTCGACACGATTTTCGCCCGCGTCTTCGGCGAATAGAACGTCGTGGCGGTGGCCGGCCCGGTCACCGCCACATTCGGCCCCTAGCCAAAGGACGGCGCATGAACCATGCCCGGTTGTGGCAGGTGCGTCGGAACAGCAGCAGCGGCAGGGATACGAACGTATTCCGGCAACGCGGGGACCGGCATCGCCATGACCGCGTATTTGTGTCCATCATCGGCATTCACGTAGGGATCACACCACAGATCGGTCGGATGCCCCAGCTTGTTCAACGCGCGATGCAGCCAGAGGTTCGACAGCGACATCAGGATCTTGCCGCCACGCGGGCGGGCAATATCGACAAGCCCGTCCACGATCAGGCCAAGGACGGAAATCCGCTCTCGCATGGATCTTACCTTGTCCGATACAACCAAACGGGTGCATTCCCAAACCGTATCCGTAACCATGTCCGGTTCGATCAGCGCCGGGATCTCGGCCAGATTGCCCAACGCCGCATCCCGCAACATATAGCTGTGGCTTCCCCAGTTTGCCGAGCAGGGCAAGGTACGCGCCCCGGCGATGACATCCCCGTCATCGTCCAGAACAAGGGAATAGAACGCCAGCGGATTGTCGTATTGGTCCATCTCCACCCTGGCATTGTGTGGAATTCCCCAGTTCAACGTATCCACGAAGAATGCTTTCCTCAGCGCCAGGTAGTCCTCGAAAGCAGCCCCATGGCGGTGCATTCCCAGCAGGTCGAAAGTGATATTGTGCACGCCAACTCTCCTTTTAGTTGTATTGTAATTGCCACAAGATCGTGTAGATTGCATCGCAATTATCTCAAGTTGTAGCAAAGCGATCATCACTCTCCTATTGTTAACGCTAGATTAAGCATTAACCGTCATTGGCCCATTTTGGCCGGGAATGAGGTGAAAACCGTTGCATTCCAGATGCTTGAGAGTTGGCGAATTCGCGCCTACCGCAAGACTGCGACATGATGCGGCGACACGGTCCCGGCAACGCAGCCGCCAGTGGGCGCGCATCTGGGCGAATCAATCCGCAAGAATTGTCAGATCAGGCCGAATCCGCTGGCCAATGTGACGGCTTGTGGCGCGGTTTGCGCCCCCAGCTTCGTCTTCGCATTACGCAGGCGCTGTTTCACGGCGCCTTCGCTGACACCCAACTCATGGGCGATCTGCTTGAGCCTTAGGCCCTGCTTGACCATCACCAGCGCCTCGATCTCGGCCTGGGTCAGGTTGGTCGGCGGGGCCTTCTGGAAGTGCAGAGCATGCAGATGCCCCGACAACCGTGATATCTCGGCAGTTGTGAATTCCCGGTCCGGGCGGGCAAATGACCCAAACGACCTTTGGCCTTCGGCGGTATCATCGGCACAACAAATCGCAAGCCCGAACCTAAGGCCGTAATTATACGCCCTTTCAAAGACCCTTTGCGGATCAGGAAGATCGATGGCGCTCCAGCGGATGGCCCCGGTATTGACGTAGACCCAGCGGATGACCGGATCATGCAGCATGAACCGGTTTGCCGTGTAATGTTCGACCCACTGCTGGGGCAGCGCGTTGATCTCCTCAAGGGGAAAGGCAAACCCAAGCCGAAGCGCAAGGTAGTACCCCGACGGTGAAAGCTGCTCCAGCTCCTCTGGGGCAAGCGTTTCGAATTTCCGGCTGTCACTCACGCTGATGATCTTCCCCGGGATCAGTCTTTGATTGTTGCACCGCCACTTTTGTGACAGGCTCCGTTCCAGTGTTACCTAATGTTATCAATGTTTGTCAGGCAACCTAAAAGGGGAAAAGCGACGCCATGGATACAACCGCAGAGATTCGCCGGATACTAACGACGATGCAGGACATCGCTCCGGCTGGTTTTGCGATTGCCTTCCATATCCAGTTCACGACCCCCGCATTCCTGTTCCAGACCTATCCCAAGGACTGGATCAACATGTATAACAAACGTGGCATGGTCATGCAGGACCCGATCGTTGGCTACGGGTTCGAAAACAACGCGACCACGCGGTGGTCCAACCTTGCAGACAACGATCCGGCGGGCGTGCTGCCAGAGGCCAGTAAATATGGGCTCGTTTACGGAATGGCCTGCGGTATCGAAGAAGGTGGCAGCCGGTCCGTGGCCGGTTTTTCGCGCAGTGACCGGGAACTGACAGACGCTGAGATCGACCAGCTCTACAGTCTGGTAAAAGAGCTTCATTCGATGACTGCCGAGGCAAAATCGGTGTCACCGGAAGTCCGGGACGAGCTGCGCAACATGTCGATCTCTTTCACCCATCCCTAGACAGCGGTCAAACAGGACGGGCCCCCCCGAGCAAAGTGACCTTACGTCAACTATCAACAAGCCTGCCTGTCCGGGCCGATTGTTCGTCGCATCCTTGTAGGTGATTCGGCATTTGCCCTTTGCGCAGGGCGCATTTCGTAACCGGTTCTTTACCGAACACATGGTTTCCTTGCCGGGCCTTCCCATCCGTATGGAACCGCGCGATGTCCATGATGCAGTCGATCGACACTCCAACTCCGCCCTCGCCCTCCGTGCGGGTCAGCCGCCGACGCAAGGCTGCGATGGTCGTTCAACTGCTCTTGAAGGAAGGGGCACCCCTGGGGCTGTCACAGCTTCCCGAAGACCTGCAGTTGCAGCTGACACGGGAACTTGGTGGGCTCAAGGTGATCGATCACGCGACGCTAAACGCGGTCATTGCCGAATTTTCCAACGAATTGGAACAGGTCGCCCTGACCGCCCCCGACGGGGTAGAAGCCGCCCTTGCCGCCCTGAATGACACACTCAGCCCGCGCGCTGCCGCTCGGCTGCGTGAAGAAACCGCGCGCGCGAATGGCGGCGACCCGTGGCAACAAGTGCTTGCGCTTGACGTTCCGGACCTTGTGGCCCTGATGCAGACCGAAGGGACAGAGGTATGCGCCGTCACCCTGTCGAAACTGCCAGTAGCCACCGCCGCAGAGGTCCTGGGAAAACTGCCTGGGGAACGGGCACGCAGGATCACCTACGCGGTGTCCCAGACCGCCGCGGTCACGCCCGACGCTGTGGCCCGCATCGGGGCATCACTGGCGGCCGACTACTCGAACCGCCCTGTCCCCGCCTTCGCCACGCAACCGTCGCAACGGATCGGCGCGATCCTGAATTCCAGCGGTGCGGATACACGTGATGCCCTTCTTGAAGCCCTGGGAACGGACGACCCCGCCTTTGCCGACGAAGTCCGCAAGGCGATCTTCACCTTCCCCGACATTCCCGGTCGCGTGCAACCTAACGACATCCCCAAGGTCATTCGCGAAGTGGAAGGCGCGGCGCTTGTCACCGCACTGGCCTATTCGGTCTCCGTCGGCGGGGAAACGGCGGCTGCAGTCGATTTCGTCCTGTCCAACATGTCCCAGCGGATGGCCGACCAGCTGCGTGAAGAAATGGGGGAACGCGGCAAGATCAAGAAGGCGGACGGCGAAGCGGCCCAGGCCCAACTTATCGGCGCAATCCGAGCCAAGGCGGATGCCGGCGACATCACTCTCATCGAAACGGAAGACGACGAAGACTAGAGCGTCATGCGAAAAACCGGAACGACCTAGCCCTACCTGAAATCATAGATTTCAGGGCGTTAGATGATGCCTGATGCTTCAAGTATTTCGTGAGGCGTTCTAGCCATCTACCCGTCCAAATGCAGATAGACGCGGCGATTCTGCTTGCCCTTCTTTTCGATCTTGCCCAGCCGGACCCGCCCGATCTCTCCCGTGCGGGCCACGTGAGTTCCACCACAGGGCTGAAGGTCGACGGTATCCTCGCCCGCGCCGATCCGGACCAATCTGATCCGTCCAGCGCCACGCGGCGGTTGCACTGACATCGTTTTGACCAGACCGGGGTTGGCATCCAGTTCGGCCTCTGTGATCCATTCATCGGTCACCGGCAAATCGCGGCCGATCAGACCATTCAGCGCCGCCTCCAGCGCCTCTTTGTCTTCGGGGGCGTCGGGCATGTCGAAATCCAGCCGCCCCTTGTCCACCGATATCGATCCGCCCGTGACCGGAAGCGGGATCACAACCGACAAAAGATGCAGTGCCGTGTGAACACGCATGTGATGGTGGCGGCGTTCCCAATCCATTTCCTGCGCCACCTGCCGACCGACCTGCGGAAGGGCCGCCGGCTCTGCCGGGACCAGGATAATCGTTTCTCCTTCGCCCTTTACGGTCGTCGCAATGTCGATGCCGCCCCCGTCCCAAACCACGCGCCCGCTGTCGCCGGGCTGCCCCCCGGCCGTCGGGTAGAAGATCGACCGGTCCAGAACGATCCCGCCCTCTTCGGTGATCGCAACGACCGTCGCTGGCGCATCACGAAGATAGGCGTCATCCCGAAAAAGCGGCTCTGTCATGTCTCGTCCCCTGTCGGATCGCCCGCGCCCGGCCGAAGTGCTTCGGGATTGCGTAGCCATATATCCCGTTGCGCAAAGGGAATTTCGATCCCTTCCTCGGCAAACCGCTTGGCGATGGCGTGGTTCATCTCTGATTTTACGTTCATCACGAAATTCACATCCCGCAGGATCGCGCGAATTTCGAAATCAAGGCTGTCCGCGCCAAATCCGACGAACAGCACGTTCGGCGGCGGCGCCATGACAACCATCGGGTTGGATTCAGCAATTTCGCGCAGGATCGCCGCAACGCGAACCGTATCCGTGCCATAGGCGACCCCGACCGGCACAATGACACGGCCAACAGAATTGCCCCGGGTCCAGTTCGTGACCTGACCACTGACCAAATCGGCGTTCGGCACGATCACATCGGTCCGGTCGAAGGTTTCGATCCGGGTGGACCGGACGGAAATATCGCGGACATAGCCCATCTGGCCGCCCACCTCGATCCAGTCGCCTTCGGCGATGGGCCGTTCGATCAGCAGGATGATCCCCGACACGAAATTTGACACGATGTTCTGAAGGCCGAAACCGATCCCGACCGACAGGGCACCGGCGACGATGGCCAGCCCCGACAGGTCAATCCCGGCGGCGGTAATCGCGGCAAGGGCCGCAAGGAAGATCCCGACATATCCCAGACCCGCCACAACGGCGTTCTGCCCGCCAAGGTCCAACCGTGTCTTCGGCAGGACCGAATTGCGCAAGGTGCCCTGTACCAGTCGCGTCAGTGTGTAACCCACGGAAAAGACGATCACGAAGGTAATGAAATTCGTCGGCGATATCCGAGTTTCGCCGATAGCGATACCGTCGCTGAACCGGGTCCAGATCTCGGTCAGGTCGGTCACGCGCGCGCCCCAGATCAGCGCGAAGGCGGGTAGCGACACCAGAACCAGCGCAAACCCCATCAAAACAGGGGCAAGCGCGTCTTCCCGCGATTGGCGCCCCGGCAAGACCAGCGCGTAGACATCAAAGATCAGCCGTTGCAACAGCACAAGCGCCCCGATCAGGGCCAGCGATTCAACTGCCGGATACAGGGCCGCCTCGGCCGCGGCCCGGAACCCAACCATCGCGCCAAGGGGCGCCAGCACCGCAATCACCAGCGCCACCCGTCCGATCATGCGGAATATCCGCGTCCGGTAGGTCTGGTCCCGCGCCGTTTCAACCACGACGGAATCTCCGCCTTCGGTGCCAACCTTCTGGGCATCTGCCCCGGCGCCCCCGCGGACAAGAACCTGACCGAACCGATAAAGAAGGATCGCCGTCAGCACGTGTACCGAGAACAACAGCGCCGCCGTCCCCCCCGCACCGACCCGCGACACAGAGGCCACGGCAGAGACAAGGATGAACAGGCCAAGCGACCAGCCAAGCAGGCCCGTCAGCCGCGCGGCAGTCCCCCGTCCCTCTGCCCCCACGTGAAGCGCATTTTGCAGCCCTTCGTGGAACAGCCGCCGCGCCAGCCATTTGGCCGTGATCACCATTGCCCCCGCTTCCGGCAAGGTATTTAGCAGGCTGCGCCCGCGCGGCCCCATCAGGCGCAGGATATCCACCGCCTCGACCAACAACACGACCCCGAAGATCGGAAGCAGCAGTTCCCCCAGCGAGAGGACGAAATCACGCACCCCCTGCGCCCTTCCCCCGCCCATCGGCAGCAGGTCGCGCGCGCGTTCCATCCACCGCCGCCCACGCGCGATCAGGACGATACCGACGAGAAGAAACAGGATGGATTGAGGCAATCGGTCCTGCGCATTGGCCCGTCGTTCGTCGATCGAAAGGACGGTCCTTGCCTCGGCCAGAACGGATGAAACCGTTCCGCTGACCGCCGCCCATGCATCAGGCCAATACGCCGGGTTCAAAGGGGTCGGGTCCCGACGTGTTAGTTCAGTTGTTTGCAGATCTCGAAGTTGGCGGTCGATCTCTCCGATCATGCCGTTTGCCCGGCTACGGGCTTCTGCCGCCAAAAGCCCCGGAGCGCGAAGAACCGCCAGTTGCTGGTCAAGGCTATCCCGCCGAGCAGAGACGCGGGCGTCTTCCGTGCCGGTTTCTGGCGCAGGGCCCAACGCCGCAATCTGATCCCGGATCGTCGCGACCCGCTGCGCGTTCTGATTTTGAACAGTATCGAACCTGTCCCGCCAGACGACTAGGTTCGCCCGTGTTTCTTCCAGCAGAAATGCCGGTTCGTCCCCGTCAAGTATGACCCCCTCTGCCTGCTCGGCAAGCGCTTCCCACTCGGCATAGTCCAGCCCGGTTTCTGGAACCGCAATCTCGACCGGGGCCGCGCCTTCGTCTACCGGGGCGGTCGTCGTTTCGACAGGTGTCGCATTCTGGGCAGTCGCCGCCCCGGCCAGCCCGAACAGGGCCAGCCCCAGGCACAGCCAAAGTGCCCCAAGCCGTGTCATACGTCCTCGAACACGCCGGGAATAGACTGTGGGCCGCGGTCAAGCCAACCGGGCACCGGCAAGCCCTTTTCCTTAAGGAAATCCGGGTTGAACAGCTTGGACTGGTAGCGCGTGCCATAGTCGCAAAGAACCGTGACAATCGTCTGCCCCGGCCCCATTTCGCGGGCCATGCGGATGGCTCCGGCCACGTTGATCCCCGACGATCCACCAAGGCACAGGCCCTCATGTTCCAGAAGGTCAAAGGCGATCGGAAGGGCCTCGGCATCGGGGATGTTGAAGGCCATGTCCGGCGTAAACCCTTCAAGGTTGGCGGTGATCCTCCCTTGCCCGATCCCTTCGGTGATCGACCCGCCCTCGGCCTTGTGTTCGCCGGTGGTGTAATAGTTGAACAGCGTCGCGCCATCCGGATCGGCCAGACCGATCTTCACGCCCTTGGGCTGAAGCGCCATACCCACCCCGGCCAGCGTCCCGCCAGAGCCAACCGCGCAGATGAACCCATCGACCTTGCCGCCGGTCTGATCCCAGATTTCAGGTCCGGTGGTTTCGATATGGGCCTGACGGTTGGCGACGTTGTCGAACTGGTTGGCCCAGATCACGCCCTCGTTCGTCGTCTTCGCCAGTTCCTCGGCCAGACGCCCGGAATAGCGGACATAGTTGTTGGGGTTGCGGTAGGGCGCGGCGGGCACCTGAACCAGTTCAGCCCCGGCCAGCCGCAGCATGTCCTTCTTTTCCTGGCTTTGGGTTTCGGGGATGACGATGACCGTCTTGAACCCCATCGACGCACCCACCAGCGCCAGCCCGATCCCGGTGTTCCCGGCCGTGCCCTCCACGATCGTCCCGCCCGGCTTCAGCAGGCCCTTTTCCACCGCGTCCTTGATGATGAACAGCGCCGCCCGATCCTTGACCGACTGGCCCGGGTTCATGAATTCGGCCTTGCCCAGAATGGTGCAGCCCGTGGCCTCGGACGCGGCGCGCAGCTTGATCAGGGGCGTATTGCCGATACTGGCGGCGAGGTCGGGCTTGATCTGCATCTTCGGGCCTTTCATTCAGCGTGACACGGCCCGTCGAACCGGGCGTTGATCCATGTGTATGGGCGGGGACGCGGGAACTCAAGCAGGGGCGGCGGTCAACCGGTCTTTGTTCCGGTCCAGCCAATACAGCATCGAGATCAGCGGCCCGGCGTTCACCTCGCCCGTGTCGATCATGGCCAGCGCTGCGGCCAGCGGCAGGATATGCAGGCGCAGGTCTTCCGCTTCCTCTTCCAAGCCGCCGGAATACTGCTGCGCCCCGCCCAGATCGGCCACCCCGGCATAGCAATAGAAATAATCCGTCGATCCCCCCGGAGAGGCGTAATAGTCGAACATATGATGCAGGGTGATCTGGCCCAGCGCGGCCTCTTCCTCTGCCTCGCGGCGGGCAGCGGCGGCGGGGGTTTCACCGGCGTCCACGATCCCTGCGACGGGTTCAAGGACCCAAGGATTCGCGTCGCCCCGCATGAAAGGGCCAACCCGGAACTGTTCAACCAGCAACACAAGGCCGCGTGCCGGGTCATAGGGGAGCACCAGCGCCGCATCGACCGCATGGAACACCTCGCGCGGCAGGGGGCCGCTGTCGGACCCGTCGAACCGGTCGTGGGACAGGGTCGCCTGACGAAATTTGTAGAACCCGCCGGCTGGCGGCGTGGCGGACAACACGCGCGCATCGTCGGGGCTGGAGGTCCGTCGGTGGGTGGCAGGGGCCGCATTGGCCGCCGCGCGGGCGCGGGCATGGGCCCGCATCCGGATCATGCCCCATTGCCGCGCCAGATCTTCTCCGGACAGCGGGGGGTCATGGGCGGCGATCTCCTCGGCGGCGTAAAGCGTTACTTCGCCATCCTCCGCAAACCAGTCATCAATCGACCACGGATCGCCGCTGGCAGCCTGCGCCACCGGCGGCAAATAGACCTCGGCAGGCAGATCCCCCGCTGATGTCCGAACCGTCACCGGCGACCGGACGTAACCAAAGGGGAGTTCGTAGGCATCCAGCCGATCCAGCTGTTCCGCCGACAGACCGCGTAATAGCAGGCCCTCGGCCTCGGCCCCGTCGCGCTGTACGATCATCGGCAACGGGCTGTCCCGATCCCGGTCCACGGCATAGCCCGGCAAGCTGGCCGGTTCCGCCACCGCAGGCCCCGGCCCGCCAATCAGGTCAAGCAACCGGGGATGGCGCAGCGTGCCGTAGAGGAACAAGTTCATTCTCAGGACGCTCGCTTGCCCACGAATTCGACGATGAGCGCGGCAATGATCGCCCCGATGAACAGGGCGCCCAGAACCTCGACAGTGGCCAGCATCTGCCCGGTTTCGACCCCGATTTCAAAGATGCTGACGACAGCCTCGACCGGGCCGTCATAGCGTTTGTCCAGCGACCGTTCGACCATCTCGACGGCGGAATTTCCGAACAGCGCCCAGAAGATGATCGCCACGGCCGTGGTGACGCCATAGCTGATCGCCGCGTTCAGGCCCATCCCGGCCCGCTTGCCCGCCACGACCCAGCCCATCAGGATGCCAAAGCCCGTGTTGATCCCGATCCAATAGGTCGGCATCGTTCCTTCGGGGAAAATCGGAACGCATAACTGCGAAACATGCCAGGCCAATGCCCCGAAAAGCACGGCGGCGACAAGTTTGCCCATGGTCGGCATGGACTGCCCTCCTCTGCTGCCGGTCGCCGCCTTCTGTTCTGGCCCTAGGCCGGGCGGCTGACCGTAATCTGCGTCACGTCGCAGTTTCCGCTATGGAAGGTTCCCGCGCAAGAGGTGAGGTAGAAGTTCCACATCCGGCGAAACCGGTCGTCAAAGCCCAGCGCCGCGACCTGATCCCATTTGTCGTTGAAGACCTCGTGCCAGCGGCGCAGGGTCTGGCTGTAGCTTTCGCCGAATTCGACCGACCGGGCCACCGAAAGCCCCGCCTTTTCCACCTCGGCCCGAAGCACCTTGGGCGAGGGCAGCATTCCGCCGGGGAAGATGTATTTCTGGATGAAATCGACACCGCGCCGATAGACCTCCCACCGCTTGTCCTGAACGGTGATGATTTGAAGCGTGGCGTTCTTTCCGGGCTTCAGGCACTGGCGCACCTTTTCGAAATAGACCGGCCAGTATTTCTCGCCAACCGCCTCGAACATCTCGATGCTGGCGATGCCATCGTATTGGCCCACCTCGTCCCGATAGTCCTGCAACTTGAACGTTACACGGTCAGAAAGCCCTGCCTTTTCAATGCGGTCCACGGCATACTTGAACTGTTCCTTGGAAATCGTCAGGCAGGTGACCTTCATGCCGCGCTTGGCCGCCGCATATTCGGCAAAACCACCCCAGCCACAGCCGATTTCAAGGATGTGGTCGCCCTCCTGCGCGCCCATCTGGTCCAGCATCGAGGCGTATTTCTGCTCCTGCGCCTTCTCAAGACTTTCCTGCCCCGTTTCGAACTTGGCGCTGGAATAGGTCATGCTTTCGTCCAGCCACAGGCTGTAGAAGTCGTTCCCAAGGTCATAGTGGTAAGAGATGTTCTTTTTCGCTTGCGACTTGGTGTTGGACTGCATCCAGAACCGAAGCTTCTCATAGGCTCGCACCAGAAACTGACCGGGGAACCCGTCATAAATTTCCTCGGCCTCGTCATGAACAAGGTCCATGAAGGTCATCAGGTCTGGCGTGGACCACCAGCCATCCAGATAGGCCTCGCAGAACCCCAGATCGCCCTCCCGGATCAGGCGCGCAAAGCAATCGGGGTTGTGGATACGCAATTCCGCGACATAGCCCGGCGCGGCACCCTCCGCCCGGAACACCCGCCCGTCGGGCAAGACCATATCCAGCCGACCCCGTTTCATGGTTTTCACCTTGTCGAAAACGGCTGCAAAGTATCGTGGCAGATCGCTCTGCCCTTTGGTGGTTGTCAGGATCATCCCCACTCCTGTCCTTGTCGCCGATGTGTCCCGGCGGTTGGGTGAAAGTTTAATACGACCACGAAAAAAGTCACTACCGCCCTGATGTGCCGCTGTCCTTCCAGCCTTCATAGGCGGCCAGGGCCCGCCTGCGCCCGGCGTCCGGCGTTACCATCGGTGACGGATAGGCGGCATCCGCGCGCAGCCCCCAGGATCGGGGGACTGCATCGAGATAGGCCATTGCGGCGTCTGGCGGTTTCCCCTGCCCTTCGGCGATCCAGCGTCGGATATAGGTTTGATCGGGGTCGAATTTTTCCTGTTGGCCAACCGGATTGAACACCCGGAAATAGGGGGCCGCATCCGGCCCGCAGCCCGCAACCCACTGCCATCCCATCGCATTGGCGGCCCAGTCCCAATCGGTCAGGCAATCGGCGAACCAGCGCATCCCGATCCGCCAATCCGCCATCAGGTGCTTGGTCAGGTAAGAGGCGACGATCATCCGGGCACGGTTATGCATCCGGCCCGTCACATACATTTCCCGAAGCCCTGCATCGACGGCCGGGATCCCGGTGCGCGCCTGTTCCCACGCCACCACCTCAGGCCGGTCTTCATCCGTTTCCCACGGAAAGCCGGCCCATTCCGGGCGCCAGTTTTCCGTGGCCAGCCCCGGGCAATGGTGCGCCAGATGCCAGGCGAATTCGCGCCAGACGAGCTCCTTGAGGAAATGTTCGGCCCCCGCGGCGCCCTCTTCCATCGCCCGGCGCCCTGCGTGCCAGATGGTGCGCGGCGATATTTCCCCATAGGTCAGCCCCTCGGACAGACCGGATGTTGCATCCTCGGCAAGGAAATCGCGCCGCGCCTTGTAGCCTTCAACCCGCCGCTCCAGAAACTCGCCCAGCATGTCCGCTGCCGCGTCTTCGCCCGGCGATTGCCAGCGCCGGACAATCCCGGCGCCCCGGCGCATCGGCGCGTCCATCCGCCAATCAGAAAGACTGTCCGAGGCGGGCCAGACCTCTGGCGCGATGATCCGGGCCGGGCGTGGTAGGGGCAGACCGGGGTCGCGGTCCTTCACCGCCCGCCAATAGGGCGAATAGACCTTGTAATATCCGCCCTGCCCCGTTTCGACGGTCCAGGGTTCGAACAGGACCGCGCCACTGAAGGATCGCGCGTCAATCCCTTCGGCCTTCAGGGCGGCCTTGACCTCTGTATCGCGGGCCTTGCTGTCCGGGTCATAGGCACGGGTCCACCAGACCGCCCGGGCGCCGGTCTCAGCGATCAGTGCCCGCAGCGCCTCCAGCGCCCGGCCCCGACGCAGGATCAGGTGGCTGCCATGCCGGCCCAGCGCATCGCCAAAGGCCTCGACCGCCAGCCCAAGGCGGAACCGGGGCGCGGCGCCAAGGGTCGTTGTGACCTCGTCATCAAGAAAGACGGGAATGACCGGACGGCCCGTTTCCGCCGCCTCGTGTAAGGCCGGATGATCCGACAGCCGCAGATCGCGACGAAACCACAGAATGATTGGGGATGATGACACGCGTAAACCCTGCCCGTTTTTCTTACTTACGTCCGCCAGCCCCCATCGGATTGCAAAAAACCGGCAAGCCCGTTTGCGCAACCATAGGGCTATATGTCCGACAATTGCGCCAAACTGTCGCATTGGAACCTTCAAGGGGCGTTCGTGAACCATCGCACCGCGGCCACAAGACCCACCTTGCCTGAAATCTTCAAGACCCCGGTCAACGGCGGCGTGATTCATCCAAGGAGGGAACAAAATGGCGATCAAGCCACCATTTACCGAATTGCATATCCCGAAGGCGCCTTCGGGGTTTTACGAAGGGCACAGCCTGCCCATCGCGCTTATCTCCAAGATTTCCATGTCGCTGCTGGTGATCTGGGCACTTGTCTGGCCCGCCAACGCGGGCAGCACGCTGGGAAGCCTCAACTGGCGGCTTCTGGAGATGTTCAACAGCTTCTACATCGTAATTGTTGGCTTGTTCGCCTTCTTCCTTTTGGCCGTGGCAATCCTGCCCTCGGGCAAACCTGCCCTCGGGCAAAAAGGTCATGGGCCGCGAGGGCGAAAAGCCAGAGTTTTCCAACTTCTCGTGGTTCTCGATGATGTTCGGCGCCGGTCTGGGCGTGGGCCTGATGGTCTTTGCCACCGCCGAACCGCTGGGCCTGTGGAATTCGAACCCCGTTGTCATCTCCGGCGCGGTCGCGGGCGGCACAGAAGAGGCGCTGCAATCAGGATATCGCTATACCTTCCTGCATTACGGGTTCCACGCTTGGGTGATCTATGTCGTAACCGGCCTCTCGCTGGCCTATTACGCCTATACCCGTGACATGCCGCTGACGATCCGGTCGGCGCTGACGCCGCTGTTCGGCAAATACGTCAACGGCTTCTTCGGTCACATCGTCGACGTTCTGGGCATTGTCGCCACCATTCTGGGTGTGTCCGTCACCATCGGGTTCGGCGTCAGCCAGTTCATCGACGGGGTCTATGCGGTCACTGGCATGGAATGGGTCATGAACATGGGCGGCGACGTGCCGACCCCGTCGAAGGTCGGGCTGATCTCGGGCCTTGTGGTCATCATGGGCCTGTCGATCATCTCGGCGGTCTCCGGTGTCGGGCGCGGGGTGAAATACCTGTCCAACCTGAACCTTGTGATGTCGATCATCCTGCTGCTGACCTTCGTGGTCTTCGGGTCCTTCCTGTTCGCGATGACGACCTACGGAACCGCGCTGGTGGATTACATCCTACACTTCGTTCAGCTGTCCTTCGGCGCTTGGGGGCCGC
This sequence comes from Marivivens marinus, assembly GCF_035969385.1. Taxonomy (NCBI): domain Bacteria; kingdom Pseudomonadati; phylum Pseudomonadota; class Alphaproteobacteria; order Rhodobacterales; family Paracoccaceae; genus Marivivens; species Marivivens marinus. The sequence continues at coordinate 118,129 of NZ_JAYKKJ010000004.1, read as the reverse complement.
AGTCGGCCGCCGACTTCGCCGCCGCCCTTCCGGCAGAGGCACAGCCCTTCGCAGAGGCGCTGTCGGGCGCCCAAAACGCCTGGGGCACCTACGACAGCTTCGTCGCCGGTCTTGAAGGCGACGCCGCGGCCCTTCCTGCCGAAACCCTTGCAGCCGTCTACGAGGCAGGCAATGCCGGGCGCCAGTTCGGTTGGCAGGCAGGCTGGACCACCTTCTACTGGGCCTGGTGGATTGCGTTCTCGCCCTTTGTCGGCCTGTTCCTTGCCCGCATTTCCAAGGGCCGGTCGGTGCGCGAATTCATCATCGGCTGTGTCATCGCTCCGGCACTGGTCTGCTTTGCCTGGATGACCATCCTTGGCGCGACCGCGATCGACCTTGAACTGTCGGGCGTGGCAGAGGGCGCGATCACGGGTGCGTCGAACACCAACAAGCTGTTCGCGACGCTTCAGATCATGTTGGGCGACGGGGCCTTCCTCAGCGGGATCACCGTCATGTGCGTGGTTCTGGTAATGACCTTCCTTGTCACCTCGGCCGACTCGGGCATTCTTGTGATGAACACGATCATGTCCGGCGGCGAACAGGAAACCGGGATCAAGCACCGGATCATCTGGGGCATCCTGCTGACCCTCGTGATCGGCGCGCTGCTTCTGGCCGCGGGCGAGGAAAACCCAATGAACGCGCTGCAATCGGCGATGATCATCGGCGCCCTGCCCTTTACCATGGTCATGGGGCTGATGTGCGTGGCACTGGCCAAGGCACTGTATCGCGACAACCTGCGGGACAAGCACGGGGTTGCGGGCGAATAGCCCCACCCTCATCGGAAACGGAAACGGCGCCGGTTACCCGGCGCCGTTTTCTTTTTCTGGATGGGATAGGATCAGGCGTTCACATCCACCACGACCCGGCCCTTGACCTGTCCTTTCAGGATATCGCGGCCCAGACCGGGAAGGTCGGACAAGGTGGCGGGTTGCACCATCGACTCAAGCTTGTCCATCGGCAGATCGCTGGCGATCCGCTGCCATGCGCGGACGCGGTTGTCATAGGGCTGCATCACGCTGTCGATCCCCAATAGGTTCACGCCCCGCAGGATGAAGGGGGTGATCAGCGCGCCGTCAATCGCCGCCCCACCGGCAAGGCCGATGGCAGCCACCGACGACCCATATTGCATCTGCTTCAGCACCCGGCCCAGCATGGCCCCGGCAACCGCATCGACGCAGCCGCCCCAGCGTTCAGCCTCCAGCGGTTTACGGGTGACCTCAGTCAACTCGTCACGGGCGATGATCTCGCTCGCGCCAAGACCGGTCAGATAGTCGGCCTGCTCTGGCCGCCCGGTGACGGCGGCCACCTGATGGCCCAGCTTGGCGAGGATCGCGGTCGCGACCGACCCGACCCCGCCAGCCGCACCGGTCACCAGCACCGGACCATCCTTGATCCCCTGATCTTCCAGCGCCATGACGGCCAGCATCGCCGTCAGCCCGGCGGTGCCCACGGCCATTGCCTGCCGCGTGGTCAGCCCCCCGGGCAGCGGCACCAGCATATCGGCCTTGACCCGCGCCTTCTGCGCATAGCCACCCCAGCGGTTTTCACCGACACGCCAGCCGGTCAGAACCACCTTGTCACCGGGCTTGTAGCGGGCGTCATCCGATGCCTCGACCGTGCCGGCAAAGTCGATCCCCGGCACATGCGGGTAATTGCGGACAAGCCCGCCGCCCGGCCCGATGCACAGCCCGTCCTTGTAGTTCACGGTCGAATAGTCGACCGCGACCAGAACTTCGCCCTCGGGCAGCTGATCGACCGAGACCTCCTCGACCTGGGCCGAGGTCTTGCCGCTTTCTTCGTCTTTCCGCACCACAAGCGCGTTGAACATATCAATCTCCTTCTTGTGCAGGCTGTCCTGCATTGGTCTGGACCCGCGGACGCGTGACTGCGCCCGTCAGATCCAGAATTTATCCTTCACGACCGCCTTGCGCGGCCCGGCGATGGTTTCCACCTCCAACACGGTGCCCGCCTCCCAATAGGCGCGGTCCACCATCCCGATGGCGACATTCGTCTTGAAATCGGGGGACCAGGTTGCCGTCGTGACCTGGCCAACCTCTTTGCCACCCGCGCGCAGCGGCCAGGCAAAGTTGATCGGGGGAATCTCGCCCATGATCTCGATCGGGCGGATTTGCTGGGTGGGTTCCGACCGGGCCAAAAGCCCCGCCTTGCCGATGTAGTCGCGCGGCGAGTTGACGAATTTGCCCAACCCGCATTCAAACGGCGTGTTGTCGCGGGTCATGTCATTGCCATAGCTGAGCAACCCCGCTTCGACCCGTTCCATGGTCGAAGGGCAACCGGCCCGCACGTTCAGGTCTGCACCCGCCGCGAACAACGCGTCCCACAGGGGCATACCGATGTCCGACCCATCCACGTAAATCTCGAACCCGCCCTGTTTCGAATAGCCCGACCGGGCCACGACCAGTTCGCGCCCCATGAACGGCAGACGCTTGTAGCGGAAGAACCGGATGTCACGCGCGATTTCGCCAAAGACGCGGGCCATCAGGTCATCCGATTTCGGGCCCTGCACCGCCAGCGGGCTGACGTCGGGTTCGAACACCTGCGCATCCAGCCCCAGCGCGTCGCGCACCCCAACCACATATTGCAGATAGTCGCTGTCAGCGACGGAAATCCAGAACCGGTCCTCTGCCAGTTTGACCAGCACCGGATCGTTCAGCATCCCACCGTCCCGGTCAATCGCGGGCATGTAGTAGCATTGATCCATCGCCATCTTGTCCAGATCGCGCGGGCTGATCAGGTCCAGAAGGCGGCGGGCATCCGGCCCTGCCACCTCGACCTGACGTTCACAGGCCACGTCCCAGACCTGCACATGGGTCTTGAGGTGGCGATAGTCTTCTTCCTGCCCGGCAAAGACCGACGGCAGGATCATCCGGTTGTAAACCGTGCAGACAGACATGCCCGCGGCTGTCACCCCCGGCGTAAAGGGGGTGGACCGAACGCGGCGGGACGGAAAGATGGATGCCATTTTACACCTGTGTTGAAAGAATTAGCGCGGGCCGTGCCAGTCGATCTGGCAGATCTCGGCCGACCGTCCGTCAAAATCCCAGACCCGGCCAAAGGCGCGAACCTTGCCCAGATCGGCCTTGGCGACGGTGATGTCGGGGCCCATCCAGTATTCGGTATTGTGCACGACGATATCCTCGCCGCCCTTGCCCGGAACCGGGGTGATCGACCCCTGGATTTTCTTGCCGACCATCAGGCGGCGGGTCTTGCCTTCGGTCTCGAATACAACGGGTGCGCGTTCGGCGCCAAGGAACTCGCTGACCAGAACCTTGAACAGCCCTGTGGTGCCGCGTGCCTTGCCCGAGAAGATGCGCAGGAGCCCCTCGTAGGCGTCATAGCTGGCCCGTTCGTCGATGTAGGCCGCGGCCTTCCAGTTGCCGCGCCCCATCTTGCCCGGAATTTCCAGCAGCAGGCCGACGTTCAGCCCCGACAGATCTTCGTCGCCATAATGGCCGCTGTCGATCCGGATCCCGGCCCAGCCCATGCAATAGCCTTCGGTCGGCGGATGTTCCCCAAGGCTGATCACGCAGGGACAAAAGACCGTGCAGTTGCAGTTCAGGATCAATTCGCCCTTGATCGCCCAGGGCGTCTGGCTTTGGTCCACCGGGCCCGCCGCCGGATGACGGTTCGAGATTTTTGCGGGGGCTTTGATCTTGTCAGAGGCCATGGGGCATCCTTTCGGTTAGACAACAAAGGGAAGCGGGGCCGCGCAAATCAGCACGATCCCGGCAGGGCGGGTCAGGAAGCGGCCAAGGCCGGGCAACTTCTCGAAGGTCATGAAAAGGGTGGCAAGGCCCATCCACCACAGGGCCATCGTGCCGCCGACAAAGGCCAAGAGCATCAGCGCCCAGCAGCAGCCAAAACAGACAATCCCAAGGTCAACGCCCATGCGCAGGGCGGCGCGGGCACCGGGGGCCCAGCGTTCCATGAAAAAGGTCATCGGCATCCGGCATTTGGACAGGCAGGCATCCTTGAAGCGGGTGAATTGATAGCCGCCCGCCACGATCAACAGGCCCGAGGTCAGCCAGGGCGACAGGCTTTGACCCAGCGGCGACAAAAGACCCGCGCGGGACAGCGCCCATTGCGCCACGGCCCCTGCCCCGGCCCCGATCAGCCAGACCAGACCATAGCCCGTGACCAGCGCCACGAACCCGGCCGTGGTTCCGGCCCCGGCCTGCCGCAGGTCGTCATAGGTCCGAAAGGCGGGCACGGCGGTGGGCAACATCATCGCCAGCACCATCAGCGCCCACATCAGGAACAGGGCGCCCGGATCGGCCTCTGCCGCCGCAGCGCACAGGCTTTCCCAAATTTCCGCCGGAAGGTCCGCACCGGGCAACCCGCGCGACATGATCACCACGCCCGCCCAGCCCAAAAGGATCGCCGCGTAGATACCCAGCCACACGAAACCGGCCCCGCCAATGCGGGGCAAACGCCGTTTCAGGGTGGCGCTGCTATCGGACATGAACCCTCCCAAGGTGCGGAATCAGCTTGTCGGGCTGCCGCCTTGAAACTAGGCTCTGCCCATATGGCAGAAATGTCAAACAATTAATGTCTGACAATTGAAGGGGACCGGATGGCGCCGATCTACAAACTGGGCAAGGAAGAAGGCGAGCTGCCGATCCGCATTGCCGCGGCCATCCGCGATGCCATTGTCGAGGGGCGGCTGATCGTCGATCAGCGACTGCCATCGGAATCCGAACTGGCCGATGAATTCGGCGTGTCACGCCCAACCGTGCGCGAGGCGCTGAAACGGCTGGCCGCGCAAAACCTGATCCGCACCCAGCGCGGCGCGACCGGTGGCGCCTTTGTCAACCGGCTGTCGTTCGAAGAGGCCTATGGCCAGCAGATCACCACATCGACCCTGCTTCTGTCGATGAACCAGGTCGATTTCGAAACCGCCTGCGAGGCGCGTTATACGCTGGAACGGGCGGTCGCCCGGCTGTCGGCGGAACGGCATGACGCCGATCAGATGGCCACCATGCGGGCGGAAATTCACCGGCAGGCCCAGCCGGGCCTGTCCGACGAAAGCTTCTGCGCCTCGGATGTCGCCTTTCACCGGGCGCTGGTGGACGGGGCGCAGAACCCGGTGCTGTCCTATCAACTGGCCGGCGCGGTCGAAGCGATGCAGCCCCTGATGAACATGATCACCTTCACCCAACGCAACCGGGCCCGGATCGTCGACCTGCACACGGCGATTGCCGACGGGATCGAAGCCGGTGATGGCAAGGCGGTGGACGAAAACCTCGCCGCGCTGTGCGACTACACGATCACGCTCGGGGTCGCGGCAATGGAGGCACGGGCGGCGAAGAACGGCTAGACGCGGCTATTAAGCGTGCAGACTGTAGTTTGTTCGGGACATCCGACCAGCGGCAGCGTGGACTGTCGCCGCGCCTGAACCGAGGGGCGGAAGCAAAGCGCCCGCCCCGTGGGGGCGGTTCGGGCGCTGCCAAATCTTTGATTTGGCATTCATCGCTATGCTATTGCTTACGCTTTTGCACAGTTGGAGCGCCTTCAATCGCCCCCTTTTCAAACACCCCCGCGCCCCCTATATCTAACCTGTCTCCCTCGGGGGACTATGGGCATAAACGTGCGTGAAATAAGCGGATCGGACCCGGGGGCGGTACCCGGCGGCTCCACCAAACATCCCTCGTTGGGGGCAGATGGGGCCGAAACAGGATCGACGAACGTGTAAAGACGTGGCTTTGTCCCGGTGAGCTACCACCGTTATCGGTGCGAAAAGTACAATTGCCAACGACAATCGTGCTCCGATCGCTCTGGCTGCCTAAGCAGTCCGAAAGATCGAAATCTAAGTCCTTGGGCTTTGCAGCCTAAGGCGGGGTTCGGAGGTACCTGGCAACAGAAACCTCCACTTTCCCAACAGACTAAAGGCCAGCGTTGATCCAAAACCGCATCCCCTGCATAGTCTGGGGAAAGGATGGGGATTGCATGGCACTGGACATCATCGGCGCCGGATACGGCCGCACCGGAACGGAGTCGCTGCGCAGCGCGCTGGAAATGCTGGGCTTTGGCCCCTGCCACCATATGCACGCGATCCGTGACACGCCCGCCCTGCTGCCCGTCTGGCAAGAGTTTGCGGACGGCAAGCATCGGGATTGGGACCGCCTGTTTGACGGGTTCCGGTCGCAGGTGGATTTCCCCGGCGCGGCCTATTGGCGGGACCTGATCGCCCACTACCCCAAAGCCCGCGTGATCCTGACCATCCGCGACCCTGAAAAGTGGTACGACAGCGTTCTCGCCTCGGTTCTTGAGTTGATGGCGGAGCGCGAGACCCTGTCGAACCCACACCACAGGGCCGTTCTGGACCTGTCTGACCGGCTGGTCGGCGAGGGCTATTTCGGGGGGCGCGGGCCGGACCGGGACCACATGATCGCCCGCTTCCAGCAACATACCCAAAATGTCATCGACACGGTGCCAGCCGACCGGCTGCTGGTCTATCAGGTGGCCGAAGGCTGGGGCCCGCTCTGCGCCTTTCTGGACGTGCCCGTTCCCGATGCGCCCTTCCCCCACGCCAATGACGCGGCCTCCTACCGCGACCACTGGGACGGGCCGTCCCCCGGCTGATCCAAGATGTGAGGATCGAAAATGCTCCTGCGCGCCGCACTGCTTGCCCTTACCCTGCCTTTCGAGCCGGTCCGTGCATGCGAAACCGCGCTTCTGCTGGCCATTGATGTGTCGAACTCGATCGATGTGGCCGAATACCGGCTCCAGACCGACGGGCTGGCCGATGCGCTGCGCGACCCGGAAATCATCGACGCATTGGTTCAGGGACAGGTGGCGCTGGCTGTTGTCCAGTGGTCCGGGGTGGACCGGCAGGAACTGACGATCCCGTGGGAACGGATGACCAGCCCAACCGAGGTGGAGCTGTTTTCCAACCGCGCCCGGGTCATGCCGCGGGCCTTTGTCATGTCCGACACCGCCCCGGCCGAGGCAATCACCTTCTCCATCTCGCAATTCGACTCGGTTCGGGATTGCCGCCGCCACATCATCGACGTGTCGGGCGACGGTACCGCCAACGCGGGGGCCGATGTGCGCCGCCTTCGGACCGAGGCGGAACGGCGCGGAATCACCATCAACGGGATCGCGATCGAGTCGATGGGTCTTGCGATCACCGGGTTCTTCCAGCGGGCCATCATCACCCGCGACGGGTTCGTGATCACCGCGCGCGGCTACCGCGACTACCCGGACGCAATCCGCACAAAGATCCTGCGAGAGGTCAGCCGGATTTTCGGCTAGCCCCCCGCCCCTGACCCCCGACGCCCCCTTTCATCCGGTTCCGAATCCCGTATGCTGCACCCAAGCGACCAAAGGGGGCCACCGCGTGCGACACTCCATCGATTACGGATCACTCATGCATCAGGCGATGCGTGGCCTGATCCAGGGCGTTCTCGAACGGGTGCAGCGCGAAGGCCTGCCGGGCGACCATCACTTCTTTATCACGTTCGACACGCTCCACCCCGATGTGGAACTGGCCGATTGGCTGTCCGACCGCTATCCGGGCGACATGACAATCGTCATTCAGCACTGGTTCGACAAGCTGGAGGTGACGGACGACGGCTTTGCCATCACGCTCAATTTCGGCAATCAGCCGGAACCGCTCTATGTTCCCTTTGACGCGATCAAGACCTTCGTCGATCCGTCGGTCGAATTTGGCCTGCGCTTTGAAAGTCAGGACGCCTCGGACGAAGACGACGAGGACGACATCGAGGACGAGGACAACGAAGCCCCGATGGATGAGATGGTCGAACCCGATGCTGCGCCCAAGCGCGGCGAGGCCGAGGTTGTCAGCCTCGACAAGTTCCGGAAATAACCTTTGCGGCATTTCGCCCGTTGCCCGGTGGGCCGCGCGGCGCTAAACGGCATGCAACGGCATACCAAAGGATCATGACATGTCCCAGACCCGTACCGAATCCGACAGCTTTGGCCCGCTCGAGGTCCCCGTAGACCGCTACTGGGGCGCCCAGACCCAGCGCAGCCTGATGAACTTTCCCATCGGCTGGGAAAAACAGCCCGTCGCGGTCGTCCGCGCCCTTGGCGTGATCAAGAAAGCCTGCGCCATGGCCAACAAGGCCAGCGGCAAGCTGGACGCGAAACTGGCCGACGCGATGATTGAAGCCGCGACCGAAGTCATCGACGGCAAGCTGGACGATCATTTCCCGCTGGTGGTTTGGCAGACCGGCTCCGGCACCCAGTCGAACATGAACGCCAACGAGGTGATCTCGAACCGGGCGATCGAACTGCTGGGCGGCGTGATCGGGTCCAAGGATCCGGTGCACCCCAACGACCATGTAAACATGGGCCAGTCGTCGAACGACACCTTCCCCACCGCGATGCATATCGCCGCGGCCATGACCGCGCGCGACGTGCTGCTGCCGGGGCTTGAGAAATTCGCCGCCGGGCTGGAAGCCAAGGCCGAGGAATTCAAGGACATCATCAAGATCGGGCGCACCCACACGCAGGATGCGACGCCCCTGACGCTCGGGCAGGAATTTTCCGGCTATGCCAAGCAGGTCCGCAACGGGATCGAGCGGATCAAGCTGGCCCTGCCCGGCATCTACGAACTGGCGCAGGGCGGCACCGCCGTCGGCACAGGGCTGAACACCGACAAGGGTTGGGACACCACCGTTGCGGCGAACATGGCCGAGATCACCGGCCTGCCCTTCGTCACCGCCCCCAACAAGTTCGAAGCGCTGGCCGCCCATGACGCCATGGTCTTCATGTCCGGCGCGATCAAGACCGTGGCGATGGCCGCCTACAAGATCGCCAACGACATGCGCTTCCTCGGTTCCGGTCCGCGGTCGGGTCTTGGTGAGCTGATCCTGCCAGAAAACGAACCCGGATCGTCGATCATGCCCGGCAAGGTCAACCCGACCCAGGCTGAGGCGATGACCCAGGTCTGCGCCCATATCCTCGGCAATGACGCGGCGATTTCCTTTGCCGGGTCGCAGGGGCACTTTGAGCTGAACGTCTATAACCCGATGATGGCCTATAACCTGCTGCAATCCATGCAGCTTTTGGGCGACGCGGCGGACAGTTTCACCGAACGGATGCTGATGGGCACCCGCGCCAATGAAGAGCGGATCGAGAAGCTGATGAAGGAATCGCTGATGCTGGTGACAGCGCTGGCACCGACCATCGGCTATGACAACGCAACGACCGTCGCCAAGACCGCGCATAAGAACGGCACCACCCTTCGGGAAGAGGCTGTCAAGCTGGGGTTCGTGGATGAAGAGACCTTTGACCGGGTCGTGCGCCCCGAACAGATGATCGGCCCGAAAGGCTGACAACAGACAAAATCGCATCATAGACCCGCGCCAACCGGCGCGGGTTTTTTTGTTTTATTTCATAAGGCTTTGACCCAAACCTCATTCAAAGCACGAAGAATGCCTCTTGAATGTGGCGCGGTTTCGATGTTCCCTGATCTTCCCGCAACAAGGTGGTCCCCCATGTCCGAGATCGTCAATCTGAACCGGTTCCGCAAGCAGGTCACCAAGGCCGAAGAAAAGGCGCAGGCCGATGCGAATGCGGTCAAGCACGGGCGCACAAAGGCCCAAAGACTGCTTGAAGCCGCGCTTGAGGAAAAGGCGCGCGCGCGGCTGGACCAGTTGAAGTTCGAAGACGAATGACCGCCCCGCCCGCAGGCCGCCCGGTGAAGCATTCACTGACCCTGCGCGGGCATCGGACGTCGGTGTCTCTAGAAGCGGAATTCTGGGCTGCCTTCCGGCTGGCCGCCGACGAAGAGGGTAAGGCGATCAACGAACTTGCCGCAGAAATCGACGCGACCCGGGGCGATGTCGGCCTCGCCTCTGCCATACGGGTCTGGGTTCTGAACAGGTACAGGTCGGCGCGGTCCTGACCGCGCCGAACGATCACTCAGGCTGCTTCCTGCGGATAAAGCGCGGAACGTAGGCTATCCAATTCCTGACGCCCCTTGGCGTTTTCCCGTTCGAGATCCCGCACAACCGGGCGCGGCCCCAGATCCGCGTCATCCGATTTCTCAGACAGCATGAAGCGGTCGGTCAGCGACGCTGCGCTTGCCTTGATAAGCTCGAAAAACTGAACTGCCATTGGCCGGTCCCCACTTACTGGTACGGCCCCCACGCTTCAACTTTAGCCCAAAATGCGGCCATGAAACCGCCTAATTTCAGGCGCGTTGCGCGGCACCAGCGTTAGGACTTTCTTAATACATTGATTTACTTTGCATTTACCGAACTTCACACGAAGAATGACGCCAAAAGATGACAAGTCTGGCCGATCTTTCCCCGTTTTGCCGTTGGATGGTTGGAAACAGTTCTTCCAGGCCTTCAAGGATCGTCGTGAATCAGGAAACCGGCGGTCGAATCACCGCCCAGATTCGGCCCCGCGTCGGTCCAGCCGCAGCCAGATGCCATCCGCCGCCCGGACAGTCAGATGTGCGACCGGGACCGGGACGCGCCCTTCGACCGGGGTAACCCGGAACTCCCGCAGGATCATTGCCAGCAATAGCGGCCCTTCAACCATCGCAAACCCCGCCCCAGTACAGACCCTCGGGCCTGCGGAAAACGGCATATAGGCGTCACGCATACAGGTCTTTCCGTTCTCTGTGCCCCAGCGCGCCGGGTCGAACCCATCTGGGTCGTCCCACATCCGTTCGTGCCGATGCAGATGCCAGGGCGACAAGACAACCTGCGATCCGGTCTTGACCGCCCTGCCCCGGAACTCCTCCGGGCAAGTGGTTTCGCGCACCATCATTGGCACAGGTGGATAGAGGCGCAGCGCCTCGCGGAACACATCCCGTGCCACCCGCAGGCGGGACACGGCAGAGAACTCGGGCGTCAGACCCTGCGCCTCCTCCGCCAGCCGGTCCTGCCACTCCGGGTGGGTTGCCAGCAGGTACAAAGCCCATGCAAGGGCCGAGGCAGATGTCTCATGCCCAGCCAGAAAGAAGATCGCCACCTGGTCGATCATCTCGGCCAAGTCGAACCGGTCGCCGGTTTGCGGATCCGTGGTGGTCATGATCTTCGTTGCCAGATCATCCGGGGCGGTCCCGGCCTCGATCTCGCGCAGGCGGGCCTCGGTCAGTTCGCCGATCAGCCCCCGGATCACCTTGGCCGTGCGCCGGGTTTCGCGGCTATAGAACCTGGGCATCCAGCGGGGGCCTGCGATAAAGGCACGAAGGTTCAGGATTGGCTGTTCGCGTTGATAGGCGCGGAATTCACGAAACACCCGCGCGGCGATGTCATGGTCAATCGGGATCGAAAACAGGGTCCGAAAAATCACATCGGCGGCAGCGTGGCTGGTCTCTTCCTCAATCTCGACAGGGGCACCCCCCGCCTTGCCGGCAAGCCGCGCATTGGCCGCCTCTCCGGCCGCCCACATGGCCGGGAAGGTATCGCGCAGCCGCCCGCCTTCGAAGGCCGGGTCGATGATCCGCCGCTGCCGTTTCCAGACCGCGCCATTGGTCAGGAAGACCGAATTGCCCAGCAGCGGGCGCAGCCCGGCACCGACCCGGTCCGACTTTGGGAAATCATCAGGCCGTTCGTTCAGCACCCGTTTCAGCAGCGCCGGATCATTCACCATGTAGCTGCGAAAGAACGGTGTTCGAAACTCTGCCATCCAAGCGCGATAAAGCTTGGCTGGCTGGGCCGACAGGATGTCCTGCCGAAACAGCCGCATATAGCGCCAAAGCGACACCCGATCGGGCCGCGACGGGGGCTTTGGCGGCAGGGTCACGGGGCGACCACCGTGGTATATTTCGATGCCGCCACATCGATCCGGCTTTGTGACGGGGCGCGTCCATCGTATCGGTCGGCCAATGTGACCGGCCCGGCGGTGATCTGGAAATAGTCATAATCGCCCGGTCGGTCAAAGGCGCACAGATATTGGAAATGCAGACGGAAGAACCGCCAGCGCAACTCTTTCCACCGTTCCGGGCTGAGGGTCTGGGTAAAGGCCGCAGACAGGACCAGCGGCCATTTCTGCCCGCGCGGGGCCACCCCCGACACCGCCACCGGATCGCACAGCGCAAAGGCGCAGCCGTCCCCCGGCGCGGTCACATCGATCCAGGCCAGTTCGCGCCGTTGCGACAGGAACATCAGGTCGCCGCGAAGTCGCCACGCCCGAGGCAGGAAGGACACCATCGGCACCACCTGCCCAAGGCTGAGGAACCCCAACGCGGGGCCAGTGGCGGGCACCCTGCCAGCCCGGATCAGGTCGGCCAGGATCGACACGCCAAGATGCGCGCCGGACGAATGTCCGACCACAAGAACCTCGTCCACTGTGGGATCGTTCAGCGCATCTGCGATCTGGTCGCCAAACTCGGCCATTCGCGCCTCCAGCTCGGGCGGGTTTTCCCCTTTCCAACGGGCGGAATAGGCGTAGTCGTGCATCAGGTAATAGGCGAACAGCTTACCATCGCGGGCCTTGAACCAGCGCAGGACAAGCGGGACGATGACTAGGAAGGGCACCCAGAACCCCGCCGTTTCCAGAAAGAGGCGCAGTCCAAGGCGGCTCCCTCCATCGCCCCAGAGCGGGAGCAACCCGGGAATTGCGCTAACGATCCGCCCGGCGATGACGCCCAGCACCACCCCGATCAGAAGTTGCAGGATCAGCATCCCGACCGGGTAAAGCGCGGCGATAACCGGCCCCTTGCGCATCCACATCAGCCGCCGCAGCGTGCCGCTGGCAATATAGGTCCAGGCCGTGCGGACAAGTTGCAGGTAAGTGGCCGGGATCGTGTTGGACATGGACCCGCGCACGATGTCGGACCAGACCAATACCTCGACCGAAGCATTGACCGGCGCTTCGTCGATCCGGGCCTCCACCTCCCAGCCATAGGCGCCATCGCCCTGTTTGGGGGAAATGCCGATGTCATAGCCTGAAATCTCGGCCTGTGCCGCGCTTTCCTTGCGGTACAGCTCGCGGTAGCGGCGCGGATGAATGGGATCGTAGCCGGGGATATAGAACACCCGGCGTCTGCGCACCTGCCGTTTTGCCTGCTCTGCCATGTGTCTGCCCTGGCTGCCTTTGGCAGCAGGATAGCCCAAGAACCCGGCAGGATTAAGACGGCAATTCGGGTGGGCCTAGCCGAGCGCGGCAAGCCCCGGGAAGGTTTCCAGCAACCAGTAGGAGAAGGTGGAAAACTGGCCCGTCAGCATCATCAGCCCAACGGTCCAAAGTAGCAGACCCGAGACCCGTTCGATCCGGTCCATGTGCCGCTTCATCCAGCCCATCGCCCCCTTCAGCCGCGGGAAGAACGCCGCGACCAGAAGGAACGGGATGCCCAGACCCAGCGCATATGCCGCCAACAGGGCGGTGCCTCGCGCAATGTCGCCTTCCAATGTCGCCAGCCCAAGGATCGCGCCAAGGATCGGACCAAGGCAGGGGGTCCAGCCAAAGGCGAAGGCCAGACCAAGAAGATAGGCGCCGAGTGCCGATCCACCCCGGTCGCCCGCGTCCACCCGCGCCTCGCGCATCAGAAACGGGATACGGAACACACCGATGAAATGGGCGCCGAAGACCATGATCAGGATCGCAGCGCCATAGTAGAACCAGTCCTGCGCCGACAGATACATCCGCCCGATGCTGGAAAAGGCGAACCCCAGAAGCAGGAACACCGTCGACAGCCCAAGGACAAAGAACACCGCCGCAAGGAACACGCGCCCACGTCCACCGCCGTCGTCCATGTCCCGCACCGACACGCCCCCCATATAGGCCAGATAGGGCGGCACGATGGGCAACACGCAGGGCGACAGGAACGACAAGACCCCCGCCGCCAGCGCAATCACCAACGCGGGCAGAAGTGAGGCATCCAGAAAAGTCGCGGCGTCCAACATGTCGGCTCCTGTTTTCTCTCACATAGGCGATGGTTTGACAGAGGTCACGAGGCAGGTGGTCGCATCCGGTCACAAGTTAGCGTGTTCAGTTCAACTGGAGACGAAAGAAGGCTGCCTCTCGCTTGCGCTTGAACGCGTATTCGATGTTCTTTTGTTTTTATGGACCTGAACCCGCTCTAGCGACAGGTTGAAAGGAAAACGCCGCCCCGGTCAGGGCGGCGTTTCCGGTTTCATCGGTCAGCCTAGCGGCCCATCGACCACCAACCACGGCGCTTGGGCTTGTCGTCCTTGGCCGGGGCCTCGGCGGTCACTGCTTCGGCCTCCGCCATGGCCGGTTCTGGCTGTGGCTCTTCGGAAGCCGGCGATTCCTTGGCGGCCGGGGTCGCTTCCGGCTGCGGTTCGGGCTCGGCCGGGGCAGCCTCTGCTTCTGCCGGGGCTTCCGGGGCCTCTGCCTCGGCAGGAGCTTCCTCAACCTTCTTCTTGCGAGACCGGGTCGCCCGTTTCTTCGGCTTTTCCTCGGCCTCGGCTGGGGTGTCCGCCGCTTCCTCCGTGGTCTCGGGGGCCTCAGCCTCTGCCGGGGCCTCCTCGACCTTCTTCTTGCGGGTCCGGGTCCGCTTTTTCGGCTTCTCCTCGGCCTCGGCCGGGGCTTCCGCCGCCTCTGACGGGGTCTCGGTCGCCTCGGCCTCAGCCGGGGTATCCTCGACCTTCTTCTTGCGGCTGCGGGTGCGCTTCTTCGGCTTCTCTTCGGCCTCGGCGGGGGCTGCGGCATCGTCCGGCGCATCGCCCGCGCCGTCGTCCGCACTAGTCTCATCAGCCTCGGACTGCGCGTCCTGCCCTTCGGCACCATCCTTGGCCCCGCCCCGACGGCGGCGACGCCGACGGCGCTTTTTCTTGGGCTTGTCGTCATCCGCGGCCTCCGATGCCTCGGGCGCATCCTGCGCCTCGTCATCGGCCTCCTCGGCAGCCAGCGCATCTTCCGCCTCTTCCATCAGGGCGGCGGCCCCGGTCACGACCGGCGCGGCCTCGGGCACGATGCGGGTCGCGGTCTTGAACTTCTCAAGCGCGTAGTCGGGCGACACCATCAGCGGGTCCGCCTCGATCCGGACAGCCATACCATAGCGGGCCTCGATCTCGGCGATGTGTTCGCGCTTCTGGTTCATCAGGAAGTTGGCGATGCCCACCGGGGCCTTGACCAGAACCTCGCGCGACCGGCCACGCACGCCTTCTTCTTCCAGCTGACGCAGAATACCAAGGGCCACGTTGTCGTCTGACCGCAAGAGACCAGTGCCATGGCAATGCGGGCACGGCTGGGTCGTCGCCTCGAGCATGCCGGGGCGCAGACGCTGGCGCGACATTTCCAATAGGCCAAAGCCCGAAATGCGGCCCAACTGGATGCGGGCGCGGTCGGTCTTGAGCTTGTCTTTCAGGCGCTTCTCGACGGCGGCGTTATTCTTGCGCTCGTCCATGTCGATGAAGTCGATGACGATCAGCCCGGCCAGATCGCGCAGACGCAGCTGGCGGGCCACTTCCTCGGCCGCTTCAAGGTTGGTCTTGAGTGCGGTCTGTTCGATCGACCCTTCCTTGGTCGCCTTGCCAGAGTTCACGTCGATGGCAACCAGCGCCTCGGTGATACCGATCACGATGTAGCCGCCGGACGGCAATTGAACCGTCGGGTTGAACATCCCGCCAAGGTAGCCTTCGACCTGATAGCGCGCGAAAAGCGGCAGCTGTTCGCTGTAGAATTTCACGTTCTTGGCGTGGGACGGCATGATCATCTTCATGAAGTCCTTGGCCGAGCGATAGCCGGCCTCGCCCGCGACGATCACCTCGTCGATCTCTTTCGAATAAAGATCGCGGATCGTGCGTTTGATCAGGTCGCCCTCTTCGTAAATCTTCGCAGGGGCGATGGATTTGAGGGTCAGTTCGCGGATCTGTTCCCACATCCGCTGAAGGTATTCATAGTCGCGCTTGATCTCGGCCTTGGTCCGCTGGGCGCCCGCGGTGCGGACGATCAGGCCCGCGCCTTCCGGCACGTCGATCTCGGCCGCGATTTCCTTGAGCTTCTTGCGGTCGGCGGCATTGGTGATCTTGCGGGAGATGCCGCCGCCACGGGCGGTGTTCGGCATTAGCACGCAGTAACGGCCAGCCAGCGACAGATAGGTGGTCAGGGCAGCACCCTTGTTGCCGCGCTCTTCCTTGACGACCTGAACCAGCATGATCTGCCGGACCTTGATCACTTCCTGGATCTTGTACTTGCGGGGGCGCGGTTTGCGGACCGGGCGCACCTCTTCGCTGTCATCTTCTTCGGCGACACTTTCGATGGTGTCGTCCTTGTCGACAGACTGAACCACGGCGTCATCGTCGGTGTCCTCGTCCTCCTCCTCGCCTGCGGCGGGGGTTTCGACTGGGGTCTCGGCGACGGTCTCCATCGGGCTGCTGCCCTCTTCGACGACCATCTCACCGGCTTCGGCCTCATCCTCGCCCAGATCAAGGACTTCCATCCCCTTGATATCGCCAGAGATCACCTCTTCCGGCGCTTCCTCGGGCAGCTCGACCTCGGCGGTGGCGATTGCGTCGCCATTGGTCGCATCGGCGGCTTTGGCCTTGGACCGGCCGCGCCCGCGACGGGACCGGCTGACCTTCTTGGCCTTCTTTTCCTCTTCGCTCTCTTCCTCGGCCTTCAGGCTTTCGGCATAGGCGCGTTCCTCGGCCAGAAGCGCCTCGCGGTCGGCCACAGGGATCTGGTAGTAGTCGGGATGAATTTCCGCGAAGGCAAGGAACCCGTGGCGGTTGCCACCGTAGTCCACGAACGCCGCCTGAAGCGACGGTTCGACCCGTGTTACCTTTGCAAGGTAGATGTTGCCGGCCAGCTGCCTGCGCGACTGGCTTTCGAAATCAAATTCTTCGACCTTGTTTCCATCCACCACGACAACGCGGGTTTCTTCCGCGTGCGTGGCATCGATCAGCATTTTCTTTGCCATGTTGTCCAATTGCATGGCGCAAACCAGCGCGCGCCCCGGGGGGCGCGGAAGATCTTGCGGCATGTCTGATTAGGGCGAGCGGGGTCGCGCAGTTAGACAACACAACAGGGGACGGGCCACCAAGGGCCGCCTGCATCCTGCCTGTATCACCTGCGCGGTGCATCGCGTTTCTTCTCCGATCCCGGCCGAATTGGTGGCGGGACCCATTCACTGGCCCGGGCGCGTCCGATCAATCCTCGCGCGATCCAGGGCGTTCTTCTGGCCCAAATGAGCCAAATCCGTTCCATCGTCGGGGTTCCGCCGGGTCATTGCCCGCGAACACCCGAAGACGGGTAAAATATCCGGGCGGCATCGCGCAGCGTCGCGCGAACGTCCGTATCCTCTACATAGGGGAGGAACCCGGCAATTGACAATGGGCAATCTTTGGGCGGCTCAGGCCCAATCGTGACGATCGAACGACAAATCGCCCGATGTGGCCCGCAGGATGACCCGCGAAAACGCCTGCCCGCTAGGGCTGCGCTGCGCCTCGCGCACTGCGTTCAGATGACGGGACAGGACAGCACAGATGTCGGCGTCAATCTCGGGACCGCCCCCGTCGAACCGCACGACGAACAGACGATCTGCCCCGCGCGTCGCTTCGGCCCGCCAGTTGCGCGGGTCAACGGCCAGCGCCGACAGCGCATCGAACAGCGCCCTCAGATGGGTCGCGTCGGCCAATTGCCCGGCCTTGCCCCGCTGAAACAGCCCGCCAAACACGCCTAAAGGTAGTCGGACCGTTGCAGGCCGTACTTGGCCATCTTTTCGTTCAGGGTCCGGCGCGGCAGGCACAGTTCATCCATCACCGCCACAATCGACCCCTTGTGCCGCCGCATGGTATTGTCGATCAACATCCGTTCAAAGGCTTCGACGAATTCCTTAAGCGGCTTGCCTTCGGTCGTGATCGCCGGTTTCTGGCTGTCGTCCGCATCCGCCATGAGGAGCGAGGTGATGGACCCCGTCCCGCGCCGGTTCTGCAGCACCGCGCGTTCCGCCACGTTGATCAGCTGGCGCACGTTTCCGGGCCAGGGAGCCTGCAGCAGCTGCGCCGCTTCCTGTGCGCTGACCTGTGGCGCGTCACAGCCGTATTCTTCAGAAAACTGTTCGCCCAGCTTGGTGAACAGGGTCAGGATATCCTCGCCCCGCTGGCGCAGCGGCGGCACGGTGATCCGCAGCGCGGCCAGCCTGTAGAACAGATCCGGGCGCAACACGCTTTCGCAGGTCTTGCCTTCGTCCTGAAGGTTACAAATGGCAACGATCCGGGTTTCGGCCGGGGTGCCCTGATCGTTGATCGCCGTCAAAAGCCGGGCCTGAAGGCTGGTCGACAGCGCCTCGATATCCTCCAGAACCAGGGTGCCACCGCGCGCCTCTTCCACGGCGGGGATCGGTTCATCTTCGTTCGCGGGGCCAAACAGGCGGCGGCCAAGGCTGTCCTCGTCATAGGCGGAACAGGAGATCAGGACGAATTTCTTCGACGCGCGCGCACCAACCGCGTGCAGCGCATGGGCCACGAGGGTCTTGCCCGTGCCGGTTTCCCCTTCGATCAGCACATGGCCGTCCGCCTGCCCAAGATCGAGGATATCTTCCTTCAGACGCTCCATCACCGGGCTGGTGCCGATCAGTTTCTTCATCAGGGCCGATCCGTCCGACAGTTCCTTGCGCAGGGCACGGTTGTCCAGTGTCAGTCGGCGGGCATTGCTGGCCTTCTTGGCCAGTTCGGTCATCCGGTCGGGGTTGAAAGGCTTTTCAAGGAAATCGAAGGCACCGATGCGCATTGCTTCCACCGCCATGGGCACATCGCCATGGCCCGTGATCATGATCACGGGAAGGGCACTGTCGACGCCCTTGAGCTTTTTCAGGAACTGCATCCCATCCATGCCCGGCATCTTGATGTCGCTGACCACGATCCCCGGATAATCCGGCCCCAACCCCTTCAGCGCGTCTTCGGCGCTGGCATAGGTTTCGGTATCGAACCCCGAGAGGGCCAGCCACTGGCTGATGGACTGGCGCATATCCCGTTCGTCGTCGACGATGGCGATCTTCATGGCCTTGCTCATGGCCAGGTCCCTTTCTTCGTTCTACTCGGCCGCTTCGGCCCCTGCCTTCAAGATAGGAAGCTGCAATTCGAATACAGCCCCCCCTGCGGTCGCGTTTCGCGCGGTCAGCCGCCCCCCAAGGTCGTTGACGATGCCAGAGGAAATGGCAAGCCCCAGCCCGACCCCTTCGCCCGGCTGCTTGGTGGTGTAAAACGGTTCGAACAGGGCATCGAGGTCGTCGATACCCGGCCCGTTGTCCCGGATCGTAAGCCGCACGGTTTCCCCCACTGCAAGCAGGATGTCGATGCGGGGCTCTTCGGCCGCCTTGGTCGCGTCCAGCGCATTGCGCAACAGGTTCACGATCACCTGTTCCAGCCGCAGCCGGTCGCCGAGGATCATCGACGGTTCGGTCGGTAGGGTGCGGGTGATTTCGACCTTCCGCACCTTCAGCTGCGGTTCCATCATCGCCAGTGCGGATGACAGCGCATCGCGTGTATCCACAGGTTCAAAGGCATCCGCGCCCTTGCGGGCATAGGATTTCAACTGCCGGGTAATCGCCCCCATCCGGTCGATCAGATCGTCGATCCGCTGGAAGGACGACAGCGCCTCGTCCGGACGCTTGCGCTGAAGCAGAAGACGGGCCCCGGCAAGGTAGGTCTTCATCGCCGCAAGCGGCTGGTTCAGCTCGTGACTGACCGCCGCCGACATCTCGCCCAGCACGGCCAGTTTCGAACTTTGCGCCAGCGTCTGTTCGGCCACCTCAAGGGTCTTTTCGACCTTTTCACGTTCGGCGATTTCCCGCTGGAGACGGATGTTCAACTGGCGAAGCTCCGCCGACTCGCGCTGGAAAAAGATCAGGCGCGACGCTGCCTTGCGCGATGAAACCCAGAAGACCAATGCCAGCAGAATCGCGAACCCCATGATTTCGAGGGCAAGAATACCGTTCACCCGCTCGCGGACGCTGGCATAGGTGGTGTAGGTGACCATCTTCCACCCCTGAAACGGGATCCGCGCCTCGCGGCGCAAGACGGCCTCGCCCAGCAGGTAGGCGTCGATCGGAACCGCGGCCCAGTCCTGCGTTGCCCGAACCGCCCGTTCAATGGCCGACGGGGCCGACTGGCGCTCCAGAGCGGCGGTTTCCTCAAGCCCCCGCCAGCGGGGTTCGGTGGACAGGATAATGAGGCCCGCGCTGTCGGTCACCAGCACCGCATCCGAGATATTGGCCCAACTACGTTCCAGTTTGGCCAGATCGACCTCGACCGTGATGACCCCAAGGCCGGTGCCCGCATCATCGACCCTGCGTGAATAGACGAAGGAATAGCCGCCGTTGTCCCGAGGGCTGACGGTAAAGACAGTCGTATTGGTCCGCAACGCGTTGACGTAGTAGGCATCTGTCCGGTGGTTTTCACCCAGCCGGTTGCGGTCGGTCGCGGCCACCGTGCGCCCGTCCCGGTCCAGAAGCATAAGGGACGCCGCCCCGATTTCATCGACAAAGGACAAAAGCCGCTGGGTGGACCGGGAATACTCCGCCGACCGAAGGGCACCGATCAGTTCCGGGTCGCGCGCCAGAAGCTGCGGCACGATGGAATTGCGCTGCAACTCGCTCAGCAGGTTGCCCGCGTAGAGGGTCATCCGGACCTCGGCCCGGTTGCGCGTGGTTTCGGTGAACCGTTCAGTCAGTAGCTGGTTGGTGACATAGATCACCGCGACCGCGATCGCGACAAAGGCGATCATCGCCAGCCGAAGAACCCAGACGGTCCGGCGAGTGCGGTCCAAACGTGCCTGCGATGCGCGTGCCATGGGGACGATCCTAGGGCCCTGCCCCGCCCGTCACAAGACGGCCGCGTCAGGCGTTGGCAAGCTGACCGATCAATCCGCGGAAAAGCGCCTGCCCATCGGTGCCGCCGTGGCCTTCGTCCACCGCGCGTTCCGGGTGCGGCATCATCCCCAGAACCCGCCGGTTGTCCGACAGGATCCCGGCAATATCGGCGACCGCCCCGTTGATCGGGGTTTCATAGGTGAAGGCAATCCGGTCTTCGCCCCGAAGACGGGCAAGAGTGTCGGCGTCGGCGTAGTAATTGCCGTCGTGGTGGGCCACCGGGATATTGATCACGTCGCCCGCATTATAGCCTTCCGTGAAGGCCGAGACAGAGGTGGTCACCCGCAGGGGCACCACGCGGCTGATGAACTTCAGCCCTGCATTGCGCATCAGCGCGCCGGGCAGAAGCCCGGTTTCGGTCAGAACCTGGAACCCGTTGCAGACACCCAGAACATATCCGCCCCGCTTCGCATGTTCGACCAGCCCCTTGCAGACCGGCGATTGGGCCGCGATGGCCCCGCAGCGCAGGTAGTCGCCAAAGGAAAACCCGCCCGGCACCGCCACAAGGTCCAGCCCCTTGGGAAGCTCGGCATCCTTGTGCCAGACCATGGTCACATCGGCCCCCGCCTGTTCCAGCGCGACCTTCATGTCGCGGTCGCAGTTCGATCCGGGGAAAACGAGGACGGCGGCTTTCATGGCGGGTCCTTTCGGGAAGCACGAGTCGTTGGGCGAGCGTTTAGCCGCTTTTGCTGCAAAGGCAAAGGGGCGGTGGGTTAAAACCCACCTTACGTTTAAGGGGCGCTGCCCCTCTGGCCCTTTGGGCCATTCACCCCGGGATATTTATTGACCCAAAGAAGGGGCTGGACTCAGCGTCCCTTCTTCTTGGGTTAGAAATATCCTCTGGGGGGCCATGAATGATTTGATGGGGGGCGAAGCGCCCCCGGGTAAGGTGGGTTTTAACCCACCACGCCTGGGTCACGACTGGAAGTCGGTGATTACGGCCACGCCGGGCGGTGCGGGGTGGTTGAAGGCTTCCAGTTCCGCGTTCACCCCAGACAGGCCGATCCGCCGCGTCACCAGCGGCGACAGGTCCGCCTGTCCGGCCTCGATCAACGACAGGAGCGACGGGTAACGATGCGCGGGCATTCCGCGTGTGCCGAAGATCGCCAATTGCCCGGAATAGACCGCGTCCATCGGGATCGGCATGGTCGTATGATCGCCGGCGGGCATCCCCACCTGCACCATCCGCCCCAGTTTGCGCAGGGATTTCAGGGCCGGGATCGTGGTCGCCGGAATGCCCAGCGCCTCGATCGCCACATGGGCGCCGCCGCCGGTGATGTCCCGCACCGCCTCGACCGCGTCGACCCGTGCTGCGTTCACCACAGCATCGGCCCCCAACCCTTTGGCAAAATGCAATTTTTCCTCAACCACGTCGACAACGACGACCCGCGCGCCCAGCGCCCGGCCGAGGATCAGCGCACAGGTCCCGACCCCGCCGCCCCCGAACACGGCCAGCCATTCGCCCCCCGCCAGCGCCGCCCGCCCGGTCAATGCGTGCCACGCGGTCGTGGCCCGGCAGCCCAGCGCGGCGGCAAGCGCAGGGTCCATCCCATCCGGCAGGGCGGTCAGGTTGTGGTCGGCATGCGGGACCGAAATCATCTCGGCAAAGGCGCCGTTTTGCGTGAAGCCGGGCACCACCTGGGTCGGGCAGGTCGTCTGTTGCCCCGCCGCGCAGGCCGGGCAATTGCCGCAGGCAAGAATGAAGGGCGCGATCACCCGGTCCCCGACCCGCCAGCGGGTCACCAGCGGGCCGACCTCGACCACTTCACCGCAAAATTCGTGCCCGGGAATATGCGGCAGCACCACCTCCGGGTCCGCCCCGGTCCAGGCGTGCCAGTCGGACCGGCACACGCCGCAGGCCATGACCCGCAGCACCACGCCATCCGGCGCACAGCCCGGGTCCGCGACAGACGTAATCTCGAGCGGGGAATTGTAGGTGGTCAACAGGGCCGCGCGCATCATACCTCTCCGCTTTGGTCAGCGGCAGAGTGGCGGGCGGCGGGCGCCGGGGCAAGCCCCGGCGACAGGCCTCAGGCCATTTCGATCTGGTAGCTTTCGATCACCGTGTTGGCGAGCAGCTTTTCGCACATCTCTTTCACGGTGTCCTCGGTCGTGCCATCGGCAAGATCCAATTCGATGATCTTGCCCTGACGGACCCCGCCGACCCCGTCGAACCCGAGCGAGCCAAGCGCGTGGCGCACGGCCTCGCCCTGCGGGTCAAGGACACCGTTCTTCAGCATGACATGAACACGGGCTTTCATCGGTCAGTTCCCCCTCGGGTCGTGTGTTGGTGCGGTCAGTTGACCAGCGTCGGCTTGTGGGTATGCGTCACATTGGACGGCAGAACCCCAAGGCGGCGGGCCACTTCGGTATAGGCGTCGGCAAGGTTGCCAAGATCACGGCGGAACACGTCCTTGTCCAGCTTCTGGCCGGTCTCGATGTCCCACAGGCGGCAACTGTCGGGGCTGATTTCATCGGCCACCACGAGGCGCATGAAATCATTGTCCCAGATCCGGCCAATCTCGATCTTGAAGTCGATCAGCTTGATCCCGACCCCATGCATCACGCCCGACATGAAATCATTCACCCGCAGGGCGATCGCGACGATATCGTCCAGATCCTGCTGAGCGGCCCAACCAAAGGCGATGATATATTCCTCGGGAACCAGCGGATCGCCCAGGGCGTCGTTCTTATAGGAGAACTCGACAATCGGGCGCGGCAGCGGCGTGCCTTCTTCCATGCCCAGCCGCTTGGCCATCGAGCCTGCGGCAAAATTGCGCACGATCACTTCCAGCGGGATGATCTCGACCTGCCGGACCAGCTGTTCGCGCATGTTCAGCCGCTTGATGAAGTGGGTCGGCACCCCGATGGACTGCAGCCCGGTCATGAAGAACTCGGACAGGCGGTTGTTCAGCACGCCCTTGCCTTCGATCACAGCCTTTTTCTCGGCGTTGAAGGCAGTTGCGTCATCCTTGAAATATTGCACGATCGTGCCCGGTTCCGGGCCTTCGTAAAGGATTTTGGCTTTGCCTTCGTAAATCTTCTTGCGCCGGGCCATGGTCACCTCTTGTCCGCGCAATCGGACCCTCGGGCAGAGTCGCGTTCAGGCGCGGTATGCGGCCTCATAAGCCAAGCCCCTCTTGCGGGCAAGCGCATCCGCGGGCATATCAGTCCTGACACAGACGCAAGCGCAAGGACCAAGGCCAATGACCACCTTTGACGATCGCGAGAACGCCTTCGAGAACAAATTCGCCCATGACGCCGAGATGCAGTTCAAGGCCGAAGCCCGCTGCAACAAGCTCTTGGGCCTTTGGGCCGCCGAAAAACTGGGCAAGACCGGCGATGATGCCGCCGCCTATGCCAAGGAAGTCGTGGTTTCCGATTTCGAGGAAGCCGGGCACGAAGACGTGGTCCGCAAGGTCGCGGGCGATCTTGGCGATCTGTCCAGCCCCGACGAGATCCGCGCCAAGCTGGCCGAGCTGCTGCCGATCGCCAAAGCGCAGCTGATGGAAGAGCACTAGGCCACAGCCCCAAGAGACAAGGATGGCGTCCGGTTTCGGGCGCCATTTCTTTATGTAAAATCCAACGTTTAACGCCCCCTTCACCCACCGCCGTCTAGACCGGTTGGGCGATGCCGGGCTGTCCGGCCCTGACCGGAGCCAAAGATGCCGACACGCCGCCGCACTGCCCGCGCCATATCCGCCACAGCCCCGCTGATGCCACCATTACGGGCCGCCCTGTCCAAGGGTCTTCCACCATTGGCGCTGGTGCTGTTTGGCTGGCTTCTTTGGCGGAAGGTCGATGGGCTTGATCCCGTGGAAATCAGGCAGGCTGTCAGCGCTGTGCCCCTATCCGGGTGGATCGGCGCAGCCATCGCTACGGCAGGAAGTTTCGCAGCGCTTGGCCATTATGACGCGGTGCTGCACCGGGTCATGGGCACAAGGGTGGGTGGCCGCGCGGCGCGATGGACCGGGATGCAGGCCATCGCGGTGTCGCAGTTTCTGGGATTCGGTGTGCTGACCGGCGCGCTGGTCCGCTGGCGGCGATTGCCGCAACTGTCCCTTTGGCAGGCGACCCGGCTGTCGGCCATGGTCGCCCTGTCCTTCCTTGCGTCCTGGGCGATGGTTACGGTCGTGGCCGTCCTGATCGCCGGGGCGCCCTTGGCGCTGCACCCGGCCCTCCGGATCGGCGCGGGGATTGCCCTGTCCGGGGTTTGCATCCTTCTGGCGCTTCGGCAGGTCCTGTCCCTTGGCTGGCTGTCCCGGTTCCGGGGGGCGGATGCCGGGCGGTTGCTGTTCTGGACCGCTGTGGACACCGGCTGCGCCGCGCTGGCCCTGGCCTGCCTGTTGCCTGCGGACTTGCTGCCGCCGATTCCGGTCATCTTCGCGGCCTATCTCCTCGCCCTGGGGGCCGGGTTGTTGTCCAACGCCCCGGGCGGGGTGGGGGCGTTTGAACTCACCCTCCTGGCCCTGTTGCCGCACGTCCCGGCCGAAACCCTTTTGGGGGCGGTTCTGGCGTTCCGGGTTGTCTATTACCTTGTGCCTGCGGTTCTAGGGCTATTGGCGCTGATCCCACAGCCCCGGGAGCCGGCCCCGTCCCGGCTTGTCACGATGGGGCCGGAGGCAGAGAGGCTTTCCGCCCAGACCGGCGCGCCGTCGGAATGGGGCTTGGTCCGTCAGGGCGGGACCATCGCCATGATGCCCGATGGCCAGTCGGGCTGGTTGTTTCGAGATATTGCCGACTACAGGACCGCGATCGGACCGGGCTGGGGGCAGCCGGACTTTGCAGGTTTCGCCCGATTGGCGGCCGCCGACGGACAATCCCCGATCCTCTACAAATGCAGCCGGGCAGAGGCCGCCCGTGCCCGCAAACTTGGCTGGGCCGTCCTACGCTGCGCAGATGAGGCGCAGGTGAACCTGCCGGGTTTTGACCTTGGCAGCCCAGCCCATCGGCAATTGCGGCGCAAGCTGCGCCACGCGGAAAAGGCCGATATCCGGGTTTTGCGGGCGGCCAGCCCTCTCCCCCTCGCCCAGATGGCCGCTGTTCATCGGGACTGGACCCATGCGCAGGGCCGTGAACGGGGCTGGTCGATGGGGCAATTCGATCCCGCACTTCTGGCCGGACAGGCCGTGTTTCTGGCCAGCCACAACGGACAGCTTCTGGGCTTTGTCAGCTTTCACCGGGGCCGATCCGACTGGACGCTCGACCTGATGCGGCACCGCACCGACTTGCCCGACGGCACCATGCACGCGCTGATCGTCGCCGGGCTAGAGACCGCCCGGGCCGAAGGGGTGCCAGTTGTATCGTTGGCCGCCGTGCCCATGTTTCCCGGCTTGGCGGGCCAGATCGCCAACCGTCGCAGTGCGGGCCTGCGCCAGTTCAAGCAAAGTTTCGGCCCCGAATGGGCGCCCCGCTACATTGCCGCCCCGACCCGCGTCGACCTGCTTCGGGCCGGGATCGCTGTGGCCCGGGCGATCCACCGCCCCGGCCCTCTTCCCTCGACGTGCCCCGGTCCTGCCCCCGGTTTTCAGTTTGATCCCGACCGCGCTTCGTGCGATGTGCTGGCTGAAAACCATGACCTTCGGGCCACCGCCCGGCAACGCGCAGGACACCCCCATGTCGAACGCCCTTTCCCGCCTTCTTGAAACCCGCGACTGGCTGATGGCCGACGGGGCCACCGGCACCACGCTGTTCAACATGGGGCTCAGCTCTGGCGACGCGCCGGAGATGTGGAATATCGACCATCCCGACCGGATTACCGCGCTGTATCAGGGGGCGGTCGATGCCGGATCGGACCTGTTCCTGACCAACAGCTTTGGTGGCAATGCAAGCCGTTTGAAACTGCACGGGGCCGAGGGCCGGGTTGGCGAATTGAACCGCATCGCCGCCGAGATCGGGCGCGAGGTGGCCGACAAGGCGGGCCGCCCGGTCGTCGTGGCCGGATCGGTCGGCCCCACCGGCGAAATCATGGCGCCCATGGGCAGCCTGACCCACGACATCGCCGTCGAAATGTTCCACGAACAAGCCGAAGCCCTGAAAGAGGGCGGCGCCGACGTGCTGTGGGTTGAAACCATTTCCGCATCCGAGGAATTCGCCGCCGCCGCCGAGGCCTTCAAGCGCGCCGATATGCCGTGGTGCGGCACGATGAGCTTTGACACCGCCGGGCGGACCATGATGGGCGTCACCTCGGCCGATATGGTCAAAATGGTCGGCAAACTGGACCACCAGCCGCTCGCGTTTGGTGCCAACTGCGGCGTCGGCGCGGCGGACCTGCTGCGCACGGTCATGGGCTTTGCTGCCGCCGGGCCGGAACTGCCGCTGATTTCCAAGGGCAACGCCGGCATCCCGAAATATCACGACGGGCATATCCATTATGACGGCACGCCCGAACTGATGGCCGAATACGCCGTTCTTGCCCGCGATGCGGGCGCGACAATCATCGGCGGCTGCTGCGGCACCACCGCCGACCACCTGCGCGCCATGCGCGAGGCGCTGGAAACCCGTCCGCGCGGCGACCGCCCGACGCTCGAGGCGATCGCGGCTGCGCTTGGCGGCTTCTCCTCTGCCTCGGACGGGACCGGCGACGACGCGACGGCCAAGCGGGTCACGGGGCGCAGACGTGGCCGCGATTAGGGCCCTGTTCGAGGCCGCGTTTTCGGGTCTCCTCGGGACAGCGGGTGTAGCAGAAGTTCCGGCCTGCACAGGCCAGGGCTGTAGCAGCTTTGCCGCCTGTGTTCCCGACACTCGGGAATTGATCGTCGGGACCAGTTTCGGACGTGACTCGGGCCCTATCTATGCCAAAAGCGACAGCGGGACGTTCTGCACAGGCGACTGGCGGCGCACGGTGATGGGAATCGGCGTCGCACAATTCACCTGCGACGACGGGCGGCAAGGGCAGGCGGTCTATACCTGGCTTGACCCGGACACCGGCACGGCGACCGGCACCGGAAGATTTAACAACGGCACCCTGGTGCGGTTCTGGTCGGGCAATGACCTGGCCCGCTATTTCAGCTCTGCAGACCCGGCAGACCTGGCCGTGGCCGATTGCACCCCCGCCGAATTGTTTATGTCCTGAGCCTCAAAAAAGCGAAAGCTGATCGCCGGGGCGCGGTGGTGCGCGAAACAGACCGGTCCGCAGGGGCGGCAAGGTCGTTTTCAGCCCCAACCGCCGCACCGCGACATCGAACCGGGATTTCATCAACGCGGCCCAATGCCCCTGCCCGCGCATCCGGGTGCCCCATTCCGGATCATAGTCGCGCCCACCGTGCAACTCCCGCACGCGGCCCATGATCCGGGCCGCGCGGTCGGGAAACTCGGCCTCGACCCAGTCGCGGAACAGGCTGGCCACCTCGCGCGGAAGGCGCAACACGATCGACGAGGCCGCAATGGCGCCCGCATCGCGGGCCGCCTCGAGGATCGCCTCCATCTCGTGATCGGTCAGGGCCGGGACGATGGGGGACACCATGACCCGCACCGGGATGCCCGCATCGGTCAGGCGCCGGATGGTCTGCAATCGCCTTGCCGGGCCGGGCACGCGCGGTTCCATTTTCCGCGATATGGCCGGTTCCAGCGTGGTGACGGAAATCCCCACCCGCACCAACCCCTCTGCCGCCATGTCGGACAGGATATCCGCGTCGCGCTCGATCAGGCTGCCCTTGGTCACGATGCCCACGGGATGGCGGAAATCGCGCAAAACCTTAAGGCAGTCGCGCATGATTTCCCGTTCTTTTTCAATCGGCTGATAGGCGTCCGTGTTGGTGCCGATGGCAATGGTCGCCACCCGGTAGGACCTGGCCCGAAGTTCCTTTTCCAATTGGGCGGCCGCCCCCGGACGCGCCACCAGCCGGGTTTCGAAATCCAGCCCCGGTGACAGTCCAAGATAAGCGTGACTGGGCCGGGCAAAGCAGTAGATGCAGCCGTGTTCACAGCCCCGGTATGGGTTGATGGACCGATCGAAATTCAAGTCCGGCGAAGTGTTGCGGGTAATCACCCGGCTGATCCGTTCGTCCGACACTTCAGTCCGCAAGACCGGCAGATCATCCTCGGCCCGGTCCCAGCCGTCATCTGCCCAGACCCGCGCCAGGGGATCAAAGCGGACCTGCGGGTTCGACCCCGCCGCGCGGCCCCGCGCCCGCGCCCCCAGCAGATGTTCAACGTCTTTCCCGGCCATGCCGCATGATAGAACATAAAGGGAACACATGAACAGACCTCACGTTCAAAGCCCGAATTTTTCATTTGATCCTTCGTCGGTTCAGGGGCAGGCAGTGTCGCAATCGGTTCAGACCAATGGCGCAAACGGGCGCAAACCCGGTTCAATCGGCCCCGGCCCTACAACTTTTCAGGAATCACGACCCATGTCCGACGAAGATGAAATCATCCTCTCCGAGCTGAACGACGAAGAGCTTGTGCAGCAGATGTTCGACGACCTTTATGACGGTCTCAAGGAAGAGATCGAAGAAGGCGTGAATATCCTGCTGGAACGCGGCTGGGCCCCCTACCGAGTTCTGACCGAGGCGCTGGTTGGCGGCATGACCATCGTGGGTCAGGACTTCCGCGACGGTATCCTTTTCGTTCCCGAAGTGCTGCTGGCCGCCAACGCGATGAAGGGCGGCATGGCCATCCTGAAGCCGCTTCTGGCCGAAACTGGTGCCCCGCGCGTCGGCAAGATGGTCATCGGCACCGTCAAGGGCGACATCCACGACATCGGCAAGAACCTCGTCTCGATGATGATGGAAGGCGCAGGCTTTGAAGTGGTCGATCTGGGCATCAACAACCCGGTCGAAAACTACCTTGAAGCATTGGAAACCGAAGGTCCGGATATCCTTGGCATGTCCGCCCTGCTGACCACCACTATGCCCTACATGAAGGTCGTGATCGACACGATGATCGAAAAGGGCGTGCGCGATGACTACATCGTGCTGGTTGGCGGCGCGCCGCTGAACGAAGAATTCGGCAAGGCCATCGGTGCCGACGCCTATTGCCGTGACGCCGCCGTGGCCGTGGAAACCGCGAAAACGCTGGTCGCCCGCAAGCACAACCAGGGCGCAACCGCCTAATCCTCGCGGAAACTCGATTTCGAAAGGCGCGCCGGTCTGGCGCGCCTTTTTCGTTTCCGGGGTCAGCTGTCGCCCTTTTCGGCCTTCTTGACCCAGCGCCCGCCGTCCTGCGCCCAATATTGCGCGGCGCAGCCCGCGTCGGTGAGGGCCTTCCATTGGGTGCGGGCGTGGGCCACGGCGTCCGGGTTGGCCCCGTCAAAGATCACGCAAAGCCGCTCCAGCGCCTGCGCTTCTTCCGCCGAAACCTCGGCCCCATCAACGGCCATGACACAAGCGGGGCTGTTCGCCGCCCCCTGTCCCAGCGTGAACAGGATCGGCTGGTCGGCGTCATGCGGCCCACCCGCCATCCCATGTGGCAGGAACCCGTCCTCGGGCCGTTCCCACAGGATCTGGTCCAGCCGGTCAAGCCGCGCCCTGTCGGTGCCGCGCAATTCGATCCGCCAGCCCCGTTCCCGCGCCTTGCCCAGCAAAAGCGGCAGCGCCGCCTCGAGCGGGCTTTCGGTCAGGTGGTAAAAGAACGCGGCCCCCATACCCCTAGCCTTCGCAGGTGTCGGCGATCAACCGGTTCAGCGTCATCACGCCCCAGCCCGTCGCGCCCTTGGGCGCAAGGGTCGATGCGGATTTGAGAGAGGCAACCCCGGCGATGTCGATATGGCACCACGGGGTTTCATCCTTGACGAAGCGGCGCAGGAACTGGGCCGCGGTGATCGACCCGGCGGGCCGTCCGCCCGTGTTCTTGATGTCGGCAATATTGCTGTCGATCAGCTTGTCATAGGCAGGCCCCATCGGCAGACGCCACGCGCCTTCACCCTCGGCCCCGGCGGCCTTGATCAGATCCCCGGCCAGATCGTCGCTGTTGGAAAACACGCCCGCGTTTTCATGGCCCAGCGCGATGATCATCGCCCCGGTCAGGGTGGCAAGGTTGATCATGCCGCGCGGCTTGAACCGTTCCTGCGCGTACCAAAGCACATCCGCCAGCACCAGACGCCCTTCGGCATCGGTGTTGATCACCTCGATCGTATCGCCCTTCATCGAGGTCACCACGTCGCCGGGCCGGGTCGCCGTGCCCGACGGCATGTTTTCCACCAGCCCGACAAGCCCCACCACATTGGCCTTGGCCTTGCGCAGGGCCAGCGTTTTCATCACGCCCGCGACGACGCCCGCGCCGCCCATATCCATGGTCATGTCTTCCATTCCGGCGGCCGGTTTCAGGCTGATCCCGCCCGTGTCGAACACGACTCCCTTGCCTACAAAGGCAAAGGGCGCATCGTCCTTCTTGCCGCCCTTCCATTGCATGACGACAACCTTGGACGGGCTGGCCGACCCCTGCCCCACGCAAAGAAGCGACCCCATCCCCATCTTTTCCAACTGGTCTTCCTCCAGCACTTCGACCGTCAAGCCAAGGGCTTCCAACCCTTTCAATTGCTTGGCGAATTCGGTTGTCGTCAGGACGTTGGCCGGTTCGTTGACCAGATCGCGGGTGAAATAGACCCCTTCGGCAATGGCGGACAGCGGCGCAAAGGCCGCCTGCGCCTCTTCCACGTCCTTGACCCGGAAGGTCACGGACCCGTCCGGCCCGGCATCGGGGGCGGATTTCCATTTTGTGAACGTATAGGATTTCAGCACCAGTCCCAGCGCCACTTCCTCGGGCGCGCGGACCCCGGCGCACAACACATGCAGCGCCCCTTTGCCCCGCGCGGCGGCAAGGGCGGCACCGGCCTTGCGCCCGTCCTCCACGCTTGCCCGGCGCGGCAATTTCACGATCAGCACGGCCTCGGCCTGCATGCCGCCCGGAACTGCGATTTCGACAACCTCGCCCGGTTTCATCCGTTCGAACCGGTCAGAGTCGATCATCCGCTCTACCGCCTTGCGGGTCAGGCTGTTCAGCTTGCGCCCGTCCGGCCCGATCTTGCCGTCCTCGCTGGCGAAAATGGCCACGCGCCCGGCCAATTGGGCAAGGTCATCCGTCCGGGCCTCTTCGAACTGGATCGGGGTCGGTCTGGTCATGGTGCGGTTCCTTTGGAAATGGCGGCCCGGCGGGCCGTTATGGCGGATCGGCGGCAGCCTGCCAGCCTGTGATTGGCAGTTCAATCCCCTGTCGGGATCGTCTAATGTCCCACCAGATTTAGTATGTCTTCGGGGGGATCAACAGGGGTGTCGCGATTCGACAGATATCTGCTGTCGCAGTTGATGGTCCTGTTCGGGTTCTTCTCGCTCGTGCTGATTCTGGTCTATTGGATCAACCGCGCGGTGATCCTGTTCGACCGGCTGATCGGCGACGGGCAATCGACCTGGGTCTTCCTTGAATTTACCGCATTGTCGCTGCCCGGCATCATCCGTCTTGTTCTGCCGATCGCCGCGGCGGTGGCCGCCATCTATGTGACCAACCGGATGAGCGCGGAATCGGAGCTGACCGTGGTTCAGGCGACCGGATTTTCGGCATTTCGGCTGGCCCGTCCCTATGTCGTGTTCGGTCTGATCGTGGCGGTTCTGTTGTCGGTGCTTGCGCATTACCTCGTGCCCCTATCGAACAAGGTCTATTCCGAACGGTATCGGGAAGTGAGCGAAAACCTGATTGCCCGCCTGCTCAGCGCGGGCGAATTCCTGAACCCCACGGATGGGGTGACCTTCTACATCCGCGACATCACCCCGCAGGACGAACTGCTGGATGTCTTCCTTTCGGACACCCGCAGCCCCGACGAGAGCGTCGTCTACATGGCCAGTCGCGCGTTTGTGGTGAATACGGAATCCGGACCGCAATTGGTCATGATCGAAGGCACCGCCCAGACCCTGCGCCACCCAAGCCAGCGGTTGATCGTCACCCGGTTCGACGATTTTGCCTACGATATCAGCAGTTTCATCGACACGTCGGCGACCATCGCACGGGCCCCACGTGAACTGCCGACATGGTCGCTTCTGTCGCCCGGCGCGGACATCCTCGCAGAAACCGGGCAGGACCGCGCAACGCTGGTTGCGACCGGCCATCAGCGGATTGCAGAGGCTTTGCTGCCGGTGGTCGCCGTTCTGATCGGGTATTCGACGCTTGTGCTTGGCGGGTTCAGCCGGTTCGGGGTCTGGCGGCAGATCCTGACCGCCGTCCTTTTGATGATCGTGGTCAAGATGGTGGAAACCGCCTTTGTGTCGACCATCCGCGCGACCCCTGCACTATGGCCCCTAAGCTATGGAACCTTGGCGTTTGGCCTGTTGGTCACATGGTTCCAGCTTTTCTGGTCCGGGCGTCCCTACCTGTTCCGGCGCTATCGCCCCTTTGCCCCGGCAGAGGAGGAGCCCGCATGATCCTGCATCGGTATTTTGCCTACCGTTTCGCCCTGACCTTTGGCGGGGTACTTGGCATTTTCATCGTCATGCTGACCCTTCTGGACCTGATCGACCAATTGCGCAGCTTTTCGTCCGATGCCACGTTTCAGGAGGTGCTGAGCCTGACCCTTTTGTCGGCGCCACAGGGTCTTTACCGGATGCTGCCCCTTATGATGATCCTGACCACCATCGCGCTGTTTCTTGGACTTGCGCGAACGTCAGAACTGGTTGTGACCCGCGCCGCGGGACGGTCGGCATTGCGGGCCCTTCTGGCCCCCTTGGCTGTCGCCATGCTGATCGGGGTGTTGGGGGTCGCAGTGTTCAACCCGATCGTCGCCGCCACAAGCAAAGAATACGACCGGCGGGCCGACGACCTGCGTGGTGTGGCCAGCGTGCTGCGGATTTCATCGGATGGCTTCTGGTTGCGGCAAGGCAGCGCTGAACGCCAATCGGTCATCCGCGCGGTGGCAACGAACGTGGATGGCACCCAACTGCGCGGCGTGACCTTCATCACTTTCGAAGACGGCCCCGTTCGCCGGATAGAAGCCGCCCGCGCGACCCTTGTCGACGGGGCGTGGGAACTGGAGGACGTCAAGCTTTGGCCGCTTGGGGATACTCCAAACCCCGAAGCCGCCGCCGAAACCCATGCGCGGTTCAGCATCCCGTCGACCCTGACCCCGGACCAGATCCGCGACAGTTTCGGAACGCCGTCGTCAATCGCCATCTGGGACCTGCCCGGGTTCATCGACCGTCTGGAGACCGCCGGATTCGCCGCACGGCGGCACCTGATGTGGTTTCATTCCGAACTGGCCCAGCCGCTGTTTCTTATGGCCATGGTGCTGATAGGCGCGGGGTTCACCATGCGTCACCAGCGGGGCGGCCGGACCGGGTTGATGGTCCTATTCGCGATCCTGTTGTCCTTTGGGCTGTATTTCCTGCGCAACTTCACCGCCGTTCTGGGCGAAAACGGACAGTTGCCCGTGGCGCTTGCCGCATGGGCGCCACCCTTCGTCGGCATCGGATTGTCACTTGGCCTGTTGCTTCATCTGGAGGACGGATGATGCGTGCCTTTCTGATGGCCTTTCTGTTCCTGATCCTGCCCCTTGGTGCTGCGCAGGCCCAATCTGCGCCGCCGGCGACAATGATCGCGGATACCGTGGCGGTGGACGCAACCGACAGGCTGACCGCGTCCGGCAATGTCGAGGTCTTTTTTGACGGAACCCGGCTTTCCGCAACGCAGGTGATCTATGACCCGGCGACCGACACCTTGCAGATCGTCGGGCCGATCATCATTGAAACAGCAGATGGGCAGGTCTTTCTTGCGGACCGGGCCGAGATTGACCCGCGGCTGGAAAACGGCCTGCTTCTGGGCGCACGGCTGATCCTTGAACGACAGCTACAGATCGCGGCCAACCGCATCGACCGGGTCGATGGGCGTTACACCCAAATGACCCGCGCCTCCGCCTCGTCCTGCGCGGTTTGCGGCACAGAAGACCCGTTGTGGGAAATCCGCGCCCGCCGGGTCATCCACGATCAGGACGAACAGCAGCTTTACTTCGAAGATGCGCAATTCCGGGTGCGAGGCGTGCCGATCTTCTGGCTGCCACGCATGCGTTTGCCCGACCCCACATTGGACCGGGCGACGGGGCTTTTGATCCCCCAGATCCGGTCATCGGACCTGTTGGGGTTTGGCCTGAAACTGCCCTATTTCATCACCCTTGGGGATCACCGGGACCTGACGATCACGCCCTACCTGTCCCCGGAAACCCGGACAGTCGAACTGCGCTACCGGCAGGCCTTTGCCTCCGGTTCGATCCAGTTTGACGCGGCGGTCAGCGATGACCAGCTACGCCCCGGTGCTACCCGGTATTATTTCTTTGGCGAAGGATCGTTCGACCTTGGGAATGACTACCAGCTGGATTTCACCGTTCAGAACGTGTCGGACGACGGCTATCTTCTGGACTACGGCTATTCCAGCGCGGACCGGCTGGAAAGCGGCGCGACGATCACCCGGATCCGCCAAAACGACCTGTTCCTTGGAAAGGCCGTGACCTATCAGGGGCTGATCCCGCTGACGACATCGGAAAGCACCCCGCAGGTTCTAAGCGATCTGCATTATGAACGGGCGATCTACCCCGCAGCGGGCGGACGCGCGACGCTGCAGTGGGATTTTGAAACCCATATCCGCACCGACAACAGCGGCGTGGAACGGGATGTGGCTCGCCTTGGGCTGGGTGCGGATTGGACAGGAAGCCGGGCCACCGCATCCGGCCTGGTCTTCCGCTATGGCACGGGGCTTGAACTGGATGCCTATGCCACATGGGACGACCCCTTGGCCGATGCTTTTGTTGGACGGGCAACCCCCTGGGCCATGGCGGCCCTGTCCTTCCCGCTTGCCCGGACCGAAATGTCCGGGGCCACACAGATCATCGAACCTGTCATCGCAGCCAGTTGGTCCGACACGATGGGGGGCACACCCGTCAACGAAGACGGCACCCGAAGCGAATTCGACGAAGCGAACCTGATCGCCCTATCCCGGTTCAGCGGCGAAGACCGGTCTGAAACCGGTGTGCGGATCGCCGCAGGTGGCAGTTGGAGCCGCCTGTCCCCGACTGGCTGGTCGGCCCGCCTGACCTTTGGCAAGGTCTGGCAAGAGGCCCCGGCAGACGATTACACCCTGTCGTCCGGGCTCGACAGCGGGTTTTCGGACTTGTTGGTGGCAGGTCAACTTGACCTGCCAAACGGGTTGTCCGTCGACGGCCGGGCGCTGTTCGATGCTGATTTCCGCCCCACGAAATCCGAAGTCCGGGTGGACTGGCAGGCAGAGCGTTTCGATCTTGGCGCGGCCTATACATGGCTTGATGCCGATACCGAAGAAAACCGCCCAACGGCCGTATCCGAATGGGAAATCGAAGGCGCCTACCGGATCAACCCCAACTGGGAACTGGGGGTGTCGAGCCGCTACGACGTGGCCGCCGACGAACCGGCCGAGGCGGGCCTGCGCGTGAATTGGCGCAACGAATGTGTCACGGTTGAGCTTTCGGCCTCGCGCCGCTTTACTTCTTCGACTACGGTGCAACCGTCCACGGACTTCGGCCTGACCATCGGGTTGGCTGGTTTCTCGGCTCAGGCTATGGGGGCGACCCCGGCCCGGACCTGTATGAACTGAACGACGATGACGACGAGGGTAATATGAACTGGTTCGCCCGCCTCCTGACAATCGGCCTTCTGGCCCTGCCCCTGTCCGCGCCGGCACAGGGCCTGTTTTCACCGGCAGTCACCGTGAACGACAAGGTCGTCACGAATTACGAGATCAATCAGCGCGTTCTGATGCTGCAACTGTTCCGCACCCCCGGTGACCTGACGGAACTGGCCCGCGAACAGCTGATCGACGACCGGCTGAAGGCGCAGGAACTGGAACGCGCCGGTTTGCGCCTGACGGAAGAGGCGCTTGAGTCCGAGATGACCGCCTTTGCCCAGCGCGCGAACCTGGGCCTTGACGAATTCGTGGCCCAACTTGAAAGCGCGGGCGTGGCAGAGGCAACTTTCCGCGATTTCGTCGCCACCGGGGCAGCATGGCGAGAATACATTCGGTCGCGGTTTGGCGCCCGCGTCGAGATTACCGAAGCCGACATCGACCGCGCCCTGGGCCAGTCGGCGGGTAATGGCATTCAGATTCAGGTTCTTCTGTCCGAGATCATCATTCCGGCCCCGCCAGAGCGGCCCGAGATGGTCCAGCGCGCGAACGAGGCGGCAAACACCATTTCGCAAATGACAACAACCGGCGCATTCTCGGCGGCAGCCCGGGAATATTCCGCCCTGCCGTCCCGCGAAAACGGCGGTCGGCTTGGCTGGCTGCCGATCACGAACTACCCGCCGCAATTGCGTGGAATGATTTTGTCCCTGGATCAGAACGCCGTTTCTGCACCGTTGCAGATCCCCAATGGCGTGGCCCTGTTCCAGATGCGCGGCGTCCGCGAAGTCACCGGTCCCGCCCCCGAATTCGGGGCCATCGAATATGCCGCGCTTTACCTGCCGGGTGGCCGGACCGAGGCCGGGCTGGCCGCCGCCGCCCGCATTCGCGATGCGTCCGATACCTGTGACGACCTTTACGGTGTCGCCAAGGACATGCCGGCGGAAGCGCTGGAGCGGATCACCCTGCCCCCGTCGGAGGTTCCGTCGGACGTGGCGATCGAACTGGCCCGGCTGGACCCCGGCGAGGTGTCGACCGCGCTGACCAGCGCCGATGGCCAAACCCTTGTCTTCCTCATGCTCTGCGGCCGCACCCCGGTACTGGAGGGCGAAGTGGACCGTGGCGCGATCCGCAACCAGTTGCGCGGCCAGCGCTTGACCGGTCTGGCCGACGCGCTGATCGCGGACCTGAGGGCCTCGGCGACCATCGTCACACAATGACCGTCGCGATCAGCTGCGGTGAACCCGCCGGGATCGGGCCAGAGGTCGCGGCCAAGGCCTGGGCCGTGCTGCGGGACGAGGTGCCGGTTCTGTGGATCGGTGACCCGGCGCATTTGCCCGCAGGCACCCCTTGGGAGCCCGTCATCACCCCAGCCGACACCCCAAAGATCAGCCCCCGCGCCCTGCCCGTCCTTGCCCGCGACTTCGGGCAGGATGTGACGCCTGGTGCGGCAAACCCGGCCCATGCCGCCGGGGTGGTGGCTGCAATCGAAACCGCTGTCGATCTGGTGCGCAGCGGACTATGCGCAGCACTGTGCACCGCGCCGATCCACAAGAAGGCGCTGGCCGATGGGGCTGGCTTTGCCTATCCGGGACATACCGAGTTTCTGGCCCATCTGGGCGGGGTCGACCGGGTCGTGATGATGCTCGCCTCTGACCTGCTGCGGGTCGTGCCCGCCACCATTCACATCCCCCTGTCCGAGGTGCCAAAGGCCCTGACCGCCCGGCTTTTGACCGATACGATCCTCATCACCCACGCCGCTTTGCGCCGGGACTTCGGCATTGCAGCGCCCCGGATCGCGGTGGCCGGGCTGAACCCCCACGCGGGCGAAGGCGGGCGCATGGGGCAGGAGGAGATCGACCTGATCGGCCCCACGCTAGACGCGCTGCGGGCCGAGGGGCTGGATATCGCCGGCCCCCTGCCCGCCGATACGATGTTCCACGCCGCCGCCCGCGCCCGCTATGACGTGGCGATGTGCGCCTATCATGATCAGGCGCTTATCCCGATCAAGACGCTTGCGTTCGACGACGGGGTGAACGTGACGCTGGGCTTGCCATTTGTCCGAACCTCGCCCGACCATGGCACCGCCTTTGACATTGCAGGCAAGGGCATTGCGAACCCATCGTCGATGATCGCCGCCATCCGCATGGCCGCGAAAATGGGCGCCGCACGAAAGGACCGCGCATGAGCCAGATCGACGGGCTACCGCCCCTGCGCGACGTGATCGCCACGCATCAGCTTTCGGCTAAGAAATCCCTGGGGCAGAACTTTCTGCTGGACCTGAACCTGACCGCCAAGATCGCGCGCATGGCAGGCGACCTGACGCAGGCTGACGTACTCGAGGTCGGCCCCGGTCCCGGCGGTCTGACCCGCGGGCTTCTGGCCGAAGGGGCGCGCAAGGTTCTGGCAATCGAAAAAGACGCTCGCTGCATGGCGGCGCTGGCCGAAATCGAGGCGGCCTATCCGGGGCGACTCGAGGTGATCAACGCCGACGCGCTTGAGGTGGACCCGCTGGCCCACCTGACGCCTCCGATCAAGATCGCGGCCAACCTGCCCTACAACGTGGGCACCGAACTCCTTGTCCGCTGGCTGACCCCGACGGATTGGCCCCCGGTCTGGGAAAGCCTGACCCTGATGTTCCAGCGCGAGGTCGCCCAGCGGATCGTGGCGGACCCGGGCAGCAAGGCCTATGGCCGCCTCGCGATCCTGTCGCAATGGCGCACCGATCCGCGCATTGTCATGGACCTTCCGCCCGAGGCATTTACGCCCGCGCCCAAGGTCTGGTCGGCGGTGGTGCATATCAAGGCGCTGCCCGAGCCGAGGTTCCCGGCCAATCCGGCAACACTGTCACGGGTCGTCGCCACGGCCTTTAATCAGCGGCGCAAGATGCTGCGGTCCTCACTCAAGGGGGTGTCGCTTGATATCGAGGCGCATCTGACCGCGGCGGGCATCCCGCCTACGGAACGGGCCGAGCAAGTCAGTCTCGAAGCCTTCTGCGCCCTGGCGCGGTCTTTGGACTCAGCCAAGGGTTAGGGTGGGTTGAAACCCACCTTACCTGTCACTTGCTCGGTTCGACGGCCCGGCGCGCCGGTTCGACGCGCGGCGGTGCCAGGACCTGCAATGGTCGTTTCACCGCTTCGGGCAGACCCGGCCGCCGGGGCGACAGCACCTGTTTCGAGGCTTCGATCATCAGCACGCCTCCGGCCCGGAAAAACGGCACGTGGCGCCCCATCGTTTCCACCACGCCGGCCATTCTGCGCCAGGACCGGCTGGTTGACGGTGGCTGATACAGGGTCGAGATCGCCCGCTCGGTCACGAACCCATGCCGCCGCAGCTGGGTTTCCAACTGTCCCAGCGAATAGGGCCGCCCATAGCCAAAGGGGGTCTTGTCCGAGCGGGACCAGATCCCGGCCCGGTTCGGCACCACGACGATCATCTTGCCGCCCGGCCCAAGCACCCGCCAGCATTCTTCCAGAACGGCGGTCGGCTGTTCAGAGGTTTCCAGCCCGTGCATCAGGACCAGCTTGTCCACCAGCCCGGTGGACAGG
The DNA here is from genome assembly GCF_035969385.1 of Marivivens marinus. Lineage (NCBI taxonomy): Bacteria > Pseudomonadati > Pseudomonadota > Alphaproteobacteria > Rhodobacterales > Paracoccaceae > Marivivens > Marivivens marinus. The sequence continues at coordinate 78,190 of NZ_JAYKKJ010000004.1, read as the reverse complement.
GGCCAAAGGGTTTCTTCGCAAAGAACGCTGACATTCGGCAGACCCGCGGGCCAGGGCATGACCCCCTGCGGCCCCGGCATGAGCCCGATCACCCGCCGGGCATCGCCAAGGTAAGGCCGCAACAGTGGCACGGCGAACCCGAACCCCGCCACTGTTTGCCCATGCGCCTCGGGCCAGAATTTCAGCAATTCGTCGCGGACTACTTTCTGCGCCGCCCGCCCCAGTGCGCTGCGATAGTAGAAGTTCCGAAGGTCGAGCACGTCCAGATGCATTGCTCTTGCCGGTCCTTTGCGCCAAGTTTGGCCTTACCCTGCCTTCAAGACCGGAGAACGACAAGCCATGCCGCTATCCCTTGTGACCATTCCGTGCCTTGCTGACAACTACGCCTACCTGATCCACGACGCGGAAACCGGCGAAACAGCCCTGATCGACGCGCCCGAACCCGGCCCGATCCTTGCCGCCCTTACCGAACGTGGCTGGCAGTTGACCGATGTGATCCTGACCCATCACCATTGGGACCACATCGACGGGCTGCCCCCGATCGTCGAGGCCTTTGCACCCCGCGTCATCGGTGCCGCGGCGGACGCGCACCGCCTGCCGCCCCTTGATCTGGCCGTGCGCGACGGCGATGCCGTGACCATCTGCGGAGAGACCGCGCAGGTGTTTGATGTCTCCGGCCATACCGTCGGCCATATCGCCGTGCATTTCCCCACCTCCGGCCTTGTGTTCACGGCCGACAGCCTGATGGCCCTGGGCTGCGGCCGCCTGTTCGAAGGCACCGCCGCGCAGATGTGGGCCAGCCTGTTGAAACTGCGGGCGCTTCCGGACAGCACCACCGTCTGTTCCGGCCATGAATATACCCTTGGCAACGCCCGGTTTGCCCTGACCATCGACCCAGACAACGTGGCCCTGCAATTGCGCACCGCTGCAATCGAGGAAGCCCGCGACGAAGGTCGGCCTACCGTCCTGACCACCCTTGGCGAAGAAAAGGCGACAAACCCCTTTCTTCGCGCCGATGCGCCGGACCTTCAGGCCGCGATTGGCATGGTCGGGGCCGAGCCGGCGGATGTTTTTGCCGAGGTTCGGACCCGGAAGGACAATTTCTAGGCGTTTTGAGGGGTCAAATCACGATATCGGGTGCCGTTGTCGTGATTTGTGACCAGATTTTCGAAAAAACTCCTTGAAGGTTCGGTCAGAAAACCAAACTTTAAGAGGTATGAGGCCACGGTCAGGACGGGGCCAGTCCCTTCCCGACCCCGACACGAAAGGAGCACGCAACGTGCCGTCTTTTTCGACCACGCTCGAGCAGTCCATCCACGCAGCCCTCGCCATTGCGAATGCGCGACGGCACGAGTTGGCGACGCTTGAACATCTTCTTCTGGCCCTGATTGACGAACCCGACGCGGCCCGCGTCATGAAGGCCTGCGCCGTGGATCTGAATGACCTGCGCCGCACCCTTGAAGAATTCATCGAGGATGACCTGTCGACCCTGATCACCGACGTCGAAGGATCTGAGGCCGTGCCGACCGCCGCCTTCCAGCGGGTGATTCAGCGCGCCGCGATCCACGTCCAGTCCTCGGGCCGGACCGAGGTGACGGGGGCGAACGTCCTTGTCGCGATCTTTGCCGAACGGGAATCGAACGCCGCCTATTTCCTGCAGGAACAGGACATGACCCGCTATGACGCGGTGAATTTCATCGCCCACGGCGTGGCAAAGGACCCAGCCTATGGCGAGGCGCGGCCAATCACCGGGGCCGAGGCGGGCGCGGATGGCTCCGACACCGCCTCCGCCGCCGAGGTCGAGGAAAAGGAAAGCGCCCTTGGCAAGTACTGTGTCGACCTGAACGCCAAGTCCCGCAAGGGCGATGTCGACCCGCTCATCGGGCGCGATCACGAAGTGGAACGCTGCATTCAGGTGCTGTGCCGCCGTCGCAAGAACAACCCGCTTCTGGTGGGTGATCCCGGTGTGGGCAAGACCGCCATCGCCGAAGGGCTGGCCTACAAGATCGTCAATGGCGCGGTGCCCGATGTCCTGTCGGAAACCACGATCTACTCGCTCGACATGGGCGCGCTTCTGGCCGGCACCCGCTATCGCGGCGATTTCGAAGAACGGCTGAAGGCCGTGGTGACCGAGCTTGAAGATCACGACGACGCGGTGCTGTTTATCGACGAGATTCATACGGTGATCGGCGCCGGGGCCACCTCTGGCGGGGCGATGGATGCCTCCAACCTGCTCAAGCCCGCGCTTCAGGGCGGCAAGCTGCGCTGCATGGGGTCGACAACCTACAAGGAATTCCGCCAGCATTTCGAAAAGGACCGCGCCCTGTCCCGCCGGTTCCAGAAGATCGACGTCAATGAACCTTCGGTCGAAGATACCGTGAAAATCCTCAAGGGCCTGAAGCCCTATTTCGAGGAACACCACGACATCAAATACACCTCCGACGCGATCAAGGCGGCGGTGGAGCTGTCCGCCCGTTACATCAACGACCGCAAGCTGCCCGACAAGGCCATCGACGTGATCGACGAGGCCGGCGCGGCGCAGCACCTTGTGGCCGAAAGCAAACGGCGCAAGACCATCGGGTTGAAAGAGATCGAGGCCGTGGTGGCCAAGATTGCCCGTATCCCGCCCAAGAACGTCTCGAAAGACGATGCGGAGGTGCTCAAGGACCTCGAACGCAGCCTCAAGCGCGTGGTCTTCGGGCAGGATACCGCAATAGAAACCCTCTCTGCCGCGATCAAGCTGGCCCGCGCGGGCCTGCGCGAACCGGAAAAGCCCATCGGCAACTACCTGTTTGCCGGGCCGACCGGCGTTGGCAAGACCGAGGTGGCCAAGCAGCTGGCCGATACGCTGGGCGTGGAACTCCTGCGCTTTGACATGTCGGAATACATGGAAAAGCACGCGGTTTCGCGACTGATTGGCGCCCCTCCGGGCTATGTCGGGTTCGATCAGGGCGGCATGTTGACCGACGGGGTCGATCAGAACCCGCATTGCGTGCTTCTGCTGGACGAGATCGAAAAGGCCCATCCGGATGTCTACAACATCCTGCTGCAGGTCATGGACCACGGGAAACTGACCGACCACAACGGCCGGACGACCGATTTCCGCAACGTGATCCTGATCATGACCTCTAACGCTGGGGCCGCCGAACAGGCGAAAGAGGCGATCGGCTTTGGCCGTGACCGGCGCGAGGGCGAGGATACCGCCGCCATCGAACGGACCTTCACCCCTGAATTCCGCAACCGTCTGGACGCGGTGGTGGCCTTTGCGCCCTTGGGCAAAGAGGTGATCCTGCAGGTGGTCGAGAAATTCGTCCTCCAGCTTGAGGCGCAGTTGATGGACCGCAACGTCCACATCGAACTGACCCGACCCGCCGCCGAATGGCTGGCCGACAAGGGCTATGATGACAAGATGGGTGCGCGGCCACTGGCCCGCGTGATCCAGGAAAACATCAAGAAACCCCTGGCCGAAGAGCTGTTGTTCGGCAAGCTGACCAAGGGCGGCCTGGTGAAGGTTGGCGTGAAGGATGGCGCGCTTGACCTGCGGATCGAGGCCCCGGAACAGGGCAAGATCGGCAAGTCGAAAAAGCCACCTCTGCTCACCGCGGACTGATCGAAACGGCAACGGCCCCCACGCGGGGCCGTTTTCCTGCGTGACGGACAATAATGCTGCGCCTATCCTGTTTCCTGTTTCTGGCCACGGCCTTGCCCGCCGCCGCGCAATCGCCCCTGTTCGGCTGGCCGGTCGACTGTGATCTGGACCAGACCTGCTATATCCAGAATCTCGTCGATCACGATCCCGGACCGGGTACCGCCGATTTCCGCTGCGGCGCGCAGGGATATGACGGGCACAAGGGGACCGATATCGCCCTGCCCGATCTGCGGGCGCAGGCGGCGGGGGTGTCGGTTCTGGCCGCCGCGCCGGGCACCGTGCGCGCGGTGCGGGATGACATGCCAGACATCCTGCAAGGGCAACCCGGTGCACCGGACACCACCGGGCGCGAATGTGGCAACGGCGTTGTGATCCGCCACGGCGGCGGCTGGGAAAGCCAGTATTGCCATATGGCGCTGGGAAGCATCACGGTCCAACCGGGCGATCGTGTGGCGATGGGCCAGCCTTTGGGCCGGATCGGCCTGTCGGGGCAGTCCGAATTCCCGCACCTTCACTTTGAACTGCGCCGCGACGGCGCGCGGGTCGATCCCTTCGATCCTGACGGCGAGGAAAGCTGCACGCTCGACCCCGCGAACACGCTTTGGCTGACGCCCGAAAACCCCGCCGCCGGCGGGCTGATTTCCGTCGGGTTTTCGACCGGCGTTCCGGACTACAGCGCGGTCAAGGCGGGAACCGCCGACCGTAGCCTCACAACAGATGCGCCGATTGTCCTGTGGGGCTATGCCTTTGCCACCCGGCCCGGTGACATTCTGCAAATCGTCATCGACGGGCCGGACGGCCGGGTTCACCTGCATGAGGAAACGCTGGAGCGGGCACAAGCCCAGATGTTCCGGGCCTCGGGCCGCCGCGCCCCGGCGGGCGGCTGGGCATCCGGCAGTTACATCGGCACGGTTACCCATCTGCGGGGGGCGCAGGTTCTGGGTCAAATGACTGTGCAGGCCGACCTGCCCTAACGTTCGGTCAGCTTCAGTTCGATCCGCCGGTTCTGGGCGCGGGCGTCGTCGCTGTCCTCGGCATTGATCGGCTGATATTCCCCGAACCCGTTTGCGGCCAGACGGTTGGGCGCGATTCCTTCGGCGTCGATCAGATACAGAACCACGGCAAGCGCCCGGTCCTGGCTCAACCGCCAGTTCAGCTCTGCCGGGCCGGTGTCATCTGTGTGGCCGTCCACCCGGATCACCCAGTCGATCCCGTCCGGGATATCGGCGGCGATATCGCGCAGCACCCCGGCAACGCTGGACAATTGCGCCTGCCCGGCCTCCGATAGGGTGGCAGAGCCAAGCGGGAACAGCACCTCGGACGAAAAGACGAACCGGTCGCCGACCACACGGATATCGTCCCGATCCTCTAGGATCGACCGCAATTCCCCAAAGAATTCAGACCGGTAGCGGGCAAGGTCCTGCGCCTCGGCGGCCAGACGGTCGCGTTCCTCTTCCAGCCGGATGCGCTCTGCCTCTTCCAACTGGCGGCGGCGGCGCTCCTCCGCGGCGGCGCGGGCCAGCGCGGTGTTCAACTGCGCGCCCAGTTGTTCGATCTGCACCTGCGCCTCGCGGTCGGCCTCGTCTGCGATGTTCAGCAGCGATTGCAGGTTCGTCACCTGCCACCGCAGTTCCGACACCTGCGCATTCAGGGCCTGCACTTGCCGCTGACTTTCCGCCGACAGGGCCTCTTCTTCCGCCAGCGCCGCATTGGCCTGCGCCAAAAGCGCGGCCTGCCGCTCGGCCTCGGTCATTTGGGTTTCGGCGGTCGCCTCTGCCGCCGCTATGGCGGCCAGCGCCTCGGCCAGACGGGCCTCCAGCGTGGCGCGATCCTGCTGGGTTTCGCTGCGGGCCTCGGACAGCGACGCAACCTGCGCCTCAAGCGCCTGCTGCGCCAGAAGCGCCTCGGCCAGCCGTTCTTCCAACGTCGCCCGCGCGGCCTCGGCCTCGCCGCCTTCTGCCCGGGCGGCTTCCAGTTCAGCCTCCAGCGCCTGACGCGCCAGAACCGCCGAGGCAAGGCGCGCCTCGATCTCGGATTTCTCGAGTGCAGAGGTGGACAGCGCCTCTTCCAGCGCCGCCTGCGCAGCCTCAAGATCACCCGCCGCGATGTCGCGTGCGGCAAGGGCAGCGGCCAGCCGGTTGGCCAGATCCTCGCGTTGACTCTCGGCTAGCGCCAGTGCCTCGCGCGCCTCGGCCAGTTCAGCGGCTGTCTGATCCTGCAGGGACAGCGCGGCAACCAGCCGCGCATCCAGATCGTCGCCTTCGTTCAGCGCGCGGGTCAATTCGTTCTCGGCCTGCTGGCGGGCCAAAAGGGCGGCGGCAAGGTTGCGGTCCAACTCGTCCCGCGCGGCCTGTGCGGCGGCCAGCAGGGTCAGGGTGGTTTCCGCCTCGCGCCGCTGTTCTTCCAGCGCCAATGTCATCGCGGTCAGTTCCGCATCCGCATTCGCCAGCCGCTCGCGCAGGGCCTCGGCGGCAGCCGCGTCGGCCAGACGGGCGGCCTCCAGCTCTGATATCTGTTCGGCATCGGTTTCGCCTTCTGCCTCAAGCTGGGCAACCAGCGCCTCCAGCGCCTCGCGCCGCGCAGCGGCAAGCCGGGCCTCTTCCGCCTGCGCATCAATCTCATCCCGCGCGGTGGCAAGGGCGAGGTTCAGCGCCTCCTGTTCCGACAGCAGTTCCGCCTCGCGTCCTTCCAGCCCGGCCACCTGTGCCTGCAAATCCGACCGCTGCGCCAGAAGGCCCGCAACCTGCGCCTCGAACCCGGTGATCCGGTTCTCCGCCTCGGCCAGCGCCACCGCCTGCGCATCCCGCTCAGCCGTCAGCGCGGCAATCAGCGCCGCCTGCGCGTCAGCCTGATTGGTCAAGGCGTTCAGATCGGTCGTCAGCGTCGCCACCTGCCCGCCAAGGACAGAGGACCGGGCCTGTTCCAGCCCCAGCGCCTGCGTCAGCGAGGCGATCTCCTCGGTCAGTTGGGTAAGGCGGCTTTCCTGCCCGGTGATGGTTTCCCGCAGGACGAATTGCAGCACCATGAAGATGGCCAGCACGAAGGTCAGCACCAGCAGAAGGCCGGTCATGGCATCGACGAAACCGGGCCAGATGGCGGCGCTGAACCGGTTCGCCCCTCTGCGGCTCAGGGCCATGGCCTAGCCCTCTTCGCTGGGTTTCGGGCGGGGCGGACGGCCGGGGCGCGGCGCGGCCGCCGTGGCGCGCAGGGCACTGGTCAGGGCCGCAATATCGCCGCGCAACTCGGTCAGGCTTTCCTGCCGCCCGGCGGTCATTTCTTCCAGAACCCGCAGCAATTGCACGTCGATCGACCGCAGCCGCATCCGGCTTTCGGCGTCGATCCCCTCCATGCCGCTGTCCTTCAGCTTGTCCACCAGACGTTCCTGCGCATCGGCCACGCGAGCCAGCGCATCGCGGGTGTTATCCTGATCCAGCTTGCGCGACAGGGTCGTCATGGCCCCGGCCAGTTCGCCCAGCTTGTCATCCACCGCCGCACGGCTGATGTCGGATTGAGTGAACATCTGGGCCAGGGATTCCATCTGCTCGGCCATATGGTCCACGACCTGCGCCAGCAGGCTGGTATCGGCACCGCCGCCCTCTTCCCCGCTGGCAAAGCCCAGCCGGGTGATCGACGATAGCCATTCTTCCAATTCGCGATAGAACCGGTTCTGACCGTGCCCCGCGAACAATTCCAGAAGCCCCACAACCAACGACCCCGCCAGCCCGAGGAGCGAAGAGGAGAAAGCCGTGCCCATGCCGCCAAGCTGGCTTTCCAGCCCTGCCTGAAGCCGCACGAAGATATCTGTCGCGGTTTCCCCTTCGACCGGAGTCAAGGACCGGATGGTTTCGACCAGCGCCGGAACCGTCGTCGCCAGCCCGTAAAAGGTGCCAAGCAGGCCAAGGAAGATCAGCGTCGACCCAAGATAGCGGGTAATCTCGCGGTCCTCGTCGATCCGGCTGGCGACGGAATCAAGGATCGACCGACTGGAGGTCGACGAGATCTGCGCCCGCGCACCCCGCGACCGCATCAGCGTGGCAAGCGGCGCCAAAAGCGACGGGGCCGCGTTGACGTCGCGCGCGCGGGCGAACCCTTCGATCCAGCGGACGGAATACATCAGCTGCGCCACCTGCGCGAAACAGGACAGCACCCCAAGGACAAAGACCACGAGGATCAAACCGTTCAGGTAGACGTTCGACAGAAACACGGCGGCAATCGCCCCAAAGGCCACATAGGCCCCCGCGCCGACAAGCCCGAGGGCAATCAGCATCGACGTGATCTGCCGCACGGGCTGGGTGAAATAGACGTTGGTGTCCGGTTCGGTCTCGCGGATGTCCGTCACGGGACTTTATCCTCGGCTTTTTCTGCTCGGCCCCAACATAGTGGGGATGCCCCCAAAACCCAACCAAAATATCGGGTAGGGCGTCCGCCGCTATTTGCCGTCCAGAAGGCGCCGGACACGGGTCGTCAGCCATTCCATTTCCGTGTCACGGATGCCCATTTCCGCAAGATGGTCGGCGGTGTTGAACAGGTATTCGGTATTCGGCCCCCGCCCGCCCACGGCGCTGGCGATCATCTGCGCCTGTTGCTCCAGCGGGAACTGGCAATATTGCTCATGCGCGCCGTCGATCACATAGGCCAGCGCCTCGACTTCGGCGCCGTCGTCCAATGTCAGGCCCACATGCCGCTCGACATAGGCGGAGGAGATCAACTCCCGCTCCCGAAGGTAGGAGAGAACCGTGTCCTCCTCATCCTGGCGCACCTGAAAGGCGACGCCGGTGCAGGTCGCGCCCGGCTTTTCATCCAGCGCAAGGACAAGCCCCGGATGGTCCACGGTGCCCCGGTGATGGATCGACAACATGCAGAAGGACCGGTGATAGTCGGCCAGAACCGCGCGGCGCCGCGCCGCCGGGTCAAACCCGGGGTTCCACAAGAGCGATCCGTATCCGAAAACCCACATGCCTCTGGCCCTTTGCTTTGTGGCCCCTATAAACACGTTTCGAACCCAATGGGAAAGGCCCTGCCCCGATGCGCAAACTGATCGTTCTCGCCCTCGTCCTCGCCGGGCTTTATGGCGGGTATTGGGCCGTTGGTGCCAGTCAGATCCGCGGTGGCGCGCAGGCCGCGCTGGACGGGATGACCGCTGACGGGCTGACCGTGCAATATGCCGCTCTGACCACGCGTGGGTTTCCAAGCCGGTTCGACACCACGCTGACCGATTTCACCATTGCCGATCCGGCCACCGGCGCAGGCTGGTCCGCGCCCTGGGTGCAGGTCCTGGCGCTGTCGTACCGGCCCAACCACGTCATTGCCGCCTTCGCACCCGAACAGGTGATCACCCTCGCCCCCGGGCAGACGATCACCGTCACCGCGGACGGGTTGCGGGCCAGCGGGTCGGTTGATCTGTCAACCGATCTGCCCCTGACCGCGCTGACCGCAGAAACCGGACCGATCCGTCTGGCGCTGCCCGATGGGACCGCACTGGCCGCCGCGCGCGGTCTTGCCGCCCTGCGCCCGACCCCGGCGGAGGATGGCGCGACCTATGACCTGTTCACCGATCTGGAGGCCATCGCCCTGCCGGAGACGGTCAAGGCCCTGATCGACCCGAAGGGCACCCTGCCCGGCACCGTGACCATGATCCGGGCCGACAGCGCCCTGACCCTTGACCGCCCACTTGACCGTCACCTTGGGTCTGGTCCGGCACCGGCGGTTCAGGCGATCACCCTGCGGGACGCGCGGGTCGTTTGGGCCGATATGACTCTCGCCGCGACAGGTGACTTGACCATCGCCCCGGACGGCACCCCGGACGGGCGGATCGAGATTGGCGCGACGGGCTGGGAGCGGATGATCGACCTTGCCGTCGCGGCAGGGGCGATCGACCCCGGCGTTGCCCCAACATGGGTCAACATGGGCCGCAGCATGGCCCAAGGCGGGCCGACCGTGACCCTGCCGCTGGTGTTCCAGAATGGCCGCATGAGCCTTGGTCCCTTCCCGCTGGGCCCTGCGCCGCGCCTGCGCTAGGGGCGCAGCCAGAGGAAGGCACGGGCCAGAAAGGTGGGGGCGTCATGGGTGACAGGAGCGCCATGCGCCATCACGACCCGCTTTGTGCGCCAGTTCAGGATCTGGCGCACCGCATTCCGCGCGGCCGCCCGGTCGCGCAACGCCACCCGAAATTTTCGGGGCACGGCGGGCTCTACCCCAACCATCCCGTCCAGCCGGGCAACCAATCCCCGCCATCCCCGGAACCACCCCGGCGGATGCTGTTGCAGCAGATCGGTGAACAGAACCGTGCCGCTGTGTCGGTGAAACAGGACCGCCTCGGTCATGATCTTCGTCTCGATCAGGACGCAATCAAGAACCCCCTCCCAACCGGCAGGGTAGGCCTGACGCAGGTCCGCCGTGACCCGCAGTCCCGGAACCTGATTCTGTACGCCGGGCGCCACGATCACATCCGCCTGCGGATAGGCAGCCGCCCAGTCCGCCACGAACATATGATGCAACCCGTTCGGTGCGATGACCTGCCGGACCGGTCCCACCGCGTCAACCGACCGCCGCAAGTCCGGCGTCAGGGCAACAGGCGACCAGACCAGCACCCCGCCATCAGGCAGGCCCAAGACCGCCATCCGCGTTGGAAAGCGGAACCCCAGCGCCCCGTCGACAACAGGTCCATCCGCCAGCCAAAGGCCGGGGGCAAATTCACTCAGGGCGCTGTCGTCTTCGGTCATCTACAATAACTCCCGCTGCGATATCGGGCCGTGTCGAAATGGAAATGGTCCCGGTGATAGGCATTCGCCTCTGGTCCCAGCACGGTGCCGAAGGTGCCGCAGGCCGCGCGGTGCATCTGCCGCAGTTGCGCCCCGTCATCCCCTGTACCCCATCCCCGCAGGACCGAGATCTGCGACCCGTCCCGCAGGGTCATGCCGCCCACATCCACCGCCCGGCCAAAGGCATGTTCCGACAGGCGCGCGCCCTGCTGATTGTTCCGGCCCCGGCAGGCGTAATGGCCCATGACCTGCAACTGCGCGATGCCGCCGCCTTCGTTCCCGACCGCCGGGATCGCGCCACGCGCCACCCATGTTTTCAGCGCGCGCGCCGTGGTGCAATCCATCACCGCGCGCTGGCTCAGCCGGACGCCAAGGATTGACCGGACCCGAACCGCGCCCTCTACCCCGCAGGCCCCGGCGCCGCTGACCGTGCCGATCTCTTCGCCCTGAATGTCAGGATCACCGCAGACCTGTCCGCGCAACCGGGCCAGACGCGCCTCCTCGGCCCGGCGCTCGATCGCGGTTGGGCGGCGAGCGGGACGATACGACCGGGCCACGGCAAGCGGCGACAGCGCCACAATCGCCCGCTCGGCGCGGGCCTCGGGCAGGGTTGGATCGGCAGGGGCGGTCAGCGGGCGGGCCACCGGGCGCAACGACCGGCCGGGGGCATCGGCCCCAAGAGGGGCGGCAGAGACGGCAATTGCCGCAACAAGAACCAGAACCGAAGGTAACCGCATGAGACTCGCCAGATGAGGGATGTCGGTCAGTATCGCCGAGGGGCCCGGAACTGGCAACCGGCACCGGCGGCGATCAGCCCAGTGTCACGTCCAGTACCATCATCAGGATCAACCCCACGATAAACCCGGCGGTCGCCCGTTCCTGATTTCCCTTACGGTGGGTTTCGGGGATGATCTCGTGGCTGATGATGTATAGCATCGCGCCCGCCGCGAAGGTCAGCCCGATCGGCAGAATGTGCACCGACACATGGATCAGCCAGACCCCCAGAAGCCCGCCCAGGGGTTCGATCAGACCGGTCAGGGCGGCGATGATAAAGGCCCGACCCCGGCCATAGCCCTGCGACATCAGCGCCACCGCAACCGCCAATCCTTCGGGCGCATTCTGCAGCCCGATCCCCGTGGCCAGCGAAAAGCCATTTGACAGATCGCCGCCGCCAAACCCGATGCCCACGGCCATGCCTTCGGGAAAGTTGTGGATGGTGATCGCGATCACGAACAGCCAGATCCGCGCCAACCCATGCGGATCCGACCCTTCTGGCCCGGTTTGAAAATGCTCATGTGGCAGCGCATGGTTCAGCGCCGCAACTGCCGCCGCCCCCAGCGCGATCCCGACCGCCGCGATCCCGGCCGCCACCGCGACCGATCCATAAAGCCCCTCTGCCACGCCGATCCCCGGCAGGATGAGAGAGAAGTATGAGGCCGACAGCATCACCCCGGCGGCAAAACCCAAGAGCATGTCGCCCGACCGACGCGACATGGCCCTGCCAAATAGAACCGGAAGCGCCCCAAGTGCCGTCATCATGCCTGCACCCAGGCTGGCCAGAAGGCCGATCAGTATGATGGACACATCAGGCCCTCCGGTTGCGGTTGCGACCTTTGCACACCCGCGCCCGCGGCAAGACAAGGGCAAAATGTCACTTGAGCCACATTGTCGATTTTGGTAATATCTTTTTACCAATTTCAAGGAAACGCGTCCATGCCCGTGATCACCTGTATTGACGACCTCAAACGCCTGCACAAACGGCGGGCCCCGAAGATGTTCTACGACTACGCGGAATCGGGCAGCTGGACCGAACAAACCTTCCGGGAAAACACCTCGGATTTCGAACAGATCCGGCTGCGGCAGCGGGTGGCGGTCGATATGTCGAACCGGACGACCGCCGCGACCATGATCGGGCAAGATGTGGCGATGCCTGTCTCGCTCGCCCCGGTCGGGATGCTCGGGATGCAATGCGCCGATGGCGAGATAAAGGCCGCCCGCGCGGCCGAGAAGTTCGGGGTGCCCTACACCCTGTCCACTATGTCGATCTGCTCGATCGAGGACGTGCGCGAACACACGAAAGCGCCGTTCTGGTTCCAGCTTTATGTCATGCAGGACGAGGATTTCGTCGACAATATCATCGCGCGGGCCAAGAAGGCGGGTGTCTCGGCACTGGTCATCACGCTGGACCTGCAAATTCTGGGCCAGCGGCACAAGGACCTGAAGAACGGCCTGTCCGCGCCGCCAAAGCTGACCCCCGCGACCCTGCTGGATCTGTCGATGCGCTGGCGCTGGGGATTGGGCATGCTGGGCACCAAGCGGCGCAGCTTCCGCAATATCATCGGCCACGCGAAAAGCGCCTCTGACATGCGGTCCCTCTCGGTCTGGACGGCGGAACAGTTCGAACCCAAGCTTGACTGGTCGATGATTGCCCGGCTCAAGGAGAAATGGGGCGGCAAGGTGATCCTAAAGGGCGTTCTCGATGTCGAAGATGCCCGCAAGGCTGTCGAGATCGGGGCGGACGCAATCATCGTGTCGAACCACGGCGGTCGACAACTTGATGGGGCGCTGTCCTCGATCCGGGTGCTGCCCTCCATCGTCCGGGCTGTGGGGGATCAGACCGAGGTCTGGCTCGACAGTGGCATCCGCTCCGGACAGGACGTGCTAAAGGCGCTGGCGCTGGGGGCCAAGGGCACGATGATCGGACGTTCCTACATCTACGGGCTGGGCGCCATGGGCGAGGCGGGCGTGACCAAGGCGCTGGAGGTGATCCAGAAGGAGCTGGATATCTCCATGGCCCTGTGCGGCCGCCGGGACGTGAAGACCCTGGACCGCGACGTGGTTCTGGTGCCCGAGGATTTCGAAGGACGCTGGCAATCCTAGGGCGGGGTGGGTCAAGCCTCACCTTACACGGGGGCGCTTCGCCCCCCACCAGATAATTCATGGCCCCCCCCAAGGATATTTGTAACCCAATGAAGACTGGACGCTCAGTCCAGCCCCTTCTTTGGGTCTATGAATATCCCGGGGTGAATGGCCCGGAACGGGCCAGAGGGGCAGCGCCCCTGACGTAAGGTGGGTTTTAACGCACCGCCCCCTTGCCCCGCCGCCGCACGGCAAGCGCAAGAGGGATCGCCATCAACAGCAGGATCGCAACGCTGGCAAAGGCCACCCGCAGCCCGAACAGCTGGCTGAGTGTGCCCATCAGGACCGGCGCCACGAAAAACCCCGAAAACCCCATCACCGCCGCGCGGGCAATCGCGTCGGTCCGATGCCGCGCCGCCACGGCCTTGCCCGCCAGCGCCAGTCCCACCGGCCCGATCACCGAGACCCCAAGGCCAAGCACGCCAAATCCCGCATAGGCCACGACAGGCGTGGGCGCGGTCGCGACAATTACCGCCCCGGTTGCCGCCATCAGCGCGGCCACGACGATGACCGTCAGTTCCGAGAACCGTTCCGACAGGGCCTGCCCACCGAACCGCCCCACCGCCATGGTCAGCCCCAGCGTGGCCGGGCCAAGCGCGCCCTCGGCCGCGCCGCCGCCAAGGGTCCGTTCCACGTGCAGCGCCGACCAGGCCTCGACCGTGGCTTCCGAGGTGAAGGCCACGAACACCACCGCCCCACAGAGGAAAACCGGCCAGAACGGGAAAGCCCCGGTATGGCTGGCCTCTTCCTCGGACAGGGTGTCGCGGTCCATCCGCAGGATCAAGGCCAGCGCGACGATCCCCATTGCAAGCGCGGCAAAAGCCTGCTCGGGAGGCCAGCCCGCCTCGCGGAAGGCCCCGGATAGCAGCGCCGACAGGCCATAGGCCAGCGAAAACATCCCGTGGTTAGCGTTCATCAGCGCCCGGCTATGCCGCGCTTCAAGGTCGGCAACACGGGCATTCATGATCACGTCCAACAGGCCCGACGCCATGCCCACTGCGACCATCGCCAGGGCAAATGCCATCCCGACCGTCGCCATCCCCGGCAGCAGCACCGCCCCCGCGAAAAGGGCCGCCGCCACCTGCATTCCGCGCGCGCCAAAGATCCGGTCGGCCCGCGGCGCCAGCCACATGGCGGTGACCAGCCCCACCGCGGACCCGAGCAAAAGAAGGCCAAATACCGCGTCATCGACCCCAAGACGAGCCTTGATCACCGGCACATAGGCGGCGAATGTACCCCAGAACAACCCCACCGCCGCGAAGGCGGCAGAGGGGCGGCGGGACAGGCTGATAGCGCTCACAACAGACATGAGCGGAGACTTGGGCGGGAAACCGCCCCTTGGCAAGTCACATTCGGTTTCGCGCGGCAACATTTGCCCTTCCCAAACCGGGGAATCGGCCTTATACGCGCGGCTTCTACCGGGTCGCACACCCTTGGAGGGCGACCCATAACCCAATGGAGAAAACCATGGCTCGTGAGATCCCTGATCTGAACGCCACGGTACGGACGGGGACAGGCAAGGGGGCCGCTCGTCAAGCTCGCCGTAACGGCGACGTACCAGGCATTGTTTACGGTGGCGGCGCTGATCCGCTTCCGATCAACATCCCTTTCAACGCTCTGCTCAAGCAGCTCAAGGCCGGTCGCTTCCTGTCGACCCTGTTCAACCTGAAGGTTGATGGCCACGATGACGTCCGCGTCATCTGCCGCGGCGTGCAGCGCGATGTCGTCAAAGACCTGCCGACCCACGTCGACCTGATGCGCCTGAAGCGCACCAGCCGCGTGAACATCTTCGTGCATGTCGAGTTCGAAAACGAAAAGGCCGCTCCGGGCATCAAGAAGGGCGGCGTTCTGACCGTCGTTCGTCCCGAAGTGGAACTGAACGTTCTGGCCGGCGACATTCCGGAATCGGTGACTGTCGACCTGACCGGTCTGCAGGTTGGCGACGTGATCCACATCAACGACGTGACCCTGCCGAGCGGCGCCAAGCCGACCATCGACCGGAACTTCGTGATCGCCAACATCTCTGCCCCGTCGGGCCTGCGTTCTTCCGAGAACGAAGAAGGCGACGCTGAAGGCGAGGCGGAAGCCGCCGAAGAGTAAATCCTCCGGTAATTCTGATCTTTGGAAACGGGGCCTTCGGGTCCCGTTTTCTTTTGTAGGTGGCCGTTCTCGCGGCCCCCCAAGACAAAGCCCCGAACCGGCAAACCTCCACTTTGCCGGACCAAGCGGACCTTGAAAATGCCTGAAAACCTAGAAATACTAAGCGAAGTTTGAGCAACTATCGCAACCACTTTATGTCGCATATCAAAACCACTATTGGAGAACTGCTTGAGAAGCTTGAGCAGCATAACTGGCGACACTCGGTTTACGTCAATGAGCCAGAAGACACATCGATCCATACGGTCTGTTTCGTTATCGATACGGATAGTGCTGAACTAGAAAATGATGTCTTTACGCCATCCATTGCTGCACAAAATGGATTGAGGGAATTTTTGCCTGTGCATGATCTTCAGGGTGTGCGGGAATATTTGGCGAACGTAGGTGTGTCGGGGACCCCTGAAGCGGAACTATTTGCCATTATGCATTACTTCAAATGGGACACGTATCCCTCGGAACGGGAGCTTGCAGCTTACCAATAGCGTTGCAACAAGGCGGTTACTATGGGCTCAAAGCCGCCTTTCGCTGTGCCCCAAGAGAACGGCCATTTCCCTTCGTTCCGCGTCAGCGTTCGACGAAACCCAACGCCGCCTCGACCACCTCGGGCCCGGCGCCGTCCCGATGGGCGTTCTCCGACAGGTGCCGCCGCCAGCCGCGCGCGCCGGGCCGCCCTGCGAACAGTCCCAGCATGTGCCGGGTGATCTGGTTCAACCGGCCACCGGATGACAAATGCGCCTCGATATAGGGCAGCATGTCGCGGGCGGCCTGTTCAGCTGTCCGCCCTGCCCCGCCATCCCCCCAGATCCGCGCGTCCGCCGCGCCCAGAATGTCGAAGGGCTGGTGATAGGCTGCGCGCCCGACCATGACCCCGTCCATCCCGGCGTCCAGAAATTCCTCGGCCTGATCCAGCGATGTGATGCCGCCGTTCACCGACAGGTGCAATTCGGGGAACCGCGCCCGCATCCGCAAAACCAGATCATAGTCCAGCGGCGGGATGTCCCGGTTCTCCTTCGGGCTAAGCCCTTCCAGCCAGGCCTTGCGCGCGTGGATCGCAAACCGCCGACAGCCCGCAGCGGCCACCTTTTCGATGAAGTCGGGCAGAACCGCCTCGGGGTTTTGTTCATCGACCCCGATCCGGCATTTCACCGTGACTTCTGCCCCGGCCACGTCCTGCATCGCGCGGACACAGTCGGCCACAAGTCCGGGCGATTTCATCAGCACCGCCCCGAAGGCACCGGATTGCACCCGGTCCGACGGGCAGCCGACGTTCAGATTGATCTCGTCATAGCCATAGGCGTTGGCTACACCTACAGCCGCCGCCAGTTCCGCCGGGTCTGACCCGCCCAGTTGCAGGGCCACGGGGTGTTCCGCCGGATCATAGGCCAACAGCCGGTCCCGGTCGCCATGCAGGATCGCCGGGGCCGTCACCATCTCGGTGTAGAGAAGCGCGTTGCGCGACAAAAGCCGATGCAGATAGCGGCAATGCCGGTCCGTCCAGTCCATCATGGGGGCAACGGACAGGCGCGCGGCCCTGGTGATCTCTTGCGTTTGTTCCATGGCCGCTCTCTATCGTCGCGCGGGCCGTTTCGCCAGACCATCCTTGGCGCGCAAGTGACCGCCCTACCAGATCTGAGGAAACCCGACCGGATTGCCGGGCGTGCCCGCTATCGGTGCGGCAGCGGCGGCCTGCACGGATAGACCCGTGGCAAGATCGCGCACAAGCGACAGCGCAGACCCAAGCTCGCTATTGGAAAAGGCCGACAGGACGGCAATGGCCTCGGCCCTGTGCCCCGCGCGGATCGCGCTGCCTGCCACGCGAAGCTGGGCTTCGGTCAGTTTGGCAAGCCGGGCCTCCCGGCCCACAAACGCGCCATGCACCGGGGCAAGCGTATCGTCACCCAGGACCTGCATCAGGTACATCAGGCGTTTGCAGTCCTGAAATGCGCCAACGGAGGTTTCATTGATCTGCGACACCAACGAAACCGTGTCCAGCCCACCGCTGACCGCCTTGCGCATATCCTGAAACCGATGGGATTCGCCGGTGGTCAGGTAGCGGTGCGGCCCGTATTCCGCAGGCACCGTATCCTGCCCCAGAAAGACCGGCGAAAACGGCGCCGCCAGCGCCCCGCAGGCCGCGTGCCACATCATGGCAAGGGCCGGATCGGCGGCGCGTTCCAGCGGCACGACCTGCCCATATCCCGCCGTATCCCCGGTCAGCTTCTCTGTCCGCACCGCCCAGATCATATCGTCCAAGCCGATCTTTTCCGGGCGGGTGGCGCGGGCCTGCATTTCGGCCTCGATCCAGCGGATCCCGTCCCAACGCCCCTTGCCGTCACCATAGATCGCATTGGCGTCGAACGGGCCGCTGTCATACCAGCCCATATCGCGGGCAAAGCTGACGAAATTCGGGGACCATAGAAAATCCGGGTGATCGGGATCGTGCACCGGAACTTCCAGCACATAGCCAGGACGCGAGGCGCGGATACTGTCGGGGCCAAGCCGTTCGGCCACCCAAAGCCCCTGCCCGCCCGCGAACTGGATCATGACCCAGGCCTCCTCCGCATCCGCGAACAGATGCGAATTCCCGCCATAGGTCGCCTCGCCATATTCGGCGATAAGATGCGCGCAGAGCTCCACCGCTTCGCGGGCGCTGGTCGCGCGTTCCAGAACGGTGCGGGCGAGGTCGGAATAGTTGAACCCGGTCTGATCCTTCGGGGTCATGTCCCGCAATTCGGCGCGCGAAGTAGACCAGACGTCGCGCACGGCAAGGCCTGCTTCGTTCACGCCGCCATTGGTGATCGGCGCGGGCACCCCAAGGTAGTAGGAGTAACTGACGCGCATATGGCGCAGGGTCCGCGGCGCCTGCGGCACGGTGATCCGGCGGCCGGGCATGTTCGCCCCCGGGCCAACGCCCACCTCTATCATCGTGCCGTCGGGATGATCGGCGGCAGGCACGATTTCCAGCCAATGGGACGAAGGTTCATCCCCGTAGCCGGCCAGCCAGGCGTGGCCAGTCCTGCTGTGGTTCTTGCCGATATAGAGTGCATAGCTCATGCCGGTTCACCAACTTTCGTTGCCTCGCGTCGAAAGACCCTTGTGCCACGGCGCCAGGTTTCGCGCACCCGGATTGTTTTTATCGTTTCCGGGCGGGTCAGCGGATTGCCGTCAAGGATAGCCAGATCGGCCAGTTTTCCCATCTCGATCGACCCGCGCTCTGCGTCCCGAAAGACCTGCCACGCGGCGTCGATCGTATGGGCGCGCAAGGCTGCCAGCGGCGTTATCCGCTGATCCGGGCCAAGCAGCCGCCCGCTTTGGGTGCGCCGGTTGACGGTGGTGTGGATCAGTTCCAGCGGCCGGGTTGGCGTGACCGAGGCATCGTTGTGGATGGTGAACCGCAGGCCCGCCGCCGCCGCCCATCCGGTCGGAGAGATATCTTGCGCCCGCTCTGGTCCAAGAATGTCGTCGTAGTGCTGATCCCCCCAATACCAGACATGGGCCGGGAAAAAGCTGATGGTCACGCCCAGATCGGCACAGCGGGAGATTTGGTCACGCCGCATGACCTGCCCATGAATGATCGTGTGCCGATGGTCGTCGCGGGGGTGGTCGTGCAGGGCCGCCGCAACCGCGTCAAGGAACATGTCGGATGCCGCATCGCCATTGCAGTGGCAGTGAATCTGATGCCCAAGGCGATGCAGCTTTTGAACCTCAGCCCCAAGTTGATCCCGGCTCATATAGGCAAGACCACTGCCATCGGTCCCCGGATAGGGCGCCGTCAAAAGCGCGGTTCGCATCAGGAACGACCCGTCGGTCAAGAGCTTGCGAGGGCCGAGCGCAATCTCCCCGGCTGGCCAGTCCCGCCCGATCCCGGACTGGCACAGCGCAGGTTCGTCCTCGGCCACGGGCAACAGGATCAGGTCGATACCCGGATCGCCCTGATCCGCGATCCGACGGAACAGGCGCAACAGCGGCAGCGCGGTCCAGGAATTCTGCGCCAGCGTCACGCCCTGCGCCAGATATTCGTCACGCGCCGCCGCAAAACACCCCGCGAATGCCCCTTCATCCAGCAGGAAATGAGTATCCCCCATTTCACCCATGGCCGACAGTCCTTCGATCCCGCCGGTCAGACGACCGGAGCCATCCCGCAGATAGCGGCCACCGCGCGGATCGGTGCTGTCTTCCGTGATCCCCTGCCGGGCAAGCGCCACGGAGTTGGCTACCCCGCAATGCCCTGATGCATGGATGACCCAGATCGGGTGATCGGTCGAAACCGCGTCCAGTTCGTCCCGCGTCGGCAGGCGCCTTTCGGTCAGCTGGCTTTCGTCCAGCGCCGCGCCCATGACCCAGGCCCCCGCGGCAGTATCTGCGGCCTTTGCCGCCAGCCGCCGGAACGCCTCGGCCAGAGTGGTGCAGCCGGTTCTGGCCGACAGGTCGGCCCGCAACAGCGAAACGATCGCGCTGTCGGGGAAATGCCCGTGCGGGTCGATGAAGGCGGGGATCAGGGTCTGCCCCCCAAGGTCGTGCAGCACGGCAACGGGCAAGGTCTCGCGCACCTCCGCCAGAGACCCGACAGCTACGATCCGGTCCCCGTGAATACCAATGGCGTCTGGGCGGGTATCGCCCGCGTCCATCGTCAGGATCGGCCCGCCTGCAAAGATGGTGCCGGTCATCCCGGCACCGCCTCGCCCCGGGCCCAGATGGCCGGGAAATGACACCGATGTGCCAGCGGGCCCGCCACCTCCCAGTCAGGCACATGCGTTGCACAGCTGGCCTGCGCAAAGGGGCAACGGGTGTGAAACTCGCACCCCGTTGGACGGCGCAGGATGCTGGGCGGCTCTCCCTGCAATTCGACCCGCATCAATTGTGCATCCGGGTCCGGTTCGGGGTTCGCGGCCAAAAGGGCAAGGGTGTAGGGATGCTGCGGGTTGGCAAAGACGGCTTCGGTGTCGCCCTCCTCGACCAGCTTGCCCAGATACATGATCCCCACCCGGTCGGTGATATGGCGCACGACGTTCAGGTTGTGGGTGATGATCATGATAGCAAGGCCAAGGTCATCCTGCAGCCGTGCCAGAAGGTTTAGCATCTCGCCCTGAATCGACACATCAAGGCCTGCCGTGGGTTCGTCCGCGATCAGAAGTTTCGGGTCCAGTGCCAGGGCACGGGCCACGCCGACACGCCGCGCCTGACCACCGGAAATCTGGTAGGGGTAGCGCGCCGCAAATTCGGGCGGCAGGCCAACCATCTGCAACAGGCGCTTTGCCTCGGCCTCCAGGTCGCGGTCCTTCATGCCCTGAATGCGGAACGGTTCGGTGATCAGCGATTTGATCGACAGGCGCGGGGACAGGGACCCGATAGGATCCTGAAACATCATCACAATCTCGCGCCGCAGCTTGCGAAACTGCGCTTCGGGAAGGTCGCGCAGTTCCTGACCGCGATACCGGATCGACCCGTTCGAGGCATGGTGCAGCCCCGCCACCGCCCGCGCCAGCGTGGTCTTGCCCGACCCGCTTTCGCCAACGATCCCATAGGTCTGCCCCTCTTCGATCTTCAGGCTGACCCCGGACACAGCTTCGATGCTGCCCGCGCTGCGGAACACGCCTCCGCGCACACCGAACCGCACCACGACGTCATCAAGTTCAAGCAAAGCGGTCATCCCGTCACCTCGGCGTTCAGAAGATGGCAAGCCGCATGGTGACCCGCTGCCGCCTTTGACATTTCCGGGCGCTGGGAACAGGCGGCGTGCCGTTTCGAGCAACGGTCGGCAAAAATGCATCCGCCCGGCAGGTTTACCAGATCGGGGATATTGCCCGGAATGGTCGGCAGATTTCGGGTCTTTTCCCGGATGTGGCCCGGGTCGCATTCCAGAAGCGCACGGGTGTAGGGGTGCGCCGGGGTGTGGAACACATCGCGGACCGATCCGGTCTCGACCACTTCGCCAGCATACATGACGACGACCTGATCACAGAGTTCGGCAATCACCCCAAGGTGGTGCGAAATGAACAGGATCGAGCAGCCGATGTCGTTCTGCAACTCGCGCAACCGCTTGATGATCTGCACCTCCAGCGTGGCATCCAGCGCGGTGGTGGGTTCGTCCGCGATCAGCAGGGATGGGCGCGCCATCAGCGCCATGGCAATCGCGATCCGCTGGCGCATCCCGCCGGAAAACTCAAAAGGATACTGATTCAGCCGTGCCTGCGCGTCAGGTATACCGACTAGGGCCAGCATTTCTGCCGCGCGCTTGCGTTTTGCGGCCCTCGACAGCGGGTCACGATACTGGATGTCCATCATCTGGCGGCCCACGGCCAGGACCGGGTTGTGGGTCTGCATCGGGTCCTGAAAGACCATCGAAATCTCGGTACCGCGCAAGGCACGCATCTGCGCATCGGTCAGCGCCAGCAGGTTGTCGCCCTTGAACGCTACGCTGCCCGCCCCGACCCGCGCATTGGGAGCCATCAACCGGATGATCGCGGAAATCAGCGTGGATTTCCCGCAACCGGATTCACCGACGATGCCGACGATGCTGCGCTCTGGCACGGTCATCGACACGTCGCGCAGTGCCTTCAAGTCCCCGCGCGGGGTGGCATAGCTAACCGACAGGTTCTGAATTTCGAGAACAGCCATCATTTGCCCCCCTTGGCGCGCAGCTTCGGATCGACCACATCGCGCAGCGCCTCGCCCAGAAAGGTGAACCCGATGGTGGTCAGGATCAGCGGAATGCCCCCCGCGATGATCAGCCACGGCGTGTTGCGGATCAGGTTATACCCGTCGTTGAGCAGCGACCCCCAGGACGGTGTCGGCGGCTTTACCCCCATCCCAAGAAACGACAGCCCCGCCTCCAGCCCGACGACTGTCGGAATATCCATCGCCGCCAGAACCGCCAGCGGCCCCAGCACATTGGGCAGGATGTGAACCGCCATGATCCGCGGCGTCGATGCGCCCAGAGACTTTTCGGCGGTGATGAACTCTGCCTCTTTCAGGGATTGGGTCAGCGTGCGCACGACCCGGCCATAGGTGGGGATCGAAGTGATCATGATCACGACGATCACGGTGTTCAGGCTGGGCCCGACCAGTGCCACGACCGCCAGCGCGAACATGACCGTCGGGAAGGACCGGATGGTGTCGAACAACAGCACGATCAGATTATCAAGCCATCTTGGCCCATAGCCCGCGATCATCCCCAGAAGCAGGCCGAAGAAGATCGCCCCGCCGATGGTGGGCAGCGCCACCTGAAGCGCCACGCGCCCACCCCAGATGACCCGGCTGAAGGTATCGCGGCCCAATTGGTCGGTGCCCATCAGGTGCGCCATGTTCGGCCCTTGCAGCCGGTCGGGCACGTTCAGCGCAATCGGATCATAGGGCGCGATCCAGGGCGCGAAGATGGCCGAGGCGAGGATCATCAGGACAATCACCAGCCCCGTCAGCCCCAAAGGGTCCCGGATAAGGTGATATAGGATTTCGCCCAGTTCCGACCGGGGCTTTGGCATGGTGGTATCGGTCATCTCCCGGCCCTCACTTTCCGGCGCGGATCCGGGGATCCAGGATGGCGTTGATGATGTCGGCCAGCGTGGTCGAGGCCACGAAAATCAGGGTAGAGAACAGGACGGACCCCATCACCACCGGGTAGTTTCGGGTTGTGATGCTGTCGATCACCAGCTTGCCCAAGCCGGGCCGGGAAAAGACGATCTCGGTGAAGACCGCCGCCGACAAGAGGAAGCCCATGCCAACGCCAATCACCGTGACCGTCGGCAGAATAGCCAGCCGCAGGGCATAGCCAAAGACGATCCGCCGTTCGGGAAGGCCAAAGGCGCGGGCGGTGCGGATATGCCCTTCGCCCAGCACTTCCAGCATCGAGGCCCGCACCAGCCGCGCGATATAGCCGACCCAGGACAGACCGATGGCAAGGCTGGGTAGCACAAGGTGATGAAGCTGATCCCCCCAATTGCCAGCGTCCCCCGCCCCGATGGCCGGAAACCATTGCAGTTTCACCGCGAAGATCAAAAGCGAATAAAGCGCGACTACAAAGGCTGGAACCGCGATGACCGACACCGACAGGATACCGGTCAGACGGTCGCCCAGCGAATTGCGGTTGACGGCGGAATAGCAGCCCAGCGCGATCCCCAGCGCGGCGGACCAGGTGATTGAAAACAGGATCAACGCCAGCGTATGGGGCACCTGCCCCAGAACGATATCCGTCACCGACCGGTTCGAAAACACGTCCATCCCCAGATCGCCGCGCAGCATATTGGCAAAGAACAGGCCGATCTGCACGATCAGCGGCCGGTCTAGGCCCATCCGCGCCTCAAGCGCTGCGCGCATTTCCGGCGTCGCCCGCGGGCCAAGCATGGTCGACACCGGATCGCCCGGGATCATATGCACGATCAGGAACAGCGCGGTTACGGCCAGAACCGTGATCAGCGCGGCCAGACCGATCCTGCGGACAATGTAGGACAGCATGGGACGCCCTTTGTTCGGGGGAGGGTAAGGAAGGGGCGCGGATCATTGCCGCGCCCCGGTGCCTTGGGCAAATGCCCTAGGCTGCGCCGAAATAGCGGTAAAGCGGCAGGCCATCGGGACGCAGCGCCGGGGCGATACTGTCGCGATAGATGACCGGCGTCGCCTCGTGGGTGAGGAATTTGTAGGCGCCGCTTTCTTCCATCAGGTCCTGTGCCCGGGCATACATCTGCGCCCGCGCCGCCGGATCGCTTTCGGACTGGGCCGCGACATGCAGCGCGTCAAACTCTTCGCTGCGGAAACGTTCCCAGTTCCAGATGCCGGCCTGTTCGGAAATGAACCACGACGTCGCGTAATAGGGGTCGGGCGTCATGGAGTAGCGGTTCAAAACCAACTCCAGATCGTCGTTTGACCCCAGTTCCCAGAAGGTCGCGCCTTCGTGCAGGCGGATTTCAAGGGTGACGCCAATCGCGGCAAGGTTGGCCTGAATGATCTGCGCCGCAGTCACATTGGCGGATTTGTTCAGCACATCAATGGCCAGCGACACATTGGTTTCGCCCGATTCCGCCATCAGCGCCTGCGCCTTTTCCAGATCGGCAGATACGCCTGTCAGGGGTGCGTCGCGGTGCCCGGCCAGACCCGGCGCGATGATCCCCGTCGAAGGCTCTGCCGCGCCGAAATAGGCTGCCGCCATGATCGTGGGCACGTCGATCGCGTGCTGAATGGCCTGGCGCAGTTTCAGGTTGCCCAGCTTCGGGTTGTCCAGGTTCATCCCGACCCAGACATAGTAAAGCGACGGGTATTCATCCAGCGTCGCCCCGGCGATCGGGTTCGACTTGAGCCGCTCCACGCTATCAAGGCTGACGCGGGTAAAGTCGATCTCGCCCGCCTCGAACGCGATCTCGGCTGCCTTTTCATCGTCAATGTGGTAAATCTGGATTTCATCGAAAGCCGCCGGATCGCCCTGCCAATCTGGATTGCGGCGCAGGGTCGTTTTCTGTTTCTGTTCCCACCCGGCATGAAGATAGGGGCCAGAGGTCGCCACCGGCTGGGTGTCGATCTTGCCACCGACACTTTCGAACGCGGCCTTGGACACGATATTGCCCGCGATATAAGGCAGCGTGATCGACCAGAGCGGCTGGAACGCGTTCTTCAACACGATGGTGCCGGTCCGTTCGCCGGTCACCTCGACATGATCCAGCGGGCCCCAGTCGGGTTTATTGGTGGATTCCAGCGCATCGTCGATGATCCGCTCGAACGAGAATTTCACGTCTTCGGCGGTCATCGCGCCAAATCCGTTGGTGAACCCGATGCTATCCTTCAGCGCGAAATTGATGTGGGTGTCATCCACCTGTTCAATCATTGCGGCGGCGTCCAACTGCCAGCCCCATTCGCGGCCCGGCTTGTACTGGATCAGCTTGTTGTAGATCGCCGCGTGAATCTCCTCGTCCACGACCCCCTGACTGAATGCCGGGTCCATCGACCGGATGTCCGCATAGGTGCGGGTCTTGAGCGTGCCTCCGGCGGCATAGGCGGCACGGGGCAGCATCATGCCGGTCGCGGCAAGCCCCCCAAGCGCGGTTGCGCCCTTCAGAAACGACCGGCGCGGCAGGCCGACCTTGGTCCAGGATATGTTCGGTTTGTTCATTGGGTGTCTCCCTGACTGAAAAGCGTCTTCCAAACGCATTTGTTGCCAGGAACTTCACGCCAATCCCAAAGACGCTGCAAATGCGCGACTTTTAGCGTTATTTTGCGACTTTAAGCTACTAAGGTGACAAAGAGCATAATAGATTCGCCAGATATCCTGTGGATTGGTCCTTTGATGCAAGCTGATGATTTCGCCAACAACCTTCGCCTTCTGTGTTCGACCGAGTCGTCGGTGTCGGCGATCTGCCGCCAGATTGGCGTAAACCGGCAGCAATTCAGCAAATACCTTAGCGGCGCGGCGCGTCCCTCCCCGGCCAATATGCGCAAGATCGGCGTGCATTTCGGTGTGCGCCCAGCCGAGTTTCTATTGCCCACCGAAGAATTCGAGGTTCACCCCCTTGTCGCCAGCAAACTGGCCGGTCCGCAGGTCGCCGCCCCAAACCAGGGCGGGTTCGAAACCGCCTTTCGCGGTCAGACGATCCCGCTGCGCCGCTATCTGGGCTACTACCTCAGCTACTTCCTGACCCAAAGCTGGGAAGACTCGATAGTCTGCGCCGTGGTTCGCCTGGACGAACACAACGGTATGGTGCGGTGCCGGTCGATGGAACGGTCGGTCGATCCCGAAGATGGCAGCCTGTATCTGTCGAAATATGACGGGCGCGTCGCGCTTCTTGGCAACCGCATCTTCGTGATGGAGTATCAGGCGCTTGCGCGGGATGCATTGGTTGAAACCGTCCTGAACCCGGTCGGACGAGGGCAATTGCAATACCTGCGCGGAACGACCTTTGGCATCACCAGCCGCCAGCGGACGCCCTTCATGTCCCCTGTCGTCTGGCGCTACTTTGGCGATATTTCGTCCTTGCGGGACTTGATGAGGCAGGTCGGACGCCATGACCTCAATTCCGACCGGGTGGACCAGCGCGCAAAATCGATCCTGTTGGGCGCCCGCCCCTAGGACTGGCCTGATCGCCACCTTCATTCGGGCAAAAACACGCAAAACCGCCCGAAATTCGGTCATAATCGGTCAATGAGGCTGGTCAAATCCGAAGACTCGGCAGAAGCTTTGCCGCAGAACGCCCCCGTGGCGACTGATTCCATTGGCCGGGTGCCAGCGGCGCGCCCCACAGCAAAACCGGTGACAGATGACCTTTGACGAGCTTAAGACACAGATCGCCGCAGGCCGGATCGACACGGTCCTGACCTGCATCGTGGACATGCAAGGCCGCCTGATGGGCAAACGTTTCCATGCCGAGGCTTTTCTGGAAATGGCCGAGGATGAAACCCATTGCTGCAACTACCTGCTGGCGACCGATCTGGCGATGGCCACGCCGGACGGCTATGCCTCGACCAGCTGGCGGGGCGGCTATGGCGACTATGTGATGAAGCCCGACCTGTCGACCCTGCGTCCGGTGCCCTGGCTGGACGGGACCGCCATGTGCCTGTGCGACGTGCAGGACCACCACAGCCACGCCCCGGTTCCCCAGTCCCCGCGCGAGATGCTGAAGGGCCAGGTCGCCCGCGCCCGCGCCATGGGGTTCGACCCGATCATGGCGACCGAGCTGGAGTTCTTCCTGTTTCAGGGCACCCATGACGAGATCGCCCGAAACGGGTTCAGGCTGCAGCCGATTTCGAACTACAACGAGGATTACCACATCTTCCAGACCTCCAAGGAAGAGCCGATCATGCGCCCGATCCGCAACCACTTGCGGGCCATGGGCATCCCGGTCGAGGGGTCCAAGGGCGAGGCTGAGGCGGGTCAGGAAGAACTGAATATCAAATACGCCGATGCACTGGCGACCGCCGATCACCACACCATCGCCAAGCATGGGATCAAGGAAATCGCGCATCTGAACGGCGCGGCGGCCTCCTTCCTGCCCAAGTGGCACCATGACCGCGTCGGCAGCGCCGCCCATGTGCACCAGTCGCTTTGGTCGGATGGCAAGAACGCGTTCCACGACCCCGACCGCCCGCTTGCCAAGTCCGAACTGATGGATCACTACATGGCGGGCCTGCTGAAATACGCGGCCGATTACACCTATTTCTTGGCCCCCTATGTCAACAGCTACAAGCGCTTCGCCAAGGGCACCTTCGCGCCAACGCAGGTTGTCTGGTCGGTGGACAACCGCACCGCGGCCTTCCGCCTGTGCGGCGACGGGACAAAGGGCGTGCGCGTGGAATGCCGGGTGCCGGGGGCGGATATGAACCCCTATCTGGCACAGGCCGCCATGCTGGCCGCGGGCTTGAAAGGGATCGAGGAGAAACTGCCCCTGCCCGCCCCCTTCAAGGGCGATGCCTATGAAGACGGCGCGGCGGCCCGCATCCCCCTGACCCTGCGCGACGCACGCGATGCGATGATGGGATCCGAAATGCTGAAAGAGGCCTTTGGCGAGGCTGTGATCGCCCATTACACCCGCGCCGCCGAATGGGAGCTGGAAGAGTTCAACCGCGTGGTCACCGACTACGAAATTGCCAGAGGGCTTGAAAAAGCATGACAACGCTTCGCTGCATTTCCCCAATCGACGGATCGGTCTATGCCGAACGGGACACCCTGTCCCCGGATCAGGCCCGTGCCGCCGCCGACCGCGCCCGCGCCGCGCAGGCCGAATGGGCCGCCCGCCCCCTGACCGAGCGGATCAGGCTGGTTCTGGCCGGGGTCGCCGCCGTGGGCGCGATGAACGACGAGATCGTCCCCGAACTGGCGCATATGATGGGCCGCCCTGTCCGCTATGGCGGCGAATTCGGTGGCTTCAACGAACGGGCCGCTTATATGGCCGAAATCGCGGAAAGCGCGCTGGCGGATATCGCGGTGGGCGAGGACGCGACCTTCAAGCGCTACATCCGCCGGGTGCCGCATGGGGTCGTCTTTGTCGTGGCCCCGTGGAACTACCCCTATATGACCGCGATCAACACTGTCGCCCCGGCCTTGATCGCGGGCAACACGGTGGTGCTGAAACACGCGACCCAGACCCTTCTGGTGGGCGAGCGCATGGCCCGCGCCTTCCATTCCGCGGGCGTGCCCGAGGACGTGTTCCAGAACGTCTTCCTTGACCACGACACGACTTCGGCGCTGATCGCGGACCGGGCGTTCGATTTCGTCAACTTCACCGGGTCGGTCGGGGGCGGGGCCGCGATGGAACGGGCGGCGGCGGGCACCTTCACCGGGGTCGGCACCGAGCTGGGCGGCAAGGACCCGGGCTATGTCATGGACGACGCAGACCTTGACGCCGCCGTGGACACGCTGGTCGATGCGGCCATGTATAACGCCGGGCAGTGCTGCTGCGGGATCGAGCGGATCTATGTGCACGAAAGCCTGTATGACGCCTTCGTGGAAAAGGCCGTGGCGCTGGTAAAGGGCTACAAGCTGGGCAACCCGCTGGACCCCGATACCACCATCGGCCCGATGGCCAACACCCGCTTTGCTGCCGAGGTCCGCGCCCAGATCGCCGAAGCCGTGGCCGATGGCGCCGTGGCCCATATCCCCACCTTCGCCGAAGACGACGGCGGGGCCTATCTGACCCCGCAGATCCTGACCAATGTCACCCACGACATGCGGGTCATGCGCGACGAAAGCTTTGGGCCGGTCGTCGGCATCATGAAGGTGTCCTCGGACGACGAGGCCATCGCCCTGATGAACGACAGCGACTACGGGCTGACCGCCAGCCTGTGGACGGCAGACGTAGACCGCGCGGCCCGCGTCGGCGACCGGGTTGAGACCGGCACCGTCTTCATGAACCGGGCCGACTACCTTGATCCGGGCCTGTGCTGGACCGGCTGCAAGAACACCGGCCGGGGCGGCGGATTGTCCGTCATCGGCTACCAGAACCTGACCCGACCGAAATCCTATCATCTAAAGAAAGTCACGAAATGAGCCCCACCGCGAATTGGTCCTATCCCACCGCGATCCGCTTTGGCCCGGGCCGGATCAAGGAATTGGCCGAGGCCTGCAAGGCCGCCGGGATCAGCCGCCCGCTTCTGGTCACCGACCGGGGGCTGGCCGCCCTGCCCGTCACCCAGACCGCGCTTGACGTGCTGGAGGGCGCGGGGATGGGCCGAGCGTTGTTCGCCGATGTGGACCCGAACCCCAATGAAAAGAACCTTGCCGCCGGGATCGCGGCGTTCCGCGACGGCGGCCACGATGGCGTGGTGGCCTTTGGCGGCGGGTCGGGCCTCGACCTTGGCAAGATGATCGCCTTTATGGCCGGTCAGACCCGCCCAGTCTGGGATTTCGAGGATATTGGCGATTGGTGGACCCGCGCGGATGCTGGCGCGATCTATCCCAACGTCGCCGTGCCGACCACCGCCGGGACCGGATCGGAAGTGGGCCGCGCCAGCGTGCTGACCAATTCGGAAACCGCCGAGAAAAAGATCATCTTCCATCCCAAGGTCCTGCCCTCGGTCGTCATCGCCGACCCGGAGCTGACCGTGGGCATGCCCGCCTTCATCACCGCAGGCACCGGGTTGGATGCCTTTGCCCACTGCGTCGAAGCGTTTTCCAGCCCGCATTACCACCCGATGAGCCAGGGGATCGCGGTGGAAGGGATGCGGCTGGTGATCGACAACCTGCCCCGCGCCTATGCCACCCCCACCGACCTTGAGGCCCGCGCCAATATGATGTCTGCGGCGATGATGGGGGCCACGGCCTTCCAGAAGGGGCTAGGGGCGATCCACGCGCTGTCCCACCCTATCGGCGCTATGCACCACACCCACCACGGCACCACCAACGCCGTCTGCATGCCTGCCGTTCTGCGGCTGAACGCGGATGCGATCCGGAGCCGGTTCGACGCGGTCGCGGGCTATCTGGGGATCGACGGCGGCTTTGACGGGTTCTGCGCCTTCGTGGACCGGTTCAACGACAGCCTCGGCATCCCGAAACGGATGTCGGACCTTGGGGTCACGGATCCGGACATGGACCGGCTGGTCAAAGGGGCGCTGTCCGACCCAAGCTGCGGCGGAAACCCCGTCACCCTCACCGAAGCGAACGTCCGGGCCCTGTTCGAAGAGGTTCTCTAGGCCAACGCGCGCCTGCCCGGATTACTGCGGGCAGGCGGTCTACCTGTCGCAGGCGGCGGTGACGATGATTTCGACCTTCAGGTCGGGGCGGGCCAGCTTCGCCTCGCCGCAGGCGCGCGCCGGGGCGTGGCCCGCGGGCACCCAGGCGTCCCAAACCGCGTTCATCTCGGCGAAGTCCGCCATGTCGGCCAGCCAGACAATGGCCTGCAACATCCGGTCCGGGCCGGACCCGGCCCGCGCCAGCAAGGCCTCGACCCGAGACAGGCAATCGCGGGTCTGCTCGGCCACGTTGTCGCCCGCCCCGACCTGCCCGCAGAGGTAGGCGACGCCGCTATGCTTGACGATCTTGCTCATCCGTTCGCCGGTGTCGATCCGTTCGATCATCGCGAAACTCCTATTCTGCCGCGTCCTTGCGCGGGGTATCCATTGCCGCCAGTTCGGCCAGCGTCACGGGCTTCAGGGGCGGGCGGATACGGTAGTATCCGGTCTCGTCCTCGGTCTGCCCCGTCGCCTCGGCCAAGAGCGCCGTAACCGTCAGCCCGCAATATCGGCCCTGACAGGGACCCATCCCGGCCCGGCCAAAGGCCTTGGCCTGATTGGGGCCGGTGCAGCCCAGCTTGGCATAGCCCCTGATCGCCCCGGCGGTGACCTCCTCGCAGCGGCAGACAATGGTATCATCGGCAATCGGCGCGGCGGCGGGGGGATAGGTTGCATCCAGAAATGGGCGCACCGCCCCTTCGGCCCGGCGCATGGCCAGCAAGGGCGCGGCGGCGCGGTCCCGCTCTGCCGGGGTGATCCGCCCGGCCTCTGCCGCGATGGCCAGCGCCGTGATCCGGCCCGCGACCTCGGCCAGTTTGGCGCCGCCGATCCCGGCCCCATCCCCCGCAAGAAAGACGCCCGGCACCGTGGTTCCGCCCCAAGTATCGACGACCGGCGAAAAGCAGCGTTGCTGATTGTCCCACAGATGCGGCACGCCGATCGACCGGGCGGCCTGCGTGTTTGGCACCACCCCCTGATGCAGCAGGACTGTGTCGCAGTCGATCCGATGGTTCTGCCCGCCGGCGCGGAACCGGACCGCCGTGGCCCGATCCGTCCCTTCGATGGAAACCTCAGTCGCCGCGCGATAGCGGGGCACACCCGCCCGCCGGATCGTGGCCAGAAGCCCCGCGCCCTTCATCAGGTATCGCCAGCCGCGCAATGCGCCCCCCAGATGCCGCAGCGCGCCCGCGAAATCACCCCGCGTCTGGGTTTCGACCAGCGCCAGCGGCGGGGTGCCCGCCCGCACCATCTGCGCCGCGATCAGGTACAAAAGTGGGCCAGAGCCGACCAACACCGCCCGGTCCGCCACGATCCCCGATTGCTTCAGCAGGATCTGCGCCGCCCCGGCGGTCATCACCCCCGGCAGGGTCCAGCCCGGCAGCGGCATGGGCCGTTCCAGCGCCCCGGTCGCCAGCAGGATGCGCCCGGCCCGGATCTGCGCCGCCGCCCCGTCGCGGGTGTAGTTGACGGTGAACGCCGCGCCGTCCGGTTCGATGGCCCAGACCACGGCACCGGTCACATGCCGGGCGGCGCTGTCGCGCAGCGCCCCGGTCAGGGTCGCCCCATGGGCATAATCCGGGCCAAGGATCGCGCCACGCACCCCCGCGGCCCGATCCACATCGCGATAGATCTGGCCCCCGGCCCGGGGCTGTTCGTCCAGCATACAGACCGAAAGACCCCGGCCCGCCGCCTCTACCGCGGCGGCCATACCGGCCGGACCGGACCCGATAATCGCCAGATCAATCATCTGCCGCCTCCCGTGTCGGGCGGGCTATCTCCATCCCCTCGGAAACCTCGGTCATGCAGGCCTGCCGGGTCACGCCGTCGATCTGCACAAGGCAATCGAAACAGGCGCCCATCATGCAATAGGGCGCGCGGGGCGCCCCGCTGACCGGCGTGTCCCGCAAGGACACGACCCCCGCCGCCAGAAGCGCAGCGGCGAGGTTCGCGCCTTCGGGCAGCGACAGGTCCTGCCCGTCGAAACGAACGGTGACCCGCACCGGCGCGGGGTCGATTTCACGAAAAGCGGGCTTCACTGAAGACCTCCAGATCCGGGGCGGCGGCGGTGCCGTCCAGCCAGTCGGGCAAAAGCCGGGCGTGTGCCGCCGACAGGGTGATGCCGCTGTGACAGGTGACAAGATAGGCCCCCGGCATCTCGGCGCTTTGCTGGTAGATCGGCAGGCCATCGGGCGACAGAACCCGCAACGCACCCCAACTGCGGACCAGTTGGGCGCGGCCAAGGATCGGATAGGCCGCGATGGCTTCGGCGGCGAGGCCCGATAGGCCCTTTTGTGTCACGCTGTCGTCCAGCCCGACCTCTTCGTTGGTGGCACCGATCTGGATGCCGCCCTCGTCAACCTGACGGGCAATCAGGGACGGGCGATTGATGATCTTGGGCAGTTTTTCGGTGATCAGCACCTGCCCGCGCTGCGGCCGGATCGGCGCCTTGAAGCCAAGTTTGGGCCCCAGTTGCATCGCCCCCAGCCCGGCGGATAGAACCACCTTGCCGCCTTCGACGATCGTCCCATCGGCACAGGTCACACGAAACCCATCCGGTTTCGAGACGTCGGTGACGGTCTTGCCGGTCAGCACCCGACCACCCATGCGCCGCACATCGTCGGCCAGAGCCAGCAACAGGCGTAGCGGGTTCGCGTGCCCGTCCTGATGATGCAGGATCGCGCCGACGACCTTAGGCCCGATATGCGGTTCTTCCTTGCGCAGGGCATTGTGGCCCAGAACCTCGTAGGGATAATCCCCGCCCAGTTTGGCCTTCAGCACCTCGTATTGGTCGATGGTCTCTTGCAGGGTTTCTTCGGAAAAATGCAGATCAAAGCCGCCGCGCTGTTCCAGCCCCAGATCGCGGCCGGTGGCATCCTGCAATTCGGCGGCATAGTCGGCCCAGGCGGCGGCAGAGGTCTGCGACCATTCCGCATAGCGGGGCTGCTTCATCCCTTTGGATTGCACCCAGACCAGTCCAAAGTTCCCGCGGCTGGCCCGGAACGACCCATCGTCGCCATCCAGAACGGTTACCCTGTGGCCACGCTTGAGCAGCCCCCAGGCAACCGAGAGGCCGACGACCCCTCCTCCGATGATGACGTAATCGGTTCCCATGCCCTGCCCCGTTTGTTGTCGCGCGTGGGGCGGCGTAATGGCCGCCCCAGCGATTGTGCAATCAGTTGGCCGCAGCCGCGACCTGATCGAGGATCGACTGACCCCATTCGACGCCCACGTCTTCCAGAACGGCGGGCCAGACATCGGCGCGGACCTTTTCGGCCATCGCGGCAAGTTCGGCGTCCGAAAGCGCAACCACGGTCGCGCCCAGTTCATCGACCAGCCGCTGTTCGTTGCGGCCCTGATCGGCCTCGGCCACATCCCAGCGTGTCGCCTCGAAGGCGGCGGCCTGTTCGATCAGCGCCGCCTGATCTTCCTCGGACAGCCCGGCAAGGCTTTCGTTCGAAATGATCATGTACCAGACTTCAAAGTGGGTGTTGGCGGGGATGTAGGTCTTGGTCACGTCGCGGAAAGAGGCATAGTAGCCTTCCGCACCGGACCCGATCACCCCGTCAACCACACCGGTCTGCACGGCGGTGAAGGCTTCGGAGAAGGGGATCGGCGCGGGGATATAGCCCAGCGCCTCGCCGGTCAGCTGAAAGCTCTTGATCCCCGGCACGCGGACCTTGATCCCGTTCGGTTCAACCGACCCGGCATTGGGGTTTTCGACGTTCAGGGAGATGCCGCCGAAATAGACTGGATAGGCGGCCAGCATGGTGATGTCCTGTTCGCTGTAGAGGCCAACCATGGTTTCACGCACGACCCCACCGGGGCCATAGACCGCGCGGGCCTGATCCCAGTTCCCGGCAAGATAGGGGAAGGACGAGATTTGCATCCGGCGGTCGGCGGCAGTGGCGGCAGGCTGGGTCGCCATATCGATGGCGCCAACGCTGATCCGTTCCTGCACGGTGGTGTAGTCGCCCAGTGCCGAGGCCGGGAAGATTTCGATGTTCACATCGCCGCCGGTCGCATCGGCGACGGCTGCGGAAAAGGCGCGCAGTTCGACGTCAATGGTGGCGTCCTGCGGGCGCACGTGGCTCATCTTCAGGTCCTGTGCCTGGGCCACGGGGGCCAGCGCCATCAGGGCCGCGGTCGCGGTGGCAAGCATTGTATATTTCATTTGAGTTTCCTCCAGTTGATCAGTTGGTTACGGGATGTTGTTCAGGTCTTGGATCAGGGGGCAACGTCGTATCCGAACAGGCGCGGCAGGTAGAGGGACAGGTCGGGCCAGAGCGAGGTCAGGAAGACCACCGGGACATAGCCGAACAGGATCAGCTTCATCGCGGGCGGGATCACCTTGGTCACCTTCACTTTGCCGATCCGTGCGCCCAGATAGAGGATCGAGGCATAGGGCGGCGTCACCCCGCCCATCGCGGTGTTCACGCCCATGATCGCGGCGAATTGCACCGGGCTGACCCCAATTGCCTGCATCAGCGGCAAAAGAAGCGGCGCAATCAGGATGATCGCGGTCACGTCGTTGACGACCATGCCCACGAGAAACAGCAGGATGTTGATCAGGATCAGCAACACTACCTTGTTCTCGGTGATCGAGAAGATGCCCTGCACCAGCTGCTGCGGGATGCTTTCATAGACGAACATCTGGGACAGGATCATCGAGAAGAGGATCATCATCATGATCGCGCCGACGGCGGTCGCGGCCTCTTTCCCGGCGGACAGGAAATTGTGCCACTTCAGCCCCTTGTAGATCAGGAACCCGACCGGCACCGCATAGATCACGGCCACGGCGGCGGCCTCGGTCGGGGTCATGACCCCGCCATAGATACCGCCAAGGATGATCACCGGCATCAGCAACGCCGGGAAGGCATGGATACCGCGCTTGGCCACCTCGCCTGACAACTCGCTGAAGCTCGGCTTGTCATCGAGGATCAGGTTGAACTTGCGGCTCATCCACAGATTGATGACCGAAAACGAGGTCATGATCAGCAGGCCCGGCCCAAGCGTGGCAAGGAAACAGGCAAGGATCGAGGTATCCGTGACCCAGCCATAGACGATCATCGTGACCGAGGGCGGGATCAGCAGGCCGAGGATGGACGAGTTTGCGATCAGCGCGGTGGCGTATTCACGGGGATAGCCCCGCTTTTCCATCTCGGGGATCAGAAGCGGGCCGATGGCCGCGATCCCGGTCAGGCCCGAACCGGAAATGGCCCCGATCACCGCGCAGGACACCGCCGCCACCACGCCCAGACCGCCCCGGATATGGCCGATGAAGGCATTGACGAACCGCAGAAGCGACGCCGCGATCCCGCTTTCGGACATGATTGTCCCGGCAAGAACAAACAGCGGGATGGCCAGAAGGACCGGGTTGCCCATCTGTTGCATCCCCCAGAGCATCATGCCCTTCATCGTCACGTCGCCGATGAAATACATCACCATCAGCGCCGCGCCGAAACAGTAGGGCAGCGGCACGCCCAGCGTTAGGGTGATCACCAGAACGGCAATGGCCAGAAGCGCGATCTCGATCATGCCGGGGCTCCGTCACGCAGGGCCCGGACATGGCGTAGCAGGTGCCAGGCGGTGTAGATCATCATCAGCGCAAGGCCCACAAGCAGCGCGATGTCGGAATAGAAGGTCGGGATGTAGAGGGTCGGGCTTTCGCGCCAGACCCGCCAGGCGTAGCGGGTATAGTCCCAGGCCCAGCTGAGCAGCCACAGGCCGACAGTCAGGCTGATGATCTCTCCGACAATGGCAAGGATCGTGTGCCCCCGGTCGGTCTTGATGAAGATCTCCAGCACGTTGGCCCGGATATGTGTGTTTTCCCGCGAGGCGTTGACCGACCCGAGGATGTAGAGCCAAAGCGTCGGGTAGAGCATGGTTTCCTCGAGCCCCATCACCGGAATTTCCAGCACATAGCGTGTGATCACCTGAACGAATTGCCCAAGTGCCACGATGCAAATCAACGCGGTCAGCGTGTATTTTGCGAATCTGTCCAATTGTCCCTCCGTCGGGGCGGTCCCCGCTCTTTCGGAAAGCATCGCTGGACAGGTGCCATCAAATCAATTTAAAAATATCTCTGATTTCATAAATTGGATTTATGGACAGATGAACCTTTCGATCCGTCAGATCACTACCTTCCGCGAGGTCATGCGGTCGGGGTCCATCAGTCAGGCCGCGCGCACGGTCGGGCGCACCCAACCCGCCGTCAGCACGATGATTGCCACGCTGGAAGATGAACTGGGGTTCAAGCTGTTCGTGCGCGAACATGGCAAGCTGAGCCCCACGCCAGAGGCGCAATTCTTTCTGGAAGAATGCGATGGCATCCTTGACCGTCTCGAACGGACCGAACGGACGGTCAGCCGCATCCGGGCGCTTGAGGCGGGCAAGCTGCGGATTGCCTGCCACCCCGCCGCCTCGGGCATCTTCATGCCCCGGCTGTTGACGGACTTCCTGCGCGGCAAGGACGATCTGGAGGTGGCCCTCATCATGCGGTCCTCGGACGTGATCGAAGACCTGATCGCCTCGCAGCAATATGATATCGGCTTTGCCGAAACCCCGGCGCGGCGGTCGTCCATCGACCAGATCGACTATGAACTGGATTGCGTCTGTGTGCTGCCCGCCAATGACCCGCTGGCCGACCGGGACGAAATCACTCCCGCCGATCTGGATGGCAGACCAATGGCGGTTCTGTTCGATGAACATCCCACCGCAACCCAGACCGAGGCCGCCTTTGTCCGGATGGGATGCAAATTCACCAAGCGTCTGGAACTACGGACTTTTCTGCCCGGCCTGCAATTCGTCTCGGCCGGGATGTGCTATATGGTCTGCGACATGATCTCGGCCTATGGCTACCTGCTTCAGGGGGCGGCGCCACAGGGGCTTGCAATCCGCCGTTTCAGCCCGAGGATCACCAACAGCGTCTCGATCCTGACGCCGGGCTATGCCACCCAATCGCTGACCGCGCGGGCCTTCATCGAGCAACTGGACGCCGGCGTCCGCCGTATGCAGGACGAAATTGAAAAGGTTCTGGCCTAGTTCCCGCTTTCCCCATCCGCCCGGGCGGCATCCAATTCCGCCTGATCCCAGAACCCGATGATATAGCCGCGCCGCAGTTCTCCACCCGACCTTGCGTCAATCTCGGCATCGCTGATCGTGACCCGGTTGTGGTGCGCCCGCGCCCAGCGGTTCATCGCATCGGTCAGCCGGTCTATGGTCGCCGCCTGTCCCGGATCCTCCCCCAGATCGTGCAACTCTTCAGGGTCGGTTTCCATGTCGAACAGCATCGGTCGGAACCCTTCGGCATGGGTCATCTTCCAGCGCCCGTCGGTCACCATGACAAGGCGGCAATCGGGGATCGGCTGGCCCAGCATCTTGCGGGCCTTGCGGGCGGAATAGTCATATTCGCTGATTGCGTAACGCCGCCAGTCGCCCCCCTGCCCCCGGATCAGCGACAAGAGCGACCGTCCTTCAAGAATATGCGCGGGCGGCGTGCCCCCGGCCCAATCGACGAAGGTCGGCGCAAGGTCGATCGCCTCGACCAGATCGCCGTTGACCGTGCCCCGCGTGGCATCCGCGCCCTCTGTTGGGTCAACTACGATCAGCGGAATTCGAGACGAAGCATCGTGGAACAATTCCTTCTCGCCCAGCCAGTGGTCGCCCAGATAGTCGCCGTGATCCGACGTAAAGACGATCAGCGTGGACTCTGTCAGGCCCCGGTCATCCAGAAAGGCCATCAGCCGCCCGATCTGATCGTCGATCTGGGTGATCAGCCCCATGTAGGCAGGGATCACGCGGTCGCGCACCTCGTCCCGGGCGAAAACCTGGCTGAAACGGTGCTGCTGATAGGCGGCAAAAACCGGATGGGCGCCGTTCTGTTCCGCCTCGGACCGATTGACCGGGATCACATCCCCCGGCCCATACATGTTGTGGTAGGGGGCCGGCACGATGTATGGCCAGTGCGGCTTGATATAGGACAGGTGCAGGCACCACGGGGTATCGCCCGCATCCGCGATAAACTCCATCGCGCGGGACGTGGCATAGGGGGTTTCCGAATGCTCCTCGGCCACGCGGGCGGGTTTATCCGCATGTTCCATCAGCCAGCCGGACAAAAGCGCCCCGTCCGAGTCCTCTGCGGCATTGGCCCAGTCGTGCCAGGGGTTGTCGCTGTCAAATCCTTCGGCGCGCAGGTGATCCTGATAATGGGTCGGTTCCTTGCCGCCCGGCGGGTGCAGCCCGTCCAGCCTGTCCCAGACCTCGAACCCGCATTCGGAAATCAGGCACCCCATTTCCGAGGCCGGGTCGATCCCCAGCCGCCGCATCCCTTCGACATCGGCGGCCATATGGGTCTTACCGCATAGCGCGGTGCGCACACCAAGCGGGCGCAGGTGGTCGCCGATGGTCATCTCGCCCACACGCAGCGGAAAATTGTTCCACGTCGATCCGTGCGACCGCACATAGCGCCCGGTGTAGAACGACATGCGCGACGGGCCGCATATCGGCGACTGCACGTAGGCCCGATCGAACCGGACACCACGGGCGGCAAGCGCATCGATATGCGGTGTCTTGATATACGGATGCCCGGCGCAGCCAAGGTAATCAAACCGCAACTGGTCGCACATGATGAACAGGATATTCTTGGCGGTCATGCCGTCCCCCCAGCGGGCCCCTAGCGGGCGTAGTCCGACCCCTCATCGTCAAGGATCGCCATCAGTTCGGACAGGTGCCGCTCGGCCTGATCGGGGTAGTCGTCCAGTTCCTGCGCGGTCTTCTCAGCGATCTCATGGCTGAGAACCCGCAGGGGCTGTCCGGTTTGCAAGGCACGGATATAGGTCTCTGCCGCGCGTTCGAAATAGTAAAGGCGGTTAAAGGTATCGGCGACCGAGTCCCCGATCACCAGCACCCCGTGGTTGCCCATGATCATCACCTTCTTTTTCGGGTCCGACAGCATCCCGGCGCAGCGGGTGCCTTCCTCTTCGAAGGCCAGCCCGCCGAACCCTTCGTCCACGACGTAGCGGTTGTAGAAGGCGGCGGTGTTCTGGTCGATCGGCGGCAGGGTGCTGTCGGCCAGACAGGCCAGCACGGTGGCGTGGATCGAATGGACATGCATCAGGCAGCGGGCATGGGGCACCAGCCGGTGGATCGACCCATGCAGCCCCCAGGCGGTCGGGTCCGGCGCGTCGGGCTGGTCCATCGTTGTCGGGTCGTTCGCGTCCAGAAGCAGCAGGTCCGAGGCCTTGATCCGCGCGAAATGCCGCTGGTTGGGGTTCATCAGGAACTTTGTGCCATCGTCATTGACCGCAAGGCTGAAATGGTTGGCCACCGCCTCGTGGAAATTCAGCCGCGCGGTCCAGCGGAAGGCGGCGGCAAGCTGGGCGCGTTCCGGCCAATGGGTGACGTTGGGAACGGGGGCAAGGTTCGACATGGCGCGGCCTTTCTTGGTTGGCATCTTGGGCGCAGCATGGTCCGGGCCGGGGGCGGCTGGCAAGCCCTGTCGACGGGCGACACCGTTGCCCTATCTGTGCGAACATGCCATTCCGGGGCAGCCCCGGCCATGAACAGGACAGCGCCATGACCCACAGCTTCGACCCGGCGGGCGAACCGCTTGCCTTCCGCCATGCGCTGGGGGCCTTTGCGACGGGGGTGTGCGTGGTGACCACGATTGGCCCGGACGGCCCCGTGGGGATGACCATCAACAGCTTCGCCTCGGTCTCGCTCGACCCGCCATTGGTATTGTGGTCGGCGCTGAAATCCTCGGGCCGTTACGCGGCCTTTGCGGGGGCCGAAAACTTTGCCATCAACGTCCTGACCGCCAGTCAGCGCGATATCGCAGCGGGGTTCTCCAGGCCCGGCGACGCCTTTGACGGGCTGGACTGGACCCTGTCCGACAATGGCCTGCCGCTGGTCGACAAGGCGCTGGCCGCATTTGAATGCCGGCTGCATGCGCAGCATGAGGGCGGCGATCACACGATCCTGATCGGCCACGTCCTGCGCGCCCATCATGGAACCGGCGCGCCGCTTGTCTTTCAGGGCGGCAGTTTCGGCGGGTTTTCAACCGGGGATTAGAACCTCGGTCAGAGGCCTGCGGGCACGGGGCGGCATCGCCCCCGCAGGTTTGCCCAGCCGCATCACCTGCACCAGACGCCGATCCGGCCCAATCCCGGCCCTGTCGCAAACCTCGGCCCGCGTGGCCGGGTGATCCGACAGCGCCGCCATCGGCCAGCCCGCATAGCCCAGCGCCGTTGCCTGCAACCACATCCGCAGATAGGCGCGGCCGGATGCGACCGGGCTTTCACCCGCGGGGCGATGGAAACAGGCGATGACCTGCGCGGTGCGGGTTGCGCCTGCCTCTGCCGTCAGCCCTTTGGTCAGGCCCAGCAGGTGCAGCACCGGCCACAGCGGGCCAAGGGCGATGGGCGCGCCAAGGGCCTCTGCGCCGCTCATCCGCATCGCCGCCCGGTTCATCCCGTCGAAGTCGTGGCGCGGGTGGCTGGGCGACAGGCGCATCCAGCGCAGCAGTTCCCGCCGGAACGGACGGGCTTTCATGATCTCAAGGCTGGCCCAATCGTTACGCTCCGCGATCCAGCTCTTGTCCGCCGCCTCGGTCAAAAGGACTGCATCGTCACGGTCAAAGGTCTTGACCCGACCCTCGGCAAAGGCCCCGCGAAAGGTGAACCGCTTTTCAAGTTGGAGGTTCAACTGGTCCGCCTCTCCGCCCGCAAAGGTCAGCCTTGCGGCGATCCGGTGGCCGGGCCATGTGGTGCGGTCGTCCCCGGCCCAACGGTCTTCGACCTCGGCCGCGATGCCCAGCGCCGACAGGGCCAGCACCAGCGCCTCTGCCGCAGCGCCGCAGGACAGGCCCGCGTCCGTCCCGTCTGGGTCGCCCACGGACAGGCCCACGGACAGGTCACAGCCAAGCAGCAACCCCTCGCCCTCGCGTCGCCAGCGGGCGGGCTGGGTGTTGTGCACCGACGGGGCCAGCGCCGCGCGGGCCAGCGCGGTTTTCAGAACCGTTTCAGTCAGCATCGGCGCCCTTTCCGATCAGCAAGGCCATGCGCTGCACGGCGGCAAGTTCCAGTTCCGCCCGTGGACTGCTGGCAAGGCTGGGCAGGTTCAGCGCCACCAGCCGCAGGGGCGCAGTTCCGACCAGCAGGATATGCGAGGCATCGAAACGGGCAAAGAGATGAGCGACGATCTCTGCCTGATCTGCCGCGACGGGTGGCGGGTCGGCGCGGCGCAGAACCGGGCGGGTCCGCATCAGCGCGGCCACCGCACCGGAATCAAGTTCGGCCAATTGCTCCGCGTCGATCAGGGCCGCGCCGTCGACCATCGGATCGCCTTGAAGACCCTGCAGGAAGGCAACCGGATCGTCCGGACCCGCCGCCAGATGCCGCAACAGGCTGGCCGACCGGTCCGCGACGCGCAGGTTGCGCGCCTCGTTAACGACCGCGCCAACAAGGGCCGCCGAAAGGGCCAGCGACAGGGTGATGATCCAGCCGTCCCGGTCCATCCCGGCCATGAAGGCGATCAGAACCGCCGCGCCCCCGGCAGCAGCAAGAACGACCAGCAGGCCGCGCAGCGCCGTCCGGTGGCCGATGCCCCCCTGCCCTAGCCCGATGGCCAGCCAGCACAGAACCAGCACCCCGATGGGCGAGGCCTGCACCGGCAGGTCCGCCCGGATGATCGCGAAGTCGGCCACCGCCAGCGGCGCCAACACCAGAAGCGACAGGGACAGGCGCACGACCGTTGTATTCTCTGCCGCGCTCAGCCCCGCCCGGTCGCGGCGCCAGACCATCCAGCCGACCATCGCAAAGGTTGCCAGTTGAAAGACGATCAGCCCCCACAGTCGCGCCGGGTCGACCAACCCGCTGCCCATGACCGACAGGATCAGGAACAGCGCGGTTCCCAGCCCGACGAAACTCTTGATGCTCGCGGGTGCATGGCGGCGCAGCAATCCTTCGGTCAGCAGCAGTGCGGCCAGCGGCACCAGTGACGCGCCGATCATCATCACGAAGCGGAACCCGGCCCCGCCCGTGACAACCGCCAGCGCCCGCCCCGCGAACAGCACCACCAACACCCGAACCCCGAACAGAAACCGACGGGTCAGCGGCCCGTCCGGATCGCGCCCGGTCAGGACTCCGTGCAGCGTGGCAAGCCCGATCAGGGCCAGAACCGACAGGATCAGGTCGGACAGATAGGGCGCGGCGGCGATCATCCGGCGGCCAGCCCGTTCAGGAACCGCCGCACCAGCGGGCGCAGCATCGCCGCGATGATCGCAGGACGGGGGTGTTCAACCCGCCCCCGGTAGGGATTGAAGAACCAGCCCCGGTTGTCAGCCCCGCGCGGGCGACCCAGAGCCGCGTTCACTACCTCATAGGCCATCAGCTGCCCCGTGGTGATCACCATCGGCGCAAACGACATGCGGCTGCGCCGCCCGGCCACCACATCGCCCACCATCTCCATGTCGATATAGCGGCGCGACGAGGAATGGATCACCACCCATTCCGCCTCGCGCAGGAAGGCCGTGGCGCGCTGATCCTCGGTCAGCTTGTCCCAGTCGGTGCTGACGGTGGGATAGCCCATCCGCGCCTCGTGCGGGGGGTCATCAGGGGCGGTGACATAGACCGACGGCAAGGGCGAAGCGTAGGCGTCGATCACCGATTTCGCCAGCCTGCGCGCGGTGCGGTAGAGCAGCAGCGAGGCGCCCAGATCATCGGTTCCATTGACCACCACATCGGCCTGCGTCACCCAATCTTCGACCCCTTCCGCCCAGTCGCCATGCAGCACCGTGACCTCCATTTCCGGATTGATGCGGGCGCAGACCTCGGCCGTGGCCTCTGCCTTGTGACGGCCAATCGTGTCGGAAAAACAGAACACCTGCCGGTTCAGGTTCGACACTTCAAATTCGTCCAGATCGGCGATGATCAGATGGCCGACCCCGATCCGGGCCAGCGCAAGGATGCACGCCCCGCCCATGCCGCCGGTGCCGCAGACAAAGACCGTCGCGCCGCGCAGGCGGGCCTGTTCCTCTTCACTGACGAACCCGATGTTGCGGGTGGTCATTTCGGCGTAGTCGAAGCCCATTCACCTGTCCTTTGCCGGGCGCAACACGCCCCATTGCCGGCCACTGTCCGACCAGTAAAGAAGCGGCAGAATCAACCGGCGCAGCGCCACCATGCCGCCCGTGATCAACAGGCCCGGCACCTGCCCCTTTGGAACCTCGCGCGACAGGTAGCGACCGATGGCGGCAAGGTCCATCTGCCCCAACTGGATCACGTCGTCGCCCCGGTCGTAATCAAGCTGTTGGGCGCAAAACGCGTTGAACCGCTCGTCGCGGTGCTTGGGCGCATCGTCAAAGGTCTTTTTCAGATCATCCGACCCGCCCGTATAGGCATTGGTGATCACGAACCTGTCCTCGTCAAACCCGGCCTCCGACCCGACGCCGAAGACATGGCGGTGGCCCTCCATGATCCGGCGGGCAAGGATCAGGTG
Source organism: Marivivens marinus (assembly GCF_035969385.1). Taxonomy (NCBI): domain Bacteria; kingdom Pseudomonadati; phylum Pseudomonadota; class Alphaproteobacteria; order Rhodobacterales; family Paracoccaceae; genus Marivivens; species Marivivens marinus. The sequence continues at coordinate 34,066 of NZ_JAYKKJ010000004.1, read as the reverse complement.
GGTCAGGGTCCGGCGGCCGCCATCAGGCACAGGCCAGACGTTCGAAAACATGCCCGACACCATGCCAACCACGGCAGGCACCTGGGTGACGTTTGAAATCCAGACGGGCCGGAACTGTCGGCGAAAAAAGATCAGGAAACAGGTCAGCCCGTAAAGCACCCAGGACAGGGACCGGGACCGCTCGTCAGGGTCTACCATGACAAGGCCAAGGTGCAGCACCTCGGTCGGGCGCGGCTGGGTGTCCAGCTCCATCACGGCCAGCGCGTTGAAGGCAACAGGAGTGCCATCGGCGCGGGTGACCAGGGTGATGATGCTTTGGCCCATCCGGGCACGGTCGGCTGCAAGAACGCCGTAGGTCAGCCCGCCTTCGGATAGGGTGCGCGAGGCGACCCGGCGCAGGTCGGCCGACAGCGCCTCAAGCGCCGCTGCCTCCATCCAAAGGCCCGGACGTTCCAGGATGCGCACACGCAATCCCGGCCCGGATTTCAGGCTGACATCCATGTACCGCTGCGACATCGCCGCCAGAACCGTGCGGATCACGCCAAACTCTCCCTGCCCCTCGGGCACCAGCCTAGGTTGCGCCCAACCCGCGAACAAGGCTGGAAAACCGGACCCGGCCTGCTGCGGCACTGGTGCAACGGCGGCTCAATCCAGTCCGAATTCCGACAGATCAAGCCGCCGGGCATGTGTCACCTCGTCCGGGGTCAGGGGAAACCGGCGCAACAGCGCGTCGTTATGGGCCCGCACCCGGGCCTCCCAATGGGGGCGAAGATGGCCCATCAGGCGCGCGTGCCCCTCCATCCAGGTCTGGCGGCTGTAGTTGTCGCGGACAGGGCGGCCCATCGCGCGCTGCACGGCGCTCCGGGGTAGCTTGGTCCGGCTGCGCAGCTCTGCGTCCTGCGCCATGCGCCGGGTAATGCTGTCCAGGGCCGTGAACAGCAATTCCGGCCCGCTCACCCGGCGGCGTTCGTATTCCCGCCCGCGTTCAGAGATGACCCAGTCAAATTCCGGCCCCTCCCCTTCGACATGGGGTGTGGCATCACCAAACGGGATACGATCGAACCGGAAATCGGGAACCGGATGGCACAGCCGAGCCAGCGCCGCGCGGATTTCCTCTTCGACCTCTTCCAGCGTCACCCGGTCGCCGCCTCCGCCTGCCAGACGGTGGAAACCTCGTCACGAATGATCCGGCCAATCAACGCGCACTCATCAAGGCTGAAGGTCAGCGGAAGACGCATATCGACGATGGATTTCAGGATCGCATCCGATTTCGGCATCCGCTCGATCGGGGCATAGCGCCAGCTGTCATAGCGCGAGGTAAAGCCGACAGGTTCCGCCGATCCGAACCATTTCAGCTCGACACCGCGACCGGCACAGCGGGCAATGACCTCGACAATGGCTTCCTCGGACCAGTCCCGCAAAAGGAACTGGAAGGACGAGGCGACAAATCCCTCCTCCTCGGGCCGGTCGATGAGGGTCAGGCCGGGCGTGTTGCGCAGCCCCGCCTCGACCACGCGGTAACGGGCGTTCCACTTGCCGCATTGTTCCGACAAAAGGCGCAACTGCGGGCGCAGGATTGCGGCGCGCAGGTTGTCCATCCGGCCCGAGATATTCGGGGTCTCGTATTTCACCCGCTCGAACACCTCCGGCGGCGGCGCGGCACGGTGCCGGTCGTAGAGCATGTAGCTGCCAGACAGGATCGTGGCGCGGGCCATCGCCTCGGCGTCGTCGGAAATAAGGAACCCGCCCTCGCCCGAATTCATATGCTTGTAGGTCTGGGTGGAGTAGCAGCCGAACCGACCCCAGCGGCCCGATTGAGTGCCGTTCCAATGCGCCCCCATCGTATGCGCGCAATCCTCGATCACGGTGATCCCGGCGCGGTCGCAGATTTCCATCAGCGCGGCCATGTCGCAAATGTGGCCCCGCATATGGGACAACAGCAGAACCTTCGCCCGGCCCGCCTTGGACGCAAGATCGTCAAGGTCGATGACCAACCCCTCCGTCACGCCGACAAAGACCGGCACGCCGCCGACGCTGGCAATCGCGCCCGGCACGGGGGCAAGGGTAAAGGCATTGGTCAGGACAGGATCGCCGGGTCGCACCCCCGCGGCCCGCAGCGCGGTGGCGATGGCATATCCGCCCGAGGCGACGGCAAGGCAGTATTTCGCCCCTGTGGACTGCGCGAATTCCTCCTCCAGTAACGCCGTTTCGGCGATCTCTCCGGGGGCGGTGTTGTAGCGATGCAACCGCCCGCTTTGCATCACGCGCAGCGCCGCCTCGATCCCCTCGTCCGGGATCGGTTCCTGCTGGGTGAACGAACCTGTGAATACCTCTGTCATGGCGCGATCTTGGGCGGGGCGGGATGCCGCGTCAACCATCCTGTAATGGTGGGATTCACCCCACCGCCCTAGGACAGCAGGCGGGCCGCGACCGCGGGCAATTCGGCGAAGTCGTCGATCAGCGCCTCTGGCCCGAGGTCTTCAACCGCCCGCCCCAAGGGCCCGAAGGTGACCAGCACCGACGGCACCCCCGCCGCCCGCGCGGTTTCGCGGTCGGTCACGGTATCGCCCACCAGCAGGGCGCGGGATGGATCGCCCCCGGCCCGGCGCACCGCTTCGAAGAAGGGTTCAGGGTCGGGTTTGCGGACGGGCAAGGTGTCCGCCCCCACCAGCGACCCAAAGTCATCGCGCACGCCGAGGTCGCGCATCAACCGCTCGGCCAGCCCTTCGGGTTTGTTGGTGCAGATGCCCACCGCGAACCCATCGCCGCGCAGCGCCCCGACCGCCGCCATGGTGCCCGGAAACAGGGTGGTGTGGCGCGACAGGTCGCGCCCGTAGGCCTCCAGCAGGATGGGATATTGCCGGTCGATCTCATCCTCGCCGTGGCTGCCGGTCCGGCCGAACCCAAGGGTCAGCATCGCCCGCCCGCCCCGCATCGCGGTCGGGGCATCGGCGGGATGGGTCAGCACATCGCCCAGTCCCAAACCACGAAAACAGTGGTTCGCCGCATTGATCAGGTCGCGGCTGGTATCGGCCAGCGTTCCGTCCAGATCGAAAATAACCGTGCGCATGGGCGCCGCCCCCTGAATTTCCCCATTGATCGGGTCTGGTGTAACGATCCGAAAACTGTTGTGAAGCCCCCAAAACTTGCGCCCCGGCCAAAGCCGGGTAGAAGAGGCGCAGAAGGCCGGGCAGAACAAGGAAACAGGCATGGCAACCGCATTGATCGTATTGGCCGCCGGACAGGGCACCCGGATGAATTCCGATCTGCCCAAGGTCCTGCATGAGGTCGCGGGTGCGCCGCTGCTGGTCCATGCGTTGCAATCGGGCGCGTCGTTGTCGCCGTCCCGTGTGGTGATCGTCGCCGGACATGGGGCCGAGGCGGTGACAGCCGCCGCGCATGACTGGACACCCGAAGCCGATGTGGTCATTCAAGCCGAACAGTTGGGCACTGGCCATGCCGTGGCGCAGGCCGCCCCGGCGTTGGAGGGATTCGAGGGCGAGGCGATTGTCCTTTACGGCGACACCCCCTTTATCCGCCCCGAAACGCTGGAGGCGATGATCGCCGCCCGCGCTGCCCACGACGTTGTGGTTCTGGGGTTTGAACCCGGTGATCCCGCCCGCTATGGCCGTTTGGTCATGGAAGGGAAAAGCCTGACCCGGATCGTAGAATTCAAGGACGCATCGGACGAAGAACGCGCGATAACCCTATGCAACAGCGGCGTTCTTTGTGCATCCGCACCCGTTCTGTTCGACCTCTGCGCGGCGCTGGAAAACAACAATGCGTCGGGTGAATACTACCTGACGGACGTGGTCGAACTGGCGCGCGCCAAGGGCCTTTCCGCCACCGCCGTCACCTGCGCCGAGGAAGAGACGCTGGGCGTCAATTCCCGCGCCGATCTGGCCGCGGCCGAGGCCGCCTTTCAGGCCCGCGCCCGGGCAGAGGCACTGGACATCGGCGTGACCCTGACCGCGCCGGACACTGTACATTTCGCCTTTGACACGGTCATCGGGCGGGACGCGGTGATCGAACCCAACGTGGTGTTTGGCCCCGGCGTGACCATCGAAAGCGGCGCGCGCATCCGGGCCTTCTCGCACCTCGAAGGCTGCCATGTCAGCCGCGGCGCGACCGTAGGCCCCTTCGCCCGTCTGCGCCCCGGCGCGGAACTGGCCGAGGACGTGCACATCGGCAACTTTGTCGAGGTGAAGAACGCGCAAGTGGACGAAGGCGCCAAGATCAACCACCTGTCCTATGTTGGGGACGCACACGTCGGCGAAAAAACTAACATCGGCGCCGGCACCATTACCTGCAATTATGACGGGGTGTTCAAGCACCGGACGACCATTGGCAAACGGGTCTTTGTTGGCTCGAACACCATGCTGGTGGCCCCGGTCACGATGGGCGACGATTCCATGTCGGCCACGGGCACGGTTGTCACAACTGATGTCCCCGAGGGCGCCATGGCGATCAGCCGCGCCAAGCAGGAAAACAAGCCCGGACTGGCCAAGCGCCTGTTCGACAAACTGCGCGCCCGCAAGGCTGCGCAACAAAAGAAGGACAGCTAACCCATGTGTGGTATTGTCGGCGTTCTGGGCACGCACGAAGCCGCCCCGATCCTTGTCGAGGCGCTCAAGCGGCTGGAATATCGCGGCTATGACAGCGCGGGCATCGCCACCGTCAACGAAGGCGTGCTGGACCGCCGCCGCGCGGTGGGCAAGCTGGTGAACCTCTCCGATCATCTTGTGCACAACCCGCTGGCGGGCAAGGCCGGGATCGGACACACCCGCTGGGCCACCCATGGCGCCGCGACCGAGGCCAATGCCCACCCCCACCGTGCGGGCCGCGTGGCCGTTGTTCATAACGGGATCATCGAAAACTTCCGGGAACTGCGCGCCGACCTTGATGCCAGGGGCATCCCCCACACAACGGAAACCGATACGGAAACCGTGGCCCTTCTGTGCGAAGACTATATGAATCAGGGGCTTACACCCCAGAAGGCTGTCGAGGCGACCCTTGCCCGGCTGGATGGGGCCTATGCCCTGCTGTTCCTGTTCGACGGTGAAGACGACCTGATGATCGCCGCCCGCAAGGGCAGCCCGCTGGCCATCGGTCACGGCGAGGGCGAGATGTTCGTGGGCTCCGACGCGATTGCGCTGGCCCCCATGACCGACCGGATCACCTATCTTGAAGAGGGCGATTGGGCGGTGGTGACGCGCTCTGGTGTCGAGATCCGTGATGCCGCAGGCAAGCTGGCTAACCGGCCGGTAAAGACCGTTCAAGTCGATGCCGCGGCAATCGACAAAGGCGGATACAAGCACTTCATGGCCAAGGAAATTGCGGAACAGCCCACCGTGTTGACCGGGGCGCTGAACCACTACGTGTCGGGCGGGGCTGTCTCCCTGCCCGCCCCCGGAATCGACTGGGCCCGCATCGACCGGATCACCATGGTTGCCTGTGGCACCGCCTATTACGCCTGCGTGGTCGCCAAATACTGGTTCGAACAGGTCGCCCGTTTGCCCGTCGAAGTCGATGTGGCGTCTGAATTCCGCTATCGCGAACCCCCGGTATCGCCCGGCACCATGGCGGTTTTCGTCAGCCAGTCCGGCGAAACTGCCGATACGCTCGCCGCCCTGCGCTATTGCCGGGATAAGGCCGACAGTATCGTCTCGGTCGTGAACGTCGCCGAAAGTTCGATCGCGCGGGAAAGCGACCTGGCCCTGCCGATCCTTGCCGGGGTCGAGGTCGGCGTTGCCTCGACCAAGGCGTTTACCTGCCAGTTGACCGTTCTGAAAATGCTGGTGCTGGACGCGGCCAAGGCACGCGGCATCATCGGGGCAGAGGACGTCGCGGAACGGCTGGCGGCCTTGACGACCCTGCCGGGCCTTTTGAACCAGGCACTGGGGATCGAAGAGGAATGTCGCAGCATTGCCCGCCAGCTGGCAGAGGCACGGGATATCCTGTTTCTTGGCCGCGGCCAGATGTATCCCCTCGCCCTCGAAGGCGCATTGAAACTGAAGGAAATCAGTTACATCCACGCCGAAGCTTATGCATCGGGCGAACTAAAGCACGGCCCCATCGCGCTGGTGGACAAGACCGTTCCGGTGATCGTCATGGCTCCGCGCGACGCCCTGTTCGACAAGACAGTATCGAACATGGAAGAGGTCATGGCGCGGGGTGGCAAGGTGCTCTTGATCTCGGACCGGACCGGTATCGCACAGGCCGGCGATGGGGTCTGGCAGACGATCACCATGCCCGAAATCGCCGCTGACCTTGCACCGATCCTCTATGCGATCCCGGCGCAGCTTCTGGCCTATTACACCGCTGTCGCAAAGGGCACGGATGTGGACCAGCCGCGCAACCTTGCCAAATCCGTGACGGTCGAGTGATGCAGGTTGCTGAGGCCCTTGCCGCGCTGGAGCAGCACATCGAGCCCGGGCGCGCCGAAGGGTCCGCCGCCTATCACAAGGTGGACCGGCCCTATCTGGGCGTCACCAACCCATCAATCAACGATCTGACCAAGACCTGGCGGCAGACCCAGTCGGTTGAAGACCGGATGCGTTTGGCCGATGAGCTTTGGCAAACCAACATCTATGAGGCCCGTCTGGCCGCAGCCAAGCTGTTGACGCAGGCCCGGATCAGGCCGGATGACGCGGTTTGGGCGCTGATCACCAGTTGGGTTCCCGATTTCGATTGCTGGGCCATCGCCGACCATGTCTGTATGGCCGGGATGAAGCGGCTGGTCGCGGACCCCACCCGCATTGACGAGGTCGAAGGCTGGACCACGTCCGAACTCAAATGGACCCGCCGCGCCGCGCTTGTCATTACCCTGCCCTGGACCAAGCAAAACAACCCGAAACCCGAAGATCTGGCGATCCGCGACAGGGTGCTGGACTGGGCCGCGGGCTATGTCCCCGACCGGGACTGGTTCATTCAAAAGGCAATCGCGTGGTGGCTGCGTGATCTGTCGAAACACGACCCGGACCGCACCCGCGCCTTTCTTGCCGAACACGGGGCGGCGATGAAGCCCTTTGCCCGCAAGGAAGCCGGGAAATACCTGCCCTAGAACTCGAACCGGTACATCGCCTGCGCGTTGAGAATTGCGGTCTTGTCCGACGCAGCGGTCAGCCCGACCGTCACACCGAAGACGGCACCATTGTCCTGCGCAAAATTGGCGCCAAAGGCGACCCGGGGCGCGACATAGCTAATACTGTTACCGAAACTGTCCGCGTAGTGGCCGATGTCCAGCTCCAGCCGGCCGAAATTCATCCGATAACCGTTGCTGGTCCGGACAGGCGTTTGCTGCGCGGTTGTCCCAAGGGTCAGCACCGTCGCGTCGATCCGGCTGCTGCCCGTGGGCCGTTCCCGCTTGACCGACAACCCGGCCAGCGGAACCACCATAAACCCATCCCGCTCCATGACCCGCGACCATGTCAGCGCTGCGGTGGTGCTTTCGCCTTGCGACGGCACATTCGCGACCGTGTAATTTGGACGGCCATACAGAAGATACCCGTCCAGATAGTCGCCATTGTTCAACTGGGTCGAGAAATAGGGCCCGAACAGCACCTCTTGCCGGGTCACAACGGGCGATGCTGGCGGGGTGATCGACGAATTTCCCGCCAGAACCATGAGCCCGATCAGACCGCGGCCCGACGGCCGGTCCGCGCCAAGGATCAGGTATTGGTTGTTGCCGGTAAAGCTGCCAAAGGTCGCCTGCGCCGCAACCATCGCCCGCCCGGCATAGGGTTGCACGCCGCCTCGGGTCGAAAATGTCTCGCTCTGCCCCGAGGTGGGGAAGGTCACGCCGCCGTGCAGCGACAACAGACTGTCGCGGATCACCGCCGCCTGCCCGCCGAATTCCAGCGCCGTCGTACACAGGAAGGGATCATTGTTGCCGGGCAGATATTCGCAGGTTTCCAATTCGTTTGCCTGCCCGGCCCCCGCCACCGCGGCCCCAAGGCCAAGTGCCAAAACCATTCGCTTCAAGACCGTCATCGTACCCTCCATAACCTGCAACGTTGCAAGTCATCCTAGCAGGTTGGAGATTTCGCACAGGTGGGGGAAACCGGACCTAGAGCCGGGTCACATCAACCTCGATGATCGCGGTCAGGGGCGCGCCCAGAAGGCGCATCGCGGCAAGGCTGATCTGACTGCCCGATCCGGGCTCTCCACCCGAAGGGCGCAGTTCCACCGTAATCTCCTGCCCCTCCCAGAACAGGCGGCCCTGCGCGACCTCGGACACCAGCGGGGTTTTCAGCCAGATGCCGGGATCGGCCGGGTCGCCCAACGTGGCAGAGGTGCGGCCAAGGATCGCCTGTTCCACCGTCGCCGGTTCAGAAAGGGCGGCGGCACGGTCTTCGGCGCTGGTGGTGTCAAATTCTTCGGCCGTGGTGGCGCCCACCGGGGGTGGCGGGGCAATCGGGGCAGGCTCCTCCGTGTCGGGGGCCGGCGCCTCTGCGGCGGCCTCTTCGGCGGGTCGTTCAAACAGCCCGCCAAAGATTGGTTGGGAACACCCGGTCAGGACCAGACCGGCGGACAAAAGCACAAGGGGACGCAAATCATACATGATCACAGGCTAGGCTGTCGTTCTTTGGTCTGCAATGGCCGCCTTCCCCCTTGCGCGCCACATTGCCCAACCCTAGGTTCCCAGCATGACCCCGATGCTTGTCGATCCTTTCCAGCGGGCCATCCGCTATCTACGTGTGTCCGTCACGGACCGATGCGATTTCCGCTGCGTCTATTGCATGTCCGAAAACATGACCTTCCTGCCCAAGAAAGACCTTCTGACGCTGGAAGAACTGGATCGGCTGTCGACGGCGTTCATCGGGCTTGGCGTGGAAAAGCTGCGGATCACCGGGGGCGAACCCTTGGTGCGCCGTGGGATCATGACCTATTTCAACGCGATGGGGCGGCACCTTGAAAGTGGCGCGCTGAAAGAACTGACCGTGACGACCAACGGCTCGCAACTGGGCCGTTTCGCGCAAGACCTATTCGCCGCCGGGGTGCGCCGGATCAACGTGTCCCTCGATACGCTGGACGAGGCGAAATTTGCCGAGATCACCCGCTGGGGCCGCCTGCCGCAGGTCCTGAAAGGGATCGAGGCCGCCCGCAACGCGGGCCTGCGCGTCAAGATCAACACCGTTGCCCTGAAGGGGTTCAACGAGGACGAGTTGTTCTCCATCGCCGACTGGTGCGCCCGCGAAGACATGGACTTGACCTTTATCGAGGTCATGCCGATGGGCGACATCGGCAACGAGGACCGGCTGGACCAATATTGGAAACTGACCGACCTGCGCGCGCGACTGGCCGAACGGTTCACCCTGACCGACCTGTCCGAACGCACCGGCGGCCCCGCCCGCTATGTCCGGGTCGAAGAAACCGGCCAGAAAATCGGGTTCATCACACCGCTGTCGCATAACTTCTGTGAAAGCTGCAACCGGGTGCGGATCACCTGCACCGGCGAAATCTACACCTGCCTTGGGCAAGAGGGGCATTCCGACCTGCGCGGCCCGCTGCGGGCATCGGAGGACAACGGCCAGCTTGAAACCGCGATCCGCGCGGCCATCGCGCTCAAGCCCAAGGGGCATGATTTCGACTATTCCCGCCAGACCGTCGAAGGCCGGGTCAGCCGCCACATGAGCCACACCGGCGGCTAGAGCCATTCCCTAGCGTCAATGCCGCATTGCAGCAAGCCCCCTACCTGAGCGGCACTGATTGCGCTAACAGCGTTCAGATCAGCCGCAAAGGACCCTGCCATGACCACCCAAACCATCCCCACCGACCAGATCGCCGAAGCCGCCTATCACATCTGGATGGCCGAAGGCTGCCCCGCTGGCCGCGATCAGGACCACTGGCTTGCCGCCGAGGCACAGCTGACCACCACGAAACCCGCGCCGAAAAAGCGGGCTGCTGCCAAGAAGGCCGCCCCGAAAGCGACCGAGGCCAAGGCCCCGGCCAAGCCGCGCGCCCGCAAGGCCGCCGCAAAGACCGCTTAGGGCGTCTGTCGAAAACCCAAGGCGTCACGCATCACGTAGCGCGTTGAAATCTCTGATTTCAGGCAGCGCTAGGTGATTCAGGATTTTCGCATGACGCCTAAGGCTTGCGCGCCACGAAATCGACAAGGGCGGAGCGGCCGGAATGCCCCCGCCCTTCCTGCACGTCGCGCTCATAGCTGGCGATCCGTTCGATCCGCCAATTCGGGAAGGCGTCGCGCAGCAGCGCCTCGGTATACATGTTTTCGATAAAGGGCGGGCCGCCAGTTCCTAGCGCGACCTGCTCCGGCGCATAGCCGTGCAACACGATACGCCCACCCGGCTTTAGCGCCTGCGCCATGTCGGCGAATTGCCGCGCCCGCGCCTCTGGCCCCGCGAACTGAATGAAGATGCCGACGACCAGATCGGCCTGTTCGGACCAATCCCAGCCTTCCCATGTCGAGACATGATGCGCAACAGACACCCCGCGCCGCGCGGCCAGATCTCGGGCGCGGTCAACGGCGGTCGGTGACAGGTCAAAGGCCGACACCGCCATCTCCTGCCCCGCGAACCAGGCGCTGTTGCGCCCCTCGCCGTCGGCCACGCAAAGGCAGCGCCCCTTTGGCACGACGATCCACGGGTTTTCCGTCAGAAACCGCGCCGGCGCCTCTCCGAACAGGTAGCCGCCTTCGGCCTTGTAGCGATCTTCCCACATTAGGCGGCAGGCATCCGCTGTTCCACGATCCCGGCCCACCAGCTGCAGCCTGCCGGGATCGCCTCGTCGTTGAAATTGTATTCCGGGTGATGGACCATCGCCGTGTCGCCATTGCCGACAAGGATATAGGCGCCGGGGCGTTCTTCCAGCATATAGGCGAAATCCTCGCCGCCCATGATCAACGGCGCCTCGTCACATTGGCCCGAGATCGACCGGGCCACTTGGGCCGCGAAATCGGTCTGGGCGTCGTGGTTGATCATCGGCGGATAGCCCTTGAAATAGGTGATCTCGGGCGTGGCGCCCATGGCCGCGCAGGCCTGTTTGACGACCTGATGGAACCGCGTTTCCGCCAGCGCCCGCATCTCGACCGTCAGGGTGCGGATCGTGCCCCGGATCATCACCTGTTGTGGGATCACGTTAAAGGCCTTGCTGTCGCTTTCGATCGAGGTGACGGACACCACGATCTGTTCGACCGGATCGGCGTTGCGGCTGGCGATGGTCTGCAGCATCGACACCACCTGCGCCGAGGTGACGACCGGATCTATGGTCTCATGCGGTTTGGCGGCATGGCCGCCCTTACCCTTGATCACCACCTCGAACTGGTCCGTTGCGGCAAAGAACGGGCCGGGCCGGATCGCGAAACTGCCGACCGGGCGTCCGGGCCAGTTGTGCATCCCGTAAACCTCTTGCACCCCGAAGCGGTCCATCATGCCATCCGCGCACATCTCGCGCCCGCCGCCGCCGCCCTCTTCGGCGGGCTGGAAGATGACAACGACGGTGCCGTCGAAATTGCGGGTCTCGGACAGGTATTTCGCCGCCCCCAGCAGCATCGCAGTGTGGCCATCATGGCCGCAGGCATGCATCGCGCCCGGGGTCTTCGAGGCATAGTCCAGCCCCGTCGCCTCCTCGATCGGAAGCGCGTCCATATCGGCGCGCAGCCCGATCACCTTGCCCGACCCGGTGGATTTGCCCCGGATCACCCCGACAACACCGGTCCGTCCGATGCCCGTCACCACCTCGTCACACCCGAAGGCCCGCAGCTTTTCGGCCACAAGGGCGGATGTACGGTGGGTCTCGAACAGGATTTCGGGGTGTTCGTGGATGTCGCGGCGCCAGGCGGTGATTTCATCCTGCATTTCAGCGAGGCGGTTTTTGACGGGCATGGGAGTGTCCTTGTCTGGGGTCGGGCAAACCCTGCCGGATTCCGCCACGACCGGCAAGGGAGTGGTGGGTTGAAACCCACCTTACCCGGGGGCGCTTCGCCCCCCACCAAATAATTCATGGCCCCCAGAGGATATTTCGAACCCAAAGAAGACTGGACGCTCAGTCCATCCCCCTTCTTTGGGTCAACAAATATCCCGGGGTGAATGGCCCGTCAGGGCCAGAGGGGCAGAGCCCCTGAACGTAAGGTGGGTTTCAACCCACCGCCCGTCACAGCGCGGGGCCCAGATCGATCTTTGATCCGTCCGAAAACCGCGACAGTCGGAACCGGTGCAGCGCATGGCCCGGATCATTGCACTGCACCAGATCGGCCACCACCCGGCCCACGCCGGGGCCGATGCCGAACCCATGGCCACTCATCCCCGTGGCGATGGTCAGGCCGGGAAGGCTTTCGGCCCGGTCAATCACCGGCACCACGTCCGGCATTGTGTCGATCATCCCCGCCCATGCGGTGTGAAACCGGACCGGCGGCAGGTCGGGATACATCCGCGCGAACAGGGACCGAAGCTGGAACAACTTGCCCATGTTCGGTTTCGGGTTCAGCACCCGGATCGCCTCGAAGGGGCTGGATCTGTCCGCATCCCACCGGCGCGGAGTGCCCCATGCGTCGGGATACCCTGTCGGCGCGGCTGGGCGATAGGAGGTTCCGAAAGGGTTGCCCTTCAATTGGGTGACGAACTTGGGCAGGGACCGAAACGCATCCGGCCCGATGAACAATTCATGGAACGACGAGGGCGCAAAGGTGTATCCCCCATCCGCCCGCCGCCGGAAGGCCAGTTTCGATCCCGCCACCCCGCAGTCCGCCACCAGTGGCAGCGGATCAGAGGCCGCAACCGAGGCCCGGACCGACAATTGCGGGATCTGCACCCCATGCGCCTGCAGCAACAGTCGCGACCATGCCCCGCCCGCGACGACCACTGCCGGGGCCTTGATCCGCCCCGCCTCTGTCACCACGCCCGCGACCCGGCCAGCTGCCACGTCGATCGCCCGCACGGCGCAGTTTTCGGCGATCACCGCCCCCTCTTTCGCGGCCAGCCGCGCCAGCGCCGGCACCGCCAGCCAGGGTTCGGCCCGCATGTCGGATGGGGTATAAAGCCCGCCGTGCCACACCCCCCGCGCCCCCGGCAGCAGATCGGCCAGCCCGGCCCGCGATAGAACCTGAGTATCCACTCCATGGACCTGCGCATGGGGCATCCAGCCCTCAAAATCGGCCATGTCCTTTTCGGTTTCGCCCAGATACAGCACCCCACCCTGTTTCAGACCGATATCCCTATCCAACTGCGGGGCCAGGTCGCGCCAGTGCCGGTTCGCCTCGACCATGATCGGCAATTCATCCGGGTCGCGCCCCTGTTGCCGGATCCAGCCCCAGTTGCGGCTGGATTGTTCCCCCGCGATGCGCCCCTTTTCGGCCAGAACAACCCGCTGCCCCGCCCGCGCCAGCCAATAGGCGGTCATCACGCCGGTCACACCGCCCCCGACAACGACCACGTTGGCGCTGTCCGGCAGGCCGCTGCCATGTTCGATGGGTGAGGTTTCAGAGATGGGAAAGGGGGTCATGGCGGGCCTGTGCACTGCGGATTTCAGGGCCGAGCCTGTGCCGCCCCGCGGGCAAGGTCAAGCACCCTCAGGCCCGCCGCAAAACATGGAAAATAGGACCGGAATCGGCGGCCAGCGCCCCGCGCATGGAACAATTTCCCGGCCCAGTTCCTGACCGGAAACGCCCGTTCCGCTTTGACGGCCAGCCCGCAACCCCGTCCCGCCCCACCGGTTTGCAGGACTCGGCCGCCCGATCTATGGCCCACCTCATGCAGACAGGAGAATATGCAGATGTTTGAATCCTTTGGCTTCGAGACATTGACCGCGCCGCAGGCGGCGGTCTGGTTCGGCGGGCTTCTGGGCCTTGCCTTTGGCGTGCTGGCACAGCGCAGCCGGTTCTGTCTGCGCCGCGCGGTTGCGGGCGATCCTGGCGAGCGCGCCAGCGCCGGGGCGGTCTGGCTGATCGCGCTGGCCGTGGCCCTGTTGGGCACCCAATGGGCCGTCTCGCGCGGCTGGGTCGATTTCGGGGCGCATCGGTTCATGGCCTCCGATCTTCCGATCGTGGCAATTGTTGTCGGTGGTCTGCTGTTTGGCGCGGGCATGGTGCTGACCCGGGGATGTGTGTCCCGGCTGACCGTGCTGGGCGCCTCGGGCAACTTGCGGGCGCTGACGGTCATCGCCGTCTTTGCCATCACCGCCCATGCCGCGCTCAAGGGGCTTCTGGCCCCGGTCCGGACCACGCTTGGCAGCGTCACCGTCGCGCTGGACCCTGCCCTGCCCGGCCCTGTCGCGATCTGGGTCGCTGTCGTGGCCGTGGCCGCCATCGCACTGGCGGTGCGGGTGCGCCTGTCGTGGAAACTGGCGCTTGGCGGGCTACTGATCGGGGCGCTTGTCCCGCTGGGCTGGGCCGGAACCGGCTTTGTCCTTTATGACGATTTCGACCCCATCGCGCTGGAAAGCCTGTCCTTCACCTCACCTTGGGCCGAAACCCTGTTCTTCACGGTTGCCTCCACCTCGATCCCGGGCAGCTTTGGCACCGGGTTGGTCGGTGGGGTTCTGGTGGGGGCGCTCGTGGCCTCTGTGATCTTCCGCGACTTCCAGTGGCAAAGCTTCACCACGCCGCGCGAAACCGGGCGCTATGTCCTTGGTGGGGCGCTGATGGGTCTGGGCGGCGTGCTTGCCGGCGGCTGCACAGTCGGCGCGGGTCTGGCCGGGGTGCCGACCCTGTCGATCGCGGCCCTGCTCGCGCTCGCCTCGATCATCGCGGGTGCCCGCGCGGTCAGTGCAGTTTCTTCCGGATCTGCCGCACCATCCACCACACGGCCGCTACAACCGGCAGAGTAAGCCCTGCCGCCAGCCACCCCTTGTCAAGGTGAACCGCCTTGGCAAGGGGGGTCAGCAGGTAGATGCACAGGTTCAGCGCGTAGTAGCTGATCGCCACCACCGACAGCCCCTCGACCGTCTGCTGCAGACGCAGTTGCAGTTCCGCGCGCTGGTTCATCGCCTCCAGCAGCGCCTTGTTTTCCGCAGATCGTTCCACATCAACCCGTGTCCGCAAAAGGTCGCTGGCCCGGACCGCGCGGTCGGTCAGCGCCTGAAGCCGGTATTCGGTGGATTTCACCGTGCGCATCGCCGGGTCGAACCGGCGCATCATAAACTCGGCAAATGTCTGACGGCCCTGAAACCGGTCCTCGCGCAGGATCTCGATCCGCTGGTTGACGATGGTCTCATAGGCCCCCGTCGCGCCAAATCGGAACGAGGCTCGCGCCGCCACGCTTTCCAACTCGGCCGAGACTGCAAGAAGCGCGTGCAGTGTTTCCGCGGGCTTGGTCGCGTCGTCCTGCATTCCTTCCACCAGATCGGTCAGCCGCCGGTCCAGCGCCCCCAGACGGCCCGACAGGTCGCGGGCCTTGGCAAGGCCCAGCATCGACATGGCCTTGTAGGTCTCGATCTCGCACAGACGTTGCAGGACCCGGCCAATGCGGCGGGCACCGGTCTGGGGCCGGGCGAAGATGGCGAACCGCATGTGGCCGCCATGGTCGATCCGGAAATCCGAGGCCACAACCAGTTCATCCTCCAGCACCCGGCTGATGGCAAGGCTTTCGGGGACGAACCAATCGGCCACCTTGTCGATGATCCCCTCGTCGCCCTCTGCCACCTCGACCCGGATCAGGGCCGATGTGACACGGGTGCCGGGCGCGGCGGCCAGCCAGTCTTCGGGGAACAGGCCAAAGGTTGCGGCGTCAAAGGGACGTTCCGCAACACCTTCGCCAAGGATCGTGTAGGTCACGAATTCCGTATGGCTTTCCCATTTCAGGAAATGCTTGCCGATCTGGCCGAAGTAATGGGTCGCGCCGGGCTGCGGGTGCTGCGCCCCGAACCGGTCCAGCAGGGCAATCAGATGGGCGCGGTCCGCGTCCCTGTCCCGTGCCGCCGCCCTTTCGGCAGGTTTCAGCGCCAGATAGGCCGCGCGCCCCGGCGCCTTCATCGACGGGAAGGGACGGGCGTGCAGTTCATTGGCAAGCTGATAGCGCAGCGGGTGTTCGGTGATCACAGCCATGGTCGGACCTAGGGGTAACGTGGCGGCACCCTAGCGCCCCACACGCATATGTCCACAGGAAAAATCGTTTCCTTTAAGACACTTAGCGGCACACGATTGCATACCGTCGCGGTCGGGCATGCTCAGAAACGAGCAGCGCCGCCCGCGTTCGCGGACGGCGCAAAGTGATCGGATTTCAGGGTCAGCTTAGATACAGACCACAGCCAGCGGCGGGAAGCCGTTGAAATTGACCGAAGAATAGGTCGAGGTATAGGCCCCGGTGTTGCGGATCAGAACCCGGTCACCGGCCTTCAGCGTCAGCGGCAGCGGCATCGGGCGCTTTTCATACAGCACGTCGGCGCTGTCGCAGGACGGGCCTGCCATGATGCAGGGGCCCATCTGGTCCGCATCGCGGGCGGTTTCGAACCGGTAACGGATTGCTTCGCCCTCGGTTTCGGCGAGGCCCGAGAAACGGCCGATCGACAGGAAAACCCAGCGGTGCAGGTCGCGGGTCGACTTGCGCGACACCATCAGCACCTCGGCGACGATGGTCCCGGCCTCGGCGACCATGCCCCGGCCCGGTTCGGCCATGATACGGGCGACATCGCCGAAACGGTC
This sequence comes from Marivivens marinus, assembly GCF_035969385.1. NCBI lineage: Bacteria > Pseudomonadati > Pseudomonadota > Alphaproteobacteria > Rhodobacterales > Paracoccaceae > Marivivens > Marivivens marinus. The sequence continues at coordinate 17,469 of NZ_JAYKKJ010000004.1, read as the reverse complement.
AGTGACCATGCGCATCACGTCGGCAGCATAGGCTTCGGGCGCGTCCACCTCTTCATCGTAGAAGGCCGGGAAGCCACCACCGATGTTGAGAAGGGTCAATTCGTGGCCTGCGGCGCGGGCGGCGTGCCAGGTGCGGGCGAGCGCGTCCAGCGCCGGGGCCCACATGGTGGCCTTGCGGGTCTGCGAACCGACGTGGAAGGAGAAACCGATGGGCGACAGGCCCAGCGATTTCGCCACGTCCAGCAGGCGTAGCGCCTCGTCGGCATCGCAGCCGAACTTGCGGGTCAGCGGCCAGTCGGCTTCGGACACCTCAACGATCAGGCGGATGTAGACCTGCGCGCCGGGGGCGTTTTCGGCGATCTTTTCCAGCTCTTCCTCGGCATCGGCGGCGAACAGGGAGATGCCCTGCGCAGCGGCCCAGGCGATATCGGCCGGGCGCTTGATGGTGTTGCCAAAGGAAATGCGGTCCGGGGTCGCCCCGGCCTCAAGGCAGGCCTCGATCTCGGCGCGGGAGGCGGCATCGAAGTTCGAGCCAAGCCCGGCCAGACGGCGCAGGATCGCCCCCGCCGGGTTCGCCTTGACGGCATAGTGGATATCGGCACGGCCAAGGCCAGCCTTCAGGGCGCGATACTGGGTTTCCACGCGGTCCACATCGACCACCAGCGTCGGGCGATCAAAGTCGGCGGTCGCGATGTAGGCATCAAGGCGAGAGGTATACTCGACCGGCAGAGCCGTTTCGGCCCCGGTGAACACTGCAGTCATATTCATCTCCAACTAGACCCGGCCATCTATGACCGCTCACTTCCAAAAGGAGACGTTACCGTCGCTACGTAAACACGTGTCAGCGTGACTGCATGACCGGCCAGAGGCGCGTGCGTTGGCGTCTGTGGAGGCGCATGTGGGGCATCGCATGAGTCGTTGCAAGAGAAGATTTTTCGCAAGATGCGAATATTTCGCTTTGCAGGGGTCGCTGACCCCCGCCGTTGTTCCCATGCAACAGAATTTGCGTCTGTTTTGATCAAATCACCCCGAAAACCCGTTATTTTTCAATGGATTTGATCAGATTTCACCAAACGTCCGGGTCGATGCCCTGTTCGGCCAGCGCCGCGAACTTGTCCTGCAAATATCGTTGGAACGGCTGGTTGAGGTATTCGCCAGTCGCCACGTATTCGAGGCCGGATAAGTGATGGAAGGGCTTGAAATATCCGGGCATCCGGAACGCCTCCGCCGCGCGCAGGTCCGTGGTGCCCGCGTTGGCCGCCGGGAAAATCACCTGCGTCGGGGTGAAGTTCACGAACCATTTACGGGCAAGGTCCCGCTCTTCCAGCTCTTCCCCGTCAAAGTCGATGACCGCGCGTGATCCCCAAAGATCAAGCTGAACAACATCGAAATGCGCGGTCAGATAGTCGGTGATCTCGGTCCGTTCGAAATTCACAGCGTGAAGTTCCCGGCAATAGGGACACCCACGCTGTTCGAACAGGACGATCAGACCGCGGCCCTGCGCGGCGGCCTCTTCAAGGTCCGGTCCCATCTCAAGGAAACTGTCCAGAAAGAACGGCTGATCATGCAACCCGTCGTCCCGAAGGACCGGTTCGGCACGACCCGCCTGCGCGGCGGCCAGCCCAAAGGCGGTTGCGGCAAGAAAGGCGCGTCTGTCCATGGTCTCCTCCCTGTTTGCAGGAAAGATAGCACGGGCCGACGCCCTGTCCAAAATCACGTCTTCGCGGGGGTCAGCGCACCTTGAGCGTGGCCAGCCCGATCATCGCGAGGATCAGCGAGATGATCCAGAACCGGATCACGATCTGCGGTTCGGCCCAGCCTTTTTTCTCGTAGTGGTGGTGGATCGGGGCCATCAGGAACACCCGCTTTCCGGTCCGCTTGAAGTAGAGCACCTGAATGATGACCGACAGCGCCTCGACCACGAACAGCCCGCCAACGATGGCCAGAACGATCTCGTGCTTGGTGGCGACCGCAATCGCCCCCAGCGCGCCACCTAGGGCCAGCGACCCGGTGTCGCCCATGAAAACAGCGGCCGGCGGCGCGTTATACCACAGGAACCCCAGCCCGCCGCCGATCAGCCCAGCACAGAAGATCAACAACTCGCCGGTATCGGGGACATAGTGCACGTCCAGATATTCGGTAAAGTCGACCCGGCCCACCGCATAGGCAATGACCCCAAAGGTCGCCGCCGCGATCATCACCGGCATGATCGCCAGCCCGTCCAGCCCGTCCGTCAGGTTCACCGCGTTCGCCGCGCCCACGATCACGATCATCGCGAAGGGGACGAACAGGACCCCCAGCGGCAGCAGGTATTCCTTGAACACCGGGAAAGCCACCTGGCCCGTCAGGTCCGCCGGATGCAACCACGCTGCCCAATACCCGGCAATCGCCGCAATCAAAAATCCCAGCAATAACCGGACCTTACCGGACACGCCCGCGGTCGTCTGCTTGCGCACCTTGGCATAGTCGTCGGCGAACCCGATCAGCGCATAGCCAAGGGTCACGAACATCACCAGCCAGACAAACCCGTTGTCCAGACGCGCCCAAAGAAGGGTCGAGGTGGTCAGCGCCGCGATGATCAACAGCCCGCCCATGGTCGGGGTCCCGGCCTTGGAAAAATGGCTTTCGGGGCCATCGTCGCGGATCGGCTGGCCCTTGCCTTGCTTGCGCCGCAGCACGTTGATCAGCGGCAGCCCGAACACGAAGCCGAACAGAAGCGCGGTAAAGAACGCCCCCCCGGCCCGGAAGGTGATATAGCGGAAGAGGTTGAACACATCCCCCCCGTCGGACAGCGCGGTCAACCAATACAGCATATACTCAAGCCCCTTCTTCGGAAGTTCTGCGGCCTTGCCCCAATTTACGCAGCGCGTCAACGACAAGGGAAACCTTGGACCCCTTCGATCCCTTCACCAGCACGACATCGCCCGCGTCGATCAGGCGGTGGGACTGGGCGGCCATGTCCTCGGCGTTTTCGGTCCAGCGGCCGCGCTTGCCTTCGGGCAGCGCCTCCCACAGGGATTTCATCCGGGGACCGGAACAATGGACCGTATCGACCGCCTGAAGCGACGGGTCATTTGCTACGCCCGCGTGCAGGGCCAGTTCTTCCGGTCCAAGTTCCAGCATGTCGCCCAGCACGGCGATCCGCCGCCCCTTGTGCACGCGGCCCACCCCGTCTCGCGGCGCGGTGGCGGCCAGCACCTCAAGCGCGGCGGACAGCGACGTGGGGTTGGCGTTGAAGGCGTCATCCATCAGGTCGAACCAGTCGTCGGACCGCGCCGGGTCCAAGGCCACCTTTTCCCGCGTCCCGCGCCCTTCGGGCGGCAGCCAGTGGACAAGATCATGGGCCGCAAGGATCGGGTCTGCCCCCAGCGCATCGACCACGGCCAGCACGCCCAGCGCATTGACCGCGAAATGCCGCCCCGCGACCGAAAGTTTGAACACCAGTTCCCCGACCTCGGGCAGATGCGCCCGGACCACGGTGCAATCAGCCCCCGCCCGCACGTCCAGAAGGTGCCAGGGGTTGTCATCCTCTGTCCCGAACCAGCGGCGCGGACCATCGGTATAGGTTTCGATGTCGATGACCCCATAGACATTCTCCGGCAGGTCGGCGGGCACGACGACGGTGCCGTCCTCGTCCAGCCCGGCGATGATCGACGCCTTTTCGCTGGCGATGCCTTCGATCCGGCCAAAGGCCTCCAGATGGGCGGCGGCAACGGTGGTGATCATCGCCACGTGTGGCCGGGCCATCCGCGACAGGGGCGCGATTTCGCCGGGATGGTTCATCCCGATCTCGATCACCGCATAATCCGTGTCGACCGGCATCCGCGCCAGCGTCAACGGCACGCCCCAATGGTTGTTGTAGGAGGCGACAGAGGCATGGGTGCGACCCTGCCGCGACAACACCTCGCGCAGCATTTCCTTGGTCGAGGTCTTGCCGACCGATCCCGTCACCGCGACAACGCGGGCCTTGCTGCGGGCGCGGCCCGCCTGCCCCAGCCGTTCCAGCGCCGATTGCACGTCGTCCACGATCAGCAGGGGCGCATCTTCGGCCACGCCTTCCGGGCGGTGTGTGACCATCGCCGCCGCCGCGCCCTTGGCCAGCGCCTGCGCCACGAAGTCATGCCCGTCCCGCGCGGCTGTCAGGGCCACGAACAGATCGCCCGGCTGGATCGTGCGGGTGTCAATGGACACGCCTGTTGCGGCCCAGTCGGTCGTCGCTGTCCCACCTGTTGCGGCTGCGGCCTCGGCTGCGGTCCAAAGCGCGGTCATATCCGGCCCTCCAGCGCGGCCACGGCGATGCTAGCCTGTTCGGCATCGTCAAAGGGCAGAACCAGATCGCCGACGATCTGCCCGGTTTCATGGCCCTTGCCCGCGATCAGCAGCGCGTCACCCGGTTGCAGGGCGTCCACGCCCCGCAGGATCGCCTCGGCCCGGTCGCCGACTTCTGTCGGCTCTCCACCCGCCGCTATTGCGCCTTCCATGACAGCCGCGCGGATGCTGGCCGGGTCTTCGCTGCGCGGGTTGTCATCGGTCACGATCACCACGTCGGCAAACTCTGCCGCCGCCTTGCCCATCAGCGGGCGCTTGCCCGCGTCACGGTCGCCGCCCGCGCCGACGATGGCAACGATCCGGCCCATGACATGGGGGCGGATCGCCTTGAGCGCGGTTTCAACCGCGTCGGGCGTATGGGCATAATCCACATAGACTGCCGCGCCATTGGTCCGCGTGGCGGCCAGTTCCATCCGGCCCCGGACGGTTGTCAGATGCGGCAGGGTATCAAAGACATGCGCCGGATCTTCGCCGGCCCCGATCACCAGCCCCGCCGCCAGAAGGACGTTCTGCGCCTGAAACCCACCAATTAAGTTCAGCCGGGCAGTATACACCTTGCTGCCCCAGGAAAACCGCAGGTCCTGCCCGGTCGCATCGAACCGCTGGCCCAGAAGCCGCAGATCTGCCGCCTCGTCACTTCCGACCAGTATCGTACGCTGACCCCGATCCTCGGCGATATTGGCCACCTCCAGCCCCTTCGGGTCGTCGATATTGATCACCGCCACCCCATCATCGGGCAGAACGCGGGTAAACAGGCCCATCTTCGCGTTGAAATAGGCATCGAAGGTCTTGTGGTAGTCCAGATGATCCTGGGTGAAGTTCGTGAACCCCGCCGCCTTCAGAACCACCCCATCCAGCCGCCGCTGATCCAGCCCATGGCTCGACGCCTCCATCGCCAGATGGGTGACACCGGCCTCTGCGGCCTCGGCCATGACCCGGTGCAGGGTGATCGGATCGGGCGTCGTGTGTTTCAGCGGATTGGTCCAATAGCCTTCGACCCCGGTGGTGCCAAGGTTGACAGCCTTGCGGTCCAGTTCTTCCCAGATCATCCGGCAAAAGGTGGACACCGAGGTCTTGCCGTTGGTGCCGGTCACGGCCACCGCCGTCCCCGGCTGCCGCCCGAACCACAGCGCGGCGGTCTGGGCCAGCGTCTGGCGCGGGTCCTCGGCCACGACGATCGCGGCGGTTGTCCCTTCCAGCACGTCAGCGGCAATGCGTTCGCCTTCGAAATCGGTCAGGATGGCGGCCGCCCCCATGGGCAGGGCGTATTGGATGAATTCGGCCCCGTGGAATTTGATCCCCGGCAAGGCGGCGAACAGCGTGCCTTCGCGCACCTCGCGGCTGTCAGCCGTGATCCCGGTAATGATCGCATCCGCCCCACCGCGCGCCGTAAGCCCAAGCGCGCCGAGGGTTGATCGTTTCTGTCCTGTCGCGCCCGTGCCTGCCATCTCTGCCCCGCCTTGCCGGTTCTAGTTCGAGGTGAGTGTTACACCCGTCACCGTGGCAGGTTCAATCTGTGGCCGTAACCCCAACAGCGGCGCGACGCGACGGATGATCTCTGCCGCAACAGGAACCGCGGTCCAGCCCGCAGTGCGGCGCGGTTCATCGCCGCTGGTTTCGGTGGGTTCATCCAGTGACACAACCAGCACATATTGCGGGTTGCTAGCGGGGAACAGGCTGGCAAAGGTCGCGATCACCTTGTCATCCATATAGCCACCGCCGCGCGGGTTGGGTTTTTCCGCCGTGCCGGTCTTGCCCGCCACTTCGTATCCCGCCACCTCGCCGAAAGACGCGGTGCCGCGCACCACGACCTGCCGCAGCATGTCGACGGCGGCGTCGGCGACCTCGGGCGACAGGACACGTTCGCCCCGTTGCGGTCCGTCTTGCACCAGAAGGGTCGGCGCCACGCGGGTGCCGCCATTGGCAATTGTCGCATAGGCCGCCGCAAGGTGCAGCGGAGAGGTGGACAGCCCGTGCCCATATGAAATCGTGACCGTATTCACCTCGCGCCAGGTCTGCGGGAAGATCGGGCGGCCTGTCGGTGCCTCGACCATCTCGACCGTGGTTGGGTCCATCAGGCCAAGCTCGCGCAGGAAGTCCTGCTGCCGTTCCGCCCCGATTTCCATCGCGATCCGGGCGGTGCCGACGTTCGACGATTTCACGATCACATCCGTGACCGACAGTTGCGGCCCGTAGTAGTGGAAATCGTTAATCGGAAAGCCGCCGACCCGCAGGGGCATGGTCGTATCGATCATGGTCGATGGGTTGGTCAGCCCCAGTTCCATCGACTGCGCAACGGTGAAGATCTTGAAGGTCGACCCAAGTTCATAAAGCCCCTGAACGTTGCGATTGAACAGCGGGCTGTCGGACTGGTCGCCTTCGGTCAGGGGACGGGGCCGGTTGTTCGGATCGAAATCCGGAAGGCTGGCCATGGCGATGATCTCGCCCGTGTGCACATCCATCAGAACCGCCGAGGCGCCCTTGGCGTTCATCAGCATCATGCCGCCCTGAAGCACCCGCTCCAGCGCCGCCTGAATGGTCAGGTCGATGGAGAGTTCAAGTGCCTCGCCTTCATTGGCCGGGTCGCGCAGGTAATCGTCGAACTGGCGTTCAACCCCGGCGACGCCGATCACCTCGGCGGAATCCACGCCTTCGCGGCCATAGCCCGCACCGCCAAGGATATGCGCCGCGATGGACCCATTGGGGTAAAGACGCATCTCGCGCGGGCCGAACAGAAGGCCGGGGTCACCGATATCATGGACCGCCTGCATCTGTTCGGGGCTGATCTGACGCCGAATCCACAGGAACTTCCGCGAACCGGTGAAATCTTCGTAAAGGTCGTCCGCGTCCAGTTCCGGGAAAATCGCCGCAAGACCGTCGGCAGCGCCGCGCGGGTCGATCATCTGCGGCGGTTGCGCGTAAAGCGCGTGGGTGTCGAAGTTCGTCGCGAGGATGCGGCCATTGCGGTCCAGAATATCGGCCCGCTGACCGATGATCGGGTTGCCGACGGCCGCTGTGCGCGGCTCTTCCGGCTCTGTAGCGGCAATTGCCCCCATGCGCAGGCCGATGGCCCCGAAGGCCGCGAAAAAGCACAGGCCCAGAACCAAAAGACGGCTTTCGGCGCGGTTTCGGGCGCGATCGCGCATCTGCTCATGCCGCTGGCGGCGGTTTTCGGCCTCGATCTCGGACGGGTTTTCGCCGTTGGCGCGGGCACGCAGAATGCGGGCAAGCGGGCGCAGCGGTGTGCGGATCATAGCGGCTCCTCCCCGGCGCGGGCATCACTGGAAACCTCGATCGGGTTGACGACAGGGAACAGCGGTTCCGGCGGATAGGTCACCTGATCCACCCGGCCAAAGCCGTCAGGCATCAGCGGCAGCAATCCCAGCCGGTCAAAATTCAGTTCCGCCAGATCCCGCAGCCGGTCGGGCCGGTTCAGATAGGCCCATTCGGCGCGCAGAACGCCCAGTTTCTCATGCGCCTCGCCGATCTCGCGATGCAGGCCCCGCACCTCGCGGATGGCGGTCTGCGTGGTATAATTTTCGTGATAGGCCCAATAGCCAAGGGCCATGACGACCAGTGCAGAGAAGACGTATAGCAGCCCCCGCATCACCTTTCCCCCTTCAACAGCGGCATTCCCAGCGCCGCCCGGTCCACCGTTCCCGCAGGCGCATCCGTGCGCCGCGCCACCCGCAGCTTTGCCGACCGCGACCGCGGGTTTTCCGCCAGTTCCTGTTCGTCCGGGCCAACGGCTTTGCGGGTCAGGATCTCGAAGGCGGGTTTGTCCTGTTCAAGCTGCGGGGCATAGCGGTTGGCGTTGCCGGTGCCGCCCGCCCGCGCCTGCATGAAGCGTTTGACCATCCGGTCCTCGACCGAATGAAACGTCACGACCGCCAGCAGGCCGCCTGGCTTTAACGCCCGCTCGGCGGCGGTCAGCCCCATGTACAGCTCGCCATATTCGTCATTCACCGCGATCCGCAGCGCCTGAAAGGTCCGGGTCGCGGGGTGGCTTTGGCCCGGCTTCTGGCGCGGCAGGCAGGATTGCACGACCTCGGCCAGTTGCAGGGTGGTGGTCAGCGGACGCGCCTTGACAATCGCCTTGGCGATCCGGCGGCTGGCCCGCTCTTCCCCGTAAAGGTAAATGATATCAGCCAGTTCCGCTTCGTCCGCCGTGTTGCACAGATCGGCGGCACTGGGGCCGGACTGGCTCATCCGCATGTCCAGCGGGCCATCCTTCATGAAGGAAAACCCACGTTCGGCAAGATCCAGCTGCATCGACGACACGCCAAGGTCCAGCACCACGCCGTCAAGATCGGTGCCGTAGTCATCCAACCGCGAAAACGTGCCCTCGACCAGTTCCAGCCGGTCGCCATAGTCACCAACCCAGGGCGCGGCCATTTCAAAGGCCAGCGGGTCGCGGTCCACGCCGATCACCTTTTCGGCCCCGGCGGCCAGCAGGGCGCGGGTATAGCCCCCGGCCCCGAATGTTCCGTCGAGCCAGACGCCGGACACCGGCGCGACCGCCTTGATCAGCGGCCGAAGCAGAACGGGGATGTGGGCGGTTTGGTCAGGCGTGGCAGCGCGTTCCATCCCCTATCCTCCCAACAAGGACAATGGATCGAAGTCGTCTGGCTGTTCGGCCAGCCAGTCGGACAATTCCTCGCCGACCGTGGCGCCGAAGGTCTCGGCCTTCCAGATCTCGAAATGATCGCCAACGCCCGAGAAATAGACCTCGCCCTCGGTCAGGCCAAGTTTCTGACGCTGGCGGATCGGCATGACCACGCGGCCATCCTTGTCCACGTCCAGTTTGATCGACTGACCAAGGAACAGGCGCGACAGGCGCTTGCGGTTCGGGTCGCCCAGCGGCATCGCCTTGATGCGGCCAGCCAGGGCGTTGAATTCCTCGACGGTATAGACGTGCAGCTGTTCTTTCAGGTGGTCGCCGTACAGCAGGTAAAGCGCGGGGGTCAGCCCCTCGGTCCAGGCGGGATCGCCAGATTCCAGCACACGGCGAAAATCGGCCGGAATGGACATCCGACCTTTCCCGTCCACTTTCTGGACGTATTCGCCTGTGAAACTCAGAACCACTGTCCCGCGGCCCTTTCCTTGCCCTGCCCCCGTTAAACCTGACCCCGGAAAGGAAACGGCGGATCGGACTGCTGCCACTGTCCGATCCGCCGCCCTCGTCCCTTTCGGGATGTCCGACTGCGCGCGCCACCTGGGGGGATGTCTGCTCGCTCGCGCGCCGGATCTCTTTGTTCGAAGGAAGCGGGTGCCTGTATGAAACCTGCGATTTTGCCGGTGGGGTTCTTTTGCCCCTTGTTCGATGTGCCCGTCTGCCTTTCGATGACCAAGGGATGCCATGGGATTTCATGGTAATCAACTGTTTTTTGCGCCACCCAGGCACAATACCTTGTCCGGAAGACGGGTCAAAAACAGCATCTTGTGTGAATTCAGTGCAAATGCATACGACCTATGGATGTCATTGTTGGACTAGGCACAATATATAGTGGCGACGTGAGGCATACGAAAAATCCCATGATTTCCCGGAAAATCGTAAAATTCTCATGCAGCATCGCAAAAAGTGGCCCGATACCCCATGATTCCATAGTTTCCCAGCACCCATTTCGCCCTTGATTCGCGCATCAAACCCGGCGGATTCCAGAAAATCCCGGAACCTGCTCGCGCCACGACGTTGTTGATTGGGTATTTGGGCTAGTCCGCCAGCCACTTGTACATGACAAGCGCATCGATCAGCCCCTTGGAAGGGTGATTGAAGGCGCGCGGCAGTTGCCCCACCACCTCGAACCCCAAACGCTGCCATAGGCCGACGGCGACGATGTTGGTGGACAGGACAAAGTTGAATTGCATGGCCTTGTAACCCAGTGCGCGGGCCTGATCCTGCGAGGCCTCGCACATGGCCCGCGCCAGCCCCCTGCCCTGCGCCTCGGGTGCGGTCATATAGCCGCAGTTGCACACATGCGCCCCGCCGCCCGCCTGATTGGTGCGGATGTAATAGGTGCCCAGCACCTGCCCCGCCTCTTCAACGACATAGCAGGCCGCGGGGCTGTCCATCCAATATGTCCGCGCCGCCTGTTCCGTGATCTCCGGGTCGATGGCATAGGTTTCGCCTGCCCGAAACGTGTCGCGCAGGATCGGCCAGATCTGCGGCCAATCCGCAGGCCGGGCCGGGCGAATGGTCACGCCACCCCCCCAGCGACGAGGCCGCGGGCCAATTGCGCGTAGGCCTCGGCCATCGGGCTGTCGCCGGCCGCGATGGGCGTGCCACCATCCCCGGCCAACCGGGTATCCAGATCAATCGGCAAGGCCCCCAGAAGCGGGACGCCCATCTTGTCGGCCTCGGCCCCGACACCGCCGTGTCCGAACAGATGCGCCTCGTGCCCGCAATTGGGGCAGACATAGGTGGACATGTTCTCGATCAGACCAAGGATCGGGGTCTTCAGGGTCTGGAACATGTCGATCGCCTTGCGCGCATCCAAAAGCGCCACATCCTGCGGGGTCGACACGACGATTGCCCCGGTTAGCGCGGTGCGCTGGCAGAGCGTCAGCTGCACATCACCGGTGCCCGGAGGCAGATCGATCAGCAGAACGTCCAGTTCTCCCCAGGCGACCTGCCCCAGCATCTGTTGCAGCGCCCCCATCAGCATCGGGCCACGCCAGACCACGGCCTTGTCCGGGTCCACCATCAGGCCGATGGACATCATGGTGACGCCATGCGCCTGCAATGGGATGATCGTCTTGCCATCGGGCGAGGCTGGGCGCTTCGACACGCCCATCATCCGGGGCTGCGACGGACCATATATATCCGCGTCCAGCAGGCCCACCTTGCGGCCCTGTCGGGCCAGCGCGACCGCAAGGTTGGACGACACAGTGGATTTCCCCACGCCGCCCTTGCCCGATCCGATGGCGATGATGTGTTTCACGCCCGGCACGCCCGCGGGACCGCCCTGTTGCGGGGTCGGGTGACCGCCGATCTTCAGGCTGGGCGGCTCTCCCGGCGGCGGCGCCTTGGGCGCGGCCGGACCATGCGCGGTCAGCACGGCCGATACCGTATCAACACCCGGCACAGCACGCGCAGCGGCCTCGGCGGCCTGCTGAACAGCGGCCATGCCGCGTGCGGCTTCGGGCGTCGGCGCCTCGATCACAAAGCGGACGGTGCCGCCATCTACCGTCAGGGCGCGGATCATGTCGCGGCTGATCAGATCGCCCCCATCCGGCAAACCGACCTTGCTCAGCGCGGCTGTGATCTGCTCTTTCGATACGGTCATGGCTGCGTTCCCTTCTGTCCGCGGCGGTGCCCGGAAGGATTGTCGAAGATTCCTGTCAAGTGCAAGCCCCCCGGATTCTCGCGAAAAATTTACCTTTACGCTGGGTCACTTAGCAGGACTGACCAATAGTTGTGCGCAGACATTCGCCGGACGCGAGTGACATGCAAATGCTGCATGGCAGCATTGATGAAAAGCCGGATTGTGCATCCGCAGCATTGGCCCCAAATTGACTTCAACGACGCGGCGATAGCGCAAACGGTCACAGACCAGCCTGCCGCGCCAAACCGAAGATGATGATGAAAGAGAGAATGAACATGGCATACGCAACTGATTTTCGCGCTGCCCGTTTCCCGCTGATGGCCCGCCTGTCGGGTCTGCGCGCCGAACTGGCCGAACGCGCCCGCAAGAACCGCGTCTATCGCGACACACTGAATGAACTGGCCGTGATGACCGACCGTGACCTTGCCGATATCGGCATCTCGCGCTCGATGATCAAGGGCGTCGCTTTGGAAGCTGCCAAGCGCGCCTGAGCCAAGACATCGGGGCTGCCTCCTCCTCCCTGCGGCCCTGACAGAACGACCCGCGCTTCTCCTCCTCCCTAGTTGCGGGCCGTGACAACGGCGATGGGGCCTCTCCTCCTCCCTGGCCCCATCGCCTGAAAATTCAGCCAGCCGCCGCGCTCCTCCTCCCTGCGGCCCCTGGCAGATAGGATCCACGCCGCTCTCCTCCTCCCTGCGGCAGGATCCGCACCGGCAGGCGCTTCCTCCTCCTCCCTGAGGTGCCTGCTCCAAAAAGAGACGGCGGTATCCCCCTCCTCCCGGGATACCGCCGTTTTCCGTCTTGGGGCCTGGATTGGTCTAACGGTCCGCCAGCCGTCGAACCTCGTCGTAGAACCGCAGTTCGGTACCAAGATAGCGCGAGCCTTCAATCGAAAGGTGCCCGGCGTCCCGATACATGAAGGTCGACCCGACCATCGTATCGCAAGCCCCGTTCGGACAGATCAGCCGGTCGAGGTAGAAAACCCGGATGTCCGGTTCGGCGCTGCGTAGGAAATCAAAGATGGTTTCATTGGCCGGGTGCACATCTTCGCGCAGGAAATCGCAGGAATCCCGCGGCAGATCCGACCGAAGCACCGAGACAAGGCACTGCCCAAGGTTTTCACCCGTCACAGGTGGCGGAGAGACATAGACCAGTGTCTTACCCTGCGCCTCAAGCCGCCTTGTCGTGTCGATCATCACTTGCCGGACCGCTGCCGCCTGACCTTCCTCCAGCATCTCGCCATTCGACTGTAGCAGCGAATGGTGGATCAACCCGAAGGGCGACGAGGCGACAACGTATTTGATCGACGGCTGTTCGGCTAGCCAATCCAGCACCTGATCATTGAATGCGATACAGCCTTCAGCCCAGGATTCCGGGTAGTCGGCCGTGACCACGGCAAGCCCCGGAACCGGCGCGCAGACCGATTTGGTGTGCTGGATCATCCCGTCCCATTGCGTCCCGACCGACAGGGCTGGCGCAAGATGCATGGCAAAGCTGTCACCCCAAAGCAGAACACCGGGCCGGACCGAGGTGCGGCAATTGGGCGACAGCGTGAACGCCCCTTCACAGTCGGGATGCAGCCCGTAGTTCGTGGCGATCTTCGCTTCGATATCCTGATCCAGGGTTGTCATGCCCGCACTGTCCGGCCGGGTCAGGCCCAACGCGAAGACAACCCCGACAAGGGCAATTGCGCCGCCAGCGACCGGCAGAAGAACCAACAGGCCGCGGGTCGAAACGACCGCCTCTGCCCCGCGCTTGCGGAACGGGCGTTCCACAAGGAAATAGGTCGCCGTCGCCAATACAAGCGACAGCAACACCAAGGCCCCAAGGTAGGTGGGGCTGGGCGGGGTCGCATTCCACAGGCGCGCGAACACCAGAACCGGAACATGCCAAAGATAGGCCCCATAGCTGATCAACCCGATCCCGACGAGCGGCCGGAATGACAAGAGCGCCACAAGCGGACCCCGGGCGAACAGAAGGACCGCCGCCGTGCCAAGAACCAGCGGCAGGGTGTAAAGCGATGGTGCCGGGACCGAGGCGTCGAAGGCCGCCAAGGAATAGAACACCGCCGCGAGTCCCGCCGCCGCAAGGGCATGCGCCACCCCATCCGGCACAGAGGCCGCGCGGCCCACGATCACCGCCGCCCCTGCCCCGATCAGCAATTCCCACGCCCGCGATCCCAGCAAGTAAAAGTTCGCCGATGGCCCGGCCTCTACCAGCCAAAGGCAGGTCAGGAAACTGGCCAGCACAAGCAGCAGGATCCCGGCCCCAGCAATCCGCCGTGGGAGCTTCCATCCGATCAGGACCAGCAAGGGAAAGACGAAATAGAACTGCTCTTCGACCGCAAGGCTCCATGTGTGCAGCAAGGGGTTCAGTTCGGCGTCGGCCATGAAATAGCCCGTGTTCATCCAGAACAGGATGTTGGAGGAAAACAGGGTCGTCGCCACGAGGCCCTGCCCGAATTCGGCAAGTTGCGACGGCAGCATCAAGACCATCGCGGCAGGGATCGTGGCGGCAAGGACAACGAACAGGACCGGCAGGATGCGCCGCGCGCGCCGTTCGTAAAACCTGCCAAAGCTGAACGTGCCGTTTTGCAGGTCGTGGACCAGCAGGCCGGTGATCAAGAACCCGGAAATGACAAAGAACACATCAACCCCAAGGAACCCCGAGGGCAGGATCCGGTCGTCGGCGTGGTAGGCAATGACGGCAAGCACCGCGATGGCCCTGAGGCCATCAATCTCGGGACGGTATCTCACGGGCTGGAAACTCCTGTGTCGTGTTCGGTCGGGCCCCTTCTGCGCCGCGTCGCGAAAAGCGCCTCGGGCATTGAAACCCTGTCTGGTGGCAGCCCAAGTTCGGCCGCGCGCCGTTGCAGTTTCTGCCAACCGGGAAGCCGCCCCGATGCCGCCCGGATAACCGCGTGGATCGACGAAATGTAGATCAGCTGCCGATACCCGAACCGAAGGATCGGGGTCAGCAACAGCAGCCGCCAGCTAAAGCGTCTTTCGAACCAGAACGCGGCAAAGGTGTTGACCAGATCAAGCGCCAGCAAAACGAAATAGCTTGCAATCACCGCTACCGGAAGCGGACCCATGGTTTCCATCCCGTCGGTGGCGGCGACGAACGCCAGTTTCACAAGGATGAACAAAAGCAGGATATCGACCAGTGGCGACAGAAAGCTGGTCAACAGGCTGAACCAGATGGCGTCCATGATGGAAATAATCCCGATCGGCTGAAACTCCGATATCGTTCGGCGGTGTTTCCATGATGTCTGAAGCATCCCAAGCGTCCAGCGCAGTCGCTGTTTCAGGAACGGCGCCACATGCGACGGTGCCTCGGTATAGGCGCGGGCGTTTTCCTGAAAACTGACCTTGTAGCCCGCCCTGTGCACTGCGACCGTCAGATCGGCATCTTCCGTGATCGTGTCGCCGGAATACTTGCCTGCCGCCTGGACCGCCGCAACCCGCCAGCCCCCGATCGCGCCGGGAACAACGAAAATGCCGTTAAAGACCTCGAAACTGCGGCGGGTGACGCTTTGACTGACCCGGTATTCAAGTGCCTGGCACCAGGTCAGGAAGTTGTGCGGGTTGCTGACCTCGACAAAACCTGCCACCGCGCCGACGCGTTCATCCTTGAACGGCTGGACAAGCCACCACAGCGCCTTCGGGTCCAGCACCGTATCGGCATCAACACCCACGAAGAACGGCGTCCGAACGTGATCGAGTGCACGGTTTTCAGCCTTCCACTTGCCGCCGTTGCGTTGCGCGATCAGCCGGACCCGCGGGTTCGACCCAAAGGCCCTGTCTACCACGGCAGATGTGTCATCGGACGATCCGTCATCGACGACCAGAACCTCGAAATTTGGGTAGTCGGATTCCAGGATCGAATTGATGCTGTGCACGATGACCTTGCTTTCATTGTAGGCGGGCACGATCACCGTGACTCCGGGGCAGAACGACCGATCTATCGGAGGGGTCGGTCGACGGATGAAAGCAAGCGCAAGGTAGATCAACGACCGGATGACCGCGAAAATCAGAAGGCACAAGAAAACGAAGGTCAGCTTGAAGTACCAGAATTTAAGAACGGCATAGGACACGGTATCGCGCCAGACAGCGGCCCGGCTGGATGGGGGCATAAGCGTCTGGTGCGCCAGCCCGGTCCCTTCGGCAAGCGACCGGATCGCGAAACCGTCCCGCCTGAGATCCAGCAACACCCGTGGCAGCGCGGCGACACTTTGGTCTGCGGTCGGGCTGGTCAGATCAAAGGTCAGAACCGCAGGGCGCCCGGACAGGTTCGCATCGCGCAACTGATCCATCATGCCGTCCCTATCGGCGACGATGTCGCGCACCGTGGCCCCCGATCCGATCGGCAGATAGCCCTGCTCGGTCAACCGCAGGGTCGCGTCCAGCTGCATGGGCGTTGACGGGCTTCCCAGCGGCCGGTGCCATGCCCGCGCCGCAGCCGTCCGGTTATTGGTCAGATGCGCAATAAGCTGCTGGGCACCGTTGTTGAACACATCCTCGACCCGCGCCTCGAACGTGCCGGGTTCGGCGTGGCTCTTGATCATCACGCCAATGGTATGGCCGCGCCCGATCAGGTCGTTCAGGGACTCCCCTTGCCCAAGTATCTGTTGATCGGTCATGAAGAACGTCGCGCTGATCCGGCTGTCTTCGAGGGTGCGCAAGAGGGTTGACCAATGGGGTTCCGCGATCGTGCCGTCAAAGGTCAACAACGCCGTTCCACTGGGAACCGCCATGGTGCGGACAACCGTTGCCGGGCGCGGCGCCGTCACCATCCGCTGGCCAATAACCCGCCCGGCGTCGTCCACGTCGATCTGGCGTTCCCCTGCAATGGCCGGATCAATCCGGGTCACGGCGATGCCGGACCCAACCTCCAGCACCCTGTCCTGCATCCCGATAGGTTCACGCAGGGCATCACGGGCCGCGGGGTTTCCTGACGGGGCGCGCAAGATCGGCCAGATCGACGGATCTTCGAACCCGAGGGGCCAGACGACCACCGCCGGACCATCACCGACTTCGGCAAGTTGATTGTAGAACGACACCCCGTCCAGCAGCCAGATCCGGTTCGGGCGCCGGGCCTCGTCCACATAGCTGATTTGTGAGGTTCCAAGGCGGCTGCTGTATCCGATCTGCCCATCGTTCATCGACATCAGCCAGGATGCTTCGGCAAAGGATACAGGGCGGCTTGTTGCGCTGCCGCTGGTCCAGATCGACCCGAAGGTCCCCAGCGCAATCCCGCGCCGGGCCGGGTCCATGACGCCGATCACCGGCATTACCCGTTCTTCGAACCACTGGGTTGGGGCCAGAGGTTCGAAGATGGTTGTCGTTTCCTGGAACCCGGTCACAATGGTCAGGTCAAAGGTGCCGGTGACAATGGACGACGTCCAGAATTCGGCCTCGGGCGCGGCAATCAGGCACAGCTTGCCGATGTCGGCCCGGTATTGCGCCATGTCGTTGGCCAGCGCCTCCATTTCCTCCGCACCCAGACCCGGCGCGCGCCTGACGTCCAGACAAACGCCCGCCGATGGACGGTCTTTGACCGCGGCAATCAGGCTTCCGGTCAAACTGTTTCGAACCCCCGGATCAGACAGGGAGGCCGCAATATCCTCTGCAGTCAGGTCGGGCGCGGGCGCCACGGCAAGAAACCGGTCCGGACCGGTTTGCCGGGGGTAGCCGAAGAAAGGATCATCCGACAGGGCGCGCAATCGCAGGACCGCGCCGGATGGAATAGCCCCCTGAAAGTGGTCCACCAACTGGGATAGTTTGTCCCGCAAATTGGAGGATCAGCGATGGCT